>CALFIY010000036.1 GCA_937877595.1 uncultured Prevotella sp.
ATTTCTATGATACGGTAGTCGTTGGTGTTGGCATTGAATGCAAACTGTATGTTACATTCACCCACAATGCCGAGGTGCCGAACGCAACGGATTGTGGTGTCCTGTAGTTGCTTTACCTGGCTTTCCGTCAGTGAGCAGGTTGGAGCCACAACGATAGACTCACCAGTGTGTATGCCAAGGGGGTCGAAGTTTTCCATCGAAGCCACCGTAAAGCAGTGGTCGTTGGCATCGCGGATACATTCAAATTCTATTTCTTTCCATCCCTTCAGGCTCTCTTCTACGAGTATCTGCGGCGCAAAGGTGAAGGCGCTCTCTGCAAGTTCGCGGAATGTTGCCTCATCAGGACAGATGCCAGAGCCAAGGCCGCCGAGGGCATAGGCCGAACGTATCATCACAGGGAAACCGATTTCCTTTGCAGCCTTTAGCGCATCCTCCATCGACTCCACGGCGTGTGACACAGGGACTTTCAAATCTACCTCGCCCAGTTTTTTCACAAAGAGGTCGCGGTCCTCAGTATTCATAATAGCCTCAACGCTGGTGCCGAGCACCTCCACTCCGTACTCTTTCAGTATGCCTTTCTGATAGAGTTCCGTTCCGCAGTTGAGCGCCGTCTGGCCACCAAAGGCAAGCAGAATACCGTCGGGGCGTTCCTTCTTTATTATTTCTGTTACAAAGTGTGTGGTGACGGGTTGGAAGTATACCTTGTCGGCAATACCTTCTGAAGTCTGTATTGTAGCAATGTTAGGGTTTACGAGCACTGACGAGATGCCTTCTTCGCGCAAGGCTTTCAGCGCCTGCGAACCAGAATAGTCGAATTCTCCTGCTTGTCCGATTTTCAGGGCTCCACTGCCCAATACCAATACCTTCTTTAGTTTTTTCATATCTTTCTACCTTACCAGTGTGAATTTATTTTGCTTCCAACATGTCTCCCTCAATATACAGGCGTGTCATTTCCACGGCTCCATTTGTGCGTACTGTAATCGACTTCTTGAAGTGGCCGGCCCATTTACCTGTTCCGTTATAAGTAACCTTTATCTGTCCTTTTTCACCTGGCTGTACAGGAGTCTTGGTGTATTCCGGAACAGTGCAGCCGCACGAGGCGATTGCCTGATTGATTACCAGCGGTTGCTCACCAACGTTTGTGTAAGTGAATATGCATGTTACTACGGGTTCCTTCTCTGAGAACGTTCCAAAGTTGTGCGTTGTCTTGTCAAACTTTATCTCTGCAGGCTTTTGTGCCATGACCGTTGCAAAACTGCACACCAGCAGCAATGCTGCGATAATAATCTTTTTCATACGCTCTTTCTTTTCGTGTTGATAGTAAATGGTCATAAAACGATGCAAAAGTATATCAATTTTCGGATATTGTATTACATTTGACTTTGTTTTTTATATATTTTAATACTTGCGGAAGTGAAGTCGCAAAAGCCTGTTGTGCAGTATCATTTTCGAACTTGAGAGTTGCTCTACGTAAAATGACTGTCTTAGTCCGTAAATGCCGTATCTCTGAAGTATTTCCGGCGTAGTGACTTTGATATCCGACGAGTCGCGGTTGTTAATATGCGGATTGAATATCACCAGCGAGTCACTGGCATGCATGAAATGGAAGATTATGTCGTCATAATACATATCATTACCCTCCCTTACAGCCAGCACGTCCATCTGCACAGCCCAGAAAAAGAGGCTGTCGCGCATGTCCGTACTGTGCCAGGTGGCAATGGTGTCGACCTGCGTCATCTGCCAGTAGCCGTCAAGGTCGCCGTTGTCCGACATCTCAATGAAATGACACGACGTCAACGCAGACAGGAATACTATTAATATAATAAGGTGTCTCATCGCTTGCGTTTGTTTAGGTGTAGGATGTCCGACTTTGAAATAGTGAGTTGCGCTCCCACGTTTTTGCCGTATACGCTTCCGAAGTCTGCGCCGACGGCAGCCTTAATAGACCATGTGTTCAGCGCAGTGTATTCAGGGAAATGATAGTCTGCCTCTGCCAGCAGGCTCTGCGTGTTTACAGGATTTGCAAATGGCGTAAGATAGGTACCGAAACTGTGTTGCAGCGTTGCCATAAGCCTGTAATGGAAAAATTCAGACGGGTCGCCGGCCAGCGCAAAATGCCATGCCGAGAAGCGGTTGTTCTGGAATTTTATTGTGCCGTCGCTATTATACAGCGGCGAAGTGAAAAGCGGATTGCCTATAGCCTGTCCCCAGTGCTGCCAGCCTGTAAAAATATAGTGGTTATAGTAGTTGTCAACTCCTGTAACCTGGTCGGAAAGTTTCTGCGTGTGGTCGTGGTAGACAGGGCCGCTTTGATATTTTGAGTAAAGGAATTCCACAAGGATATTATTAACCCAATAGCCCATCTGTTTAAGGCGTAGGTCAGCGCCAAGCAGCATGTCCTTGAAACTATAGACCATTATGCGCGTTGAGGTACGCTTGTTCCATTCCTCTCCGCTGCCATATCCGCTCCATCCCGTTTGCAGCATTGACGACTGGTCCTCAAAGAAATGATCTCCGTAGAGCCCGAAGTACCACGTATCGTAGTCGAAATTAAGGCGGAACATCCAACTGCCGAGATGATTGCCCGACGTGTTGCGGTATTGGGTCTCAACAGATTCGCCACCGCTTGGAATCAGAGCCCTGACCATGCCTTTCAGTCCGCCTTCGTTTTCAACGATCTGATCTCTGGCATTGTAGGCTTTGCCGCCAAACTGGCACGCCATCTCAAGACCCAACTCGAGCGAAACGGGCATCATTCTGTAGTCATTGCCGATCTTCAGGTATCCGGCCTTGCTGTGATAGAGAGCGCCACTGGTGTATTTCGTCTGCTGCTGCGTGAAGTCGCGCTGCCATTTGTCGTCGGTAGTCATGCCGTAGGCGATATGGCCTTTTAGGCTGAGCCATCCCCGAGTGAGCGGCACTTCCCAATATTCGGGCAGCGACAGTCTCACCTGCGGCACAGGTCTTGCGTTCTTGCCCAGCGTCTGTGCGCCGGTGCTCAGTTTCTGGTTTTTCAGTTCTATAGGCTGTTCCTTGCTTCCCACGGTGAGCAGTCCCTTGAGCCATCGCCCTTCCAAATAGGCCTGCTGCACTACGAAGCGACTGGTAAAACCTGTTGCTGCCGCCAAGTCGACGGAATAACTGTAGCCAAAGCGTTTATAAAGATCGTTGGAAAGTGGCCGTTCGATGGAGGCTCGCAGGTAGCCGTTTGATTTTGACAACGAACTTAGGCCATACTTGTTGGCATTCAGCCATAATGGCTCGTGGTCGCCATTGGAGAGCGAGGCTTGCATCTCCACCTTGTATTTTAGTCCTGTTGTGGCAGTATCGTCGTCGTACTGTGCTTGCACTGGAATTGCGAAACAGGCCACAACAACTGAAAGCAACAGTTGTTTCATCGCTGCAAAAGTACGAAAATTTGCGTAATCGTCAAATATTTTACCTGTTTTTAGGGAATTCCCCATCCGTATTTAGGGAAAAACCTTTGTTTCGGCGCCTTTTTCTCCTTTTCTTTGCAGCAGAAACAAGTGAAAGACTTCACAGTAAGAGCATAAACCCAAAAACTACAACTATGAAGAAGATGATGATAGTCCTGACAATGTTGCTGGTAGCAACAGCAGGCAAGGCAATGAGTTATGAGCAGGCCCGCAACGAGGCTCTGTTTCTCACCGACAAGATGGCCTACGAACTGAATCTCACTCAAGAGCAGTACGAGGCTGCCTACGAGATAAATCTCGACTACCTGATGGGTGTCACGAGTTACGACGATGTCTTCGGAGTCTACTGGGAGCGCCGCAATCTCGACTTGAGTTATGTGCTTCTGAGTTGGCAACTTGAGGCATTCCGCAGCGCGGCATACTTTTTCCGCCCACTTGTCTGGCGCGACGGTTTCTGGCATTTCAGCATCTATGCACGCTATCCCCATCGCGACCACTTCTTCTTTGGTAGGCCGGTGTTCTACGCCAGTTATCGCGGCGGCCACGCATGGCATCGCCACGCCGGCGGCAGTTGGTATAACGCCCACCGCCACGATGTCCGCCCACATCGCGACTACGGCCGCGACCACCACGTAGGAATGCGCGATGGCTGGAAGGGCAACGACTTCCGTAACCAGCATCACTACAACCGCAACAGTTCTACGCGCTCCACCGTAAATCCCGGGCACGCCACTGCCGGCAACCATCAATCAACGCCAAATGCCAACGTGCAGCATGGCTCACTCGGCGGAGGGCATCACAGCAGCACTCTCGGCGGTTCGCGCAGCAGCATCGGCAGCAGCACCCATAGCAGCACGCGCAGCAGCGTCGGCAGCACGCGCAGCAGCGTCGGTAGCACTCACAGCAGCATTGGAGGCACGCGCAGCAGCGGCGGTAGCAGCACGCGCAGCATCGGTAGCACTCGCAGCAGTTCCGGGAGTTCGCACGGCAGCAGCGGAAGAAGCAGCGGCGGCAAGAGTTTCGGCGGTAAGCGTTAGGCGCCTCACTTCAGCATTCATCATGCGCTGCACCTGACTCATCTCGCAGTTTGCCACGACAGCAAGTATCGCTTTGTTGATGATACCATGTCCCACGGCCACAATCCTCTTTCCCGGGAATGTGGCCGTGATATATATTATAAAAGAACGCGCGCGCACGAAGAGCGCCTCCTCTGTCTCTATGTCGTCGGGCCACGTCACGCCTTTCAGCGCAGGAATGAAACACTGCGTAAAACTGCCCCAGTCGCGTTCGCGCAGCAGTGGTGTCGTGAAGACAGGCAGTTGCCGCGGCATTGCAATGATTTCTGCCGTTTGTCGCGCGCGCCGCAAATCACTGCAAACGACCACGTCGACTGGCTCTGAAGCCAAACGGTTTGCCACCTGCAGTGCCTGCTCCCTGCCACGCTCCGTCAGCAGGCCCTCGGTCTGTCCTTGCATTATCTGCCGCACATTGTCTTCCGTCTCTCCATGCCGCATCAGCAGCAAATGGCAGGTATTCGCCTTGTTCATGCTGGCGAAATTACTAACAAGCGGCGTAATAACGATATTTCCGCCTCATTTTTAATTTATTTTACGACACCATGGCGACACGAAGACAGGAACAGGAAAAAAAAGAAATCTTCGGTATTAAAAAAAAAGAATTTTTCTTGGCATTTTGCCTGCATAATCGTACCTTTGCTGAGCAAATCAAAAGAAACACTAACCCAAGACAAACTATGAAAGCATTCAACGACAAAAATTTTGTGCTCGACAATGAAGTAGCACAAGACCTGTACCACAACCATGCAGCCAAGATGCCTATCATCGACTATCACTGTCATCTCATCCCTGAGATGGTGGCCAACGACCATCGTTTCAAGTCGATTACCGAACTGTGGCTCGGTGGCGACCACTACAAATGGCGTGCCATGCGCACCAATGGCGTTGACGAGCGCTACTGCACCGGTAAGGACACCACCGACTGGGAAAAATTTGAGAAGTGGGCAGAAACAGTACCTTACACTCTGCGCAATCCACTCTACCACTGGACACATCTGGAGTTGAAGACTGCTTTCGGAATAGAGAAACTGCTCTCACCAAAGACCGCACGCGAGATTTTCGACGAGTGCAACGAAAAACTGAAGCAGCCCGAATTTTCGGCACGCGGCCTGATGAAGCACTACCACGTTGAGTGCGTCTGCACAACAGACGATCCCGTCGACGATTTGCACAACCACATAGAATACGCAAAGCACAAGGCTCAGGACGATCCTATTATGATTCCGGCCTGGCGTCCTGACAAGGCCATGAACATTGAGAAACCGGAATTCGGCGCCTATGTTCACCAGTTGGAACAAGTCAGCGGTGTCACCATCACGCGCTTTGCCGATATGGTAGACGCTCTGAAGAAGCGCCACGAGTTCTTCGAGGCTCAGGGCTCGAAACTCTCCGACCACGGAATAGAGGAATTCTACGACGAGGAGTACACCGACTCACAGATAGAGACCATTTTCGAAAAGGCAATGCGTGGCCAGCAACTCTCAACACTCGAGGTGCGCCAGTACAAGCATTGTTTCCTCACCGTAATGGCTGAGATGGATGCCGACGCAGGATGGACTCAGCAGTTCCACTACGGTGCTATCCGCGACAACAACACTGCCATGTACAACCAACTCGGCCCTGACACCGGTTTCGACTCTATTGGCGAATTCAATACAGCCAAGGCAATGTCGAAATTCCTCAACAAACTCAACATGGAGGGCAAACTGACACGCACAATACTCTATACCCTCAACCCATGCGCCAACGAAGTGATAGCAACAATGCTTGGCAACTTCCAGGGCGGTGAGCCAGGAAAGATACAGTTTGGTTCGGGCTGGTGGTTCAACGACCAGAAGGACGGCATGGAGCGCCAGATGAACGCTCTCTCCGTTCTGGGACTGCTTAGCCGCTTCGTAGGAATGTTGACCGACAGCCGCTCGTTCCTCTCCTACCCACGCCACGAATATTTCCGCCGTATTCTCTGCAACCTGCTGGGCAACGACGTAGAGAAGGGACTGCTACCCGACGACCGCGAACTGCTGGGCAAGATGGTCGAAGACATTTCGTACAACAACGCACGTCGCTACTTCAAGTTCTATTAAGCAGCGAGTCAGCAAAAACAAATATGAGAGACAGAGGCCGCGCCCCTGTCTCTTTTTTTTGTGTGCCTTACGGCAGCTGACGTGCTGCCATTCTTGCTAAAACAGCAGTGGCAAAAATTACAGCAGTGTTTACGAAAATAAAAACAGCGCTGGCAAAAATTAAAACAGCGCTGACGAAAATTAAAACAGCTAAAATTTCCGTGAAAAAGTGCCGTCACGTAACGGCGTGGTTATCAGGCGTTTCCGAAAGCATGCCTTTCATTACGCGCCCAACGCTAAAACCCTCGGCAGATGCCGCTTCGGCAAGTTGTCTGCGGTAGTGGAAAGCCATGCTGCCCACAAATCCCACCGGCAAATCAAGCCGCTGATAAGGCAGAATGTTGCGCGCGAAAAAGCGACGGAAGTTCTCCACGACCAATGCGTCAAGTAGCGGATTGTCGATGTGTCGCGCCACGAAGTGCGACAGCGATGCGAGCCATCGGTTGGCAAGCGGCTGGCGGTATACGCGCTCTATCACGTCGCCAAGCGTCAGTTGCGTTTCCTCCTCAAACTGTTTCCTGACACCGACAAACCTTCCGTCCTTGTACAGCGCTCCGACAAGCAGTTTTCCAAGCACTGCCCCACTCCCCTCGTCGCCCAGCACATATCCCAGTGCAGGCGTCTGGCTGACGATGTGCTTTCCGTCGTAGAGACAAGAGTTGGCGCCGGTGCCCAGTATGCATGCTATGCCCTCCTTGTCGCCACACAGAATCCTGGCAGCACCCAGCATGTCGCTCGCCACCTCGATGAGGCCACAGCCGGCGAACGACGCGCGCAGCACGTCATCCACCACGGGCGACAGCGCAGCCGTGCATCCGCTGCCATAGAAGTGCAGTTCGGCTATAGCGCCTGCCTTGTCGCCCAAAAGGGGCTTTAGTTGTTCTTCTACCACTCTGCGCAGTTCGTCGGCCGACTGATGGACGGGGCTCATGCCTTCTGTCTGACATCGCGCCACTTCCCTGCCGTTCTCCTCCAGTAGCCAGTCACACTTGGTGCTCCCGCTGTCTGCCGTAAGCGTCATTTCCGTTTTCTTGGTTAACGTTGCAATGAAGTGAAATCAGAATTTATAGTCTATGCCAAAGCCTATGACATTGTTCGTACGCGAGTAGATATCCTTGCCAGCGTACTTGGTGCCGAGATAGCCGCCATCTGCCTGGGTATACTCACGTGTATAGTCGCTGTAGATGGTTATAAAGTAGCCGGCGTTTAGGCGTATCTTCTCGCTGACGTTCCACGCTCCTCCGAGGCCAATGCTGTAACTGTCGCAGGCAAACGAGGTATTCTGCTGGTACGCGTCGGAAAGTCCGTAGTCGGTACGCTGACCGCCAAGACTTACAGTAAATCGGTCGTTGATGTCGTACTCCACACCAGCCAGCACCTCGTGAGTGCCATGGTCCAGTTCCTTCTGGCGATACTGCCCCTCGATACCCATCTTGGCATTTTTGTCGTCGAAGAAATGGTATTCCAGGGTGGCGCGCAGTTTGTTGCTGAAATCGTAGCGTGCGGCAACGCTAAGCAGCGCAGGCATATCGTATCGCACATGCTCACCGTCCTCATACGCCTTGCCCAAACTGCCAAGCCCCTGAGGCAACTGGCTTGTCTCATTGGTCACGCTGATTTTCGTACGGAACTCATAGCGTGCGGCAATAGTCAGCGGACCCTTATGAAAATCGACGCTGACGATTGGTGCAAAGCCCCATCCCTTTTGCGTGCAATCAAGATGCAGGTCGGCCAGCGTCTTTCCGCCCAACTGCGGCAGCATTGTGGCTGTGACATTGGCGCGGCTGTATCCGTCATAATAGTTTGCGCGCATGCCAATGGCTGCTGCAAGAAAATCGGTAAACTTATACGTGAAATTCACCTGACCGCCGTATATATACTGCTTGCCCTTTACGTTTGAATTGATGGTGTACATCTCTGGCGTGACGACAGGTACCGCCGGATTATCGAGGTGCTGCGCCAGTGTCTGCTTGAAAATGGAACCCATGACGAGCGTGTTAAACATGGGGATGCCGTCTTCGTATTCCACAAAGCCGCCGCTACCCACAATGCCAATCATGGCAGAAACAGCCCAACGGTCTTTCTTGTAGGAAGCAAAGAGAGCAGGAACGATGGGAGCCGAGGCCTTTCCGTGATATTTCTTGTCGATAGTATAGCCGCCGTAGACGCCAGGATAGGCAAGGTAGTTGGGGATCTCCGTCTTCACATCACGATTTTGCCATGGCTTCTGGAAGTCGAGCGAGAGTTGCAGACCGTTGTGCCCCCACGCCAGTCCGGCCGGATTGGAGTAAGCAGCATCGATGTCAAACGTGGCGCCACGCGCCATCATACGGTCGAAGGCCACGTGATAGTTGGTGTTGGTCATCAGACCGCCTGCCACGGCAGGCACAACGACGGCAGCAATAGCCAACATCAGCACAAGGAGTCTCTTTTTCATGTTATGGAATGTATAATGGATTATTAACAAGACAAAAACGATAATTCATTATAAGTTTCAACCGCAAAAGTAGCATATTTTCCCGAATATTACAAAGAAAAATGTAACAAAAACGCCAATAAAAAGGCATAACACAAACTTTTTGGCTGCTTATAACAAAAAAAAACATACGCCCAGCGGCAAAATAAGCGGAAAATAGTAACTTTGCAGCGTTTTTGAGGAAAACAGGAAAACAGACAGAGACTGAAAAATGAAACGCATTGTCGCCATACTGGCCGTACTGCTCATCACACAGGGCTGCCATGCCGTGCTAAAGGAGAAAGACCTTCCGCAGACGCTTCATATACTACGCACCGAACTCACCAACTATCACCGCGAGTTGGCTACTCTGATGGAACGCAACAAGGAGCAGAGCGAACAGGTGCGCTCGCAACTCATAGCAACCATGCAGCGCTCCAATCAGAACTCGCTGATGCTCTATTCGCAGAAGCAGGAATACGTATTCGACCTTACTTATGCCTGCCATGAGGCGACAGAGCAGTTCCACGCCTTCCGCACACAGCAGATGCCCTTCAAGACATTCCTTGCCAAGGCTGAGGCCGACATTGCGCGCTACGACTCGCTCATCGGCGCACTCAGGGCAATGCCCGTAGCGACTCTCGACAGCCGTTCGCAGACCGACCGCAATGTCTGTATGACGCTCGCCACGAACATACGCAACTCGCTGGACGAAAACAGGTCGACAATGGAAGACTATATCCACTATTACGACCTGACGGAAAAGCGCCTGTCATATCTGAACGACTACGCACAGAAGCGATATAACGATATTCAGACCAGCATCTTCCGTAATGGCGGAGAGAGTTACTTCACTATTCTGCGCAACTGGCCACGCGAGTGGGACACAATGACCCACACCGTCAAAAAGAAGTACCAGCCCAATGCCAATTCGCAATGGGACAGCAAGTGGATATTCGGTCTTCTTTTCTCCACCATTCTCTATGCCATCCTGGCGTCAATGCTCAATTTCCTCGCCATTCGCTACATCGTTCCGAAGCGCATGCGCACCGAGGAATTTATGAAAAAACGCACAAGTATAACGCTGGCCACGACGACAGTAACCTTTGCCGTTATCCTGGGAGTGACGATGCTCGTCACCACGCAGAATTTCTTCCTCATGGCATCCAATCTGCTCGTGGAGTATGCATGGCTGATGGGCGTTATCCTGATTTCGCTGCTGCTTCGCGTGACTGGCGACCAGATCACGAGCGCCTTCCGTATATATACGCCGCTGCTTGTGGTTGGATTTCTGGTCATTGCATTCCGCATAATACTCATCCCCAACGAACTGGTAAACATGCTGTTCCCGCCGGTACTGCTGGCATGCGCCGTATGGCAGTGGAGCGTAATAGGACGGCACAACCAGAATATTCCGCGCTCCGACATATTCTATACATATATCTCGCTGCTGATGTTCATCGTGTCGGTGGTATGCTCATGGGCCGGATACACTCTGCTCGCAGTGCAGATACTGATTTGGTGGACCATGCAACTGACGTGCATACTCACCATAACATGCGCCATACAGTATCTGAAACTCTACGGTGACAGGCATCAACTGGCCGAAAAACCAATCACGACGACATGGGCCTACAATCTGGTTTACGCCGTACTGCTGCCGGTGACGGGAGTGCTCTCCGTGATGGTCAGCATCTACTGGGCTGCCGACGTATTCAATCTCAGCGACCTCTGCTGGAAGATTTTCAATACGAATTTCGTCAATCTCTCCAATTTAAAACTGAGTATCGTTTCCATTGCGCTTGCTGTAAGTCTTTGGTTCCTCTTTTCCTATATCAACAAAACAGTGCTGCAACTTATGCGCCTGCATTACGAGTTGAAGGACGCCTCTACTGCTGCAAGCAGGGAAGTGATGGGAAAAAATGTAATACAGGTAATAGTCTGGGGAACGTGGTTTCTCATCACTATGTCAATGCTCGGCATTTCCATGGAATGGCTGCTGGTGGTCACAGGCGGACTGTCAACAGGTATCGGTTTCGCCTCAAAGGACATAATAGAGAATATCTACTACGGAATATCGCTTATGACGGGGCGCATCAAGGTGGGCGACTGGATACAGGTAGACGGCACTATGGGAAAGGTGGTCTCCATCAGTTACACCAGCACCGTGATAGAATCGCTCTACGGCGAGGTGATAACATTCCAGAATTCGCAACTTTTCTCAAAGAACTACAAAAACCTTACACGCAACCACGGATACGTGCTGCAAGTTGTTCCTTACGGAGTAGCCTACGGCTCCGACCTGCAAGAAGTAATCCGCCTTGTCGACGCTGCTGTCAACGGGCTGCACCACAAGTGGATGGACCCGGGAAAGACAGTAAAATCGGTGGTTGGCGAACTGGCCGACTCAGGCATCAATTTCAAGATGTTCGTATGGGCCGACGCAGTAAAGAAATCGTATGTTATCAGCGACGTACTGCGCACTATCTACGACACGCTCAATTTGCACAACATTGAAATACCGTTCCCACAACAAGACGTACATATCAAGCAATAAAAAACACAAATAAATAAATGCACAACAGCACTATGGCACAAGAAGACGTTTTCAAGAAAATAGTTAGCCACTCCAAGGAGTATGGCTTCGTGTTCCCATCAAGCGAAATATACGACGGACTTGGCGCCGTCTACGACTACGGACAGATGGGCGTCGAACTGAAAAACAATATCAAGCAATACTGGTGGAAAGCAATGACTATGCTTCACGACAACATCGTCGGCATAGACTCAGCAATCTTTATGCACCCCACAATATGGAAGGCTTCGGGGCACGTTGACGCTTTTAACGATCCTCTTATCGACAATCGCGACTCTAAAAAGCGCTATCGCGCCGACGTTCTCATCGAAGACCAGATAGCAAAATACGACGAGAAGATACAGAAAGAGGTGGAAAAGGCGCGCAAGCGCTTCAAGGAGGCTTTCAATGAGGAGCAGTATCTCGCCACATCGCCACGCGTGCTGGAAATAAAGGAGAAACGCGATGCTCTCCACGCTCGCTACGCTGCTGCAATGCAAGGCCCTGATCTTGAAGAACTGAAACAAATAATCCTCGACGAAGAAATAGTCTGCCCAATAAGCGGAACGCGCAACTGGACAGACGTGCGCCAGTTCAATCTTATGTTCTCCACGGAGATGGGAGCCTCGGCAGATGCATCAATGAAGATTTATCTGCGCCCGGAAACAGCACAGGGCATATTTGTCAACTATCTCAACGTCCAGAAAACAGGGCGCATGAAGATACCTTTCGGAATAGCACAGATAGGAAAGGCTTTCCGCAACGAGATAGTGGCACGACAGTTTATTTTCCGCATGCGTGAGTTTGAGCAGATGGAAATGCAGTTCTTCGTACACCCTGGTACCGAACTGGAAT
>CALFIY010000037.1 GCA_937877595.1 uncultured Prevotella sp.
CGCGACCTGCACTGCTTCAACATGTCGTGCTCCGTGGTGCTCACGCCATACACCAGTTACAACTTCTCCTTCCGCTGCAATGCCGCCACGCTGACCGATGCCCTGAAATATGACAAGCGTTCCAGTTACTCCAATGCCATTCAGTGGTATTGACAGTTGACAGTCGACAGTCGAATAGTAAATAGTCAAATTGTAAAATAAACACATGTCCGAACTTCCAGCCCTTGTAAAAGACCTTGCACTGATACTCGTAGTAGCCGCCTTTGTGACGCTCATCTTCAAGCGCCTAAAGCAGCCGCTTGTGCTGGGCTACATCGTGGCAGGATTTCTTGTGTCGCCGCAGATGCCTTACACCATGTCGGTCATGGACCGCGAGAATGTGCAGATGTGGGCTGACATCGGCGTCATCTTCCTGCTCTTCTCGCTCGGACTGGATTTCTCATTTAAGAAAATACTGAAGATGGGTGCTGCGCCAGTGATAGCGGCGTGCACTATCATTTTCTCTATGATGGTGTCGGGCATTACCGTAGGCAAGATGTTCGGCTGGTCGCAGATGAACTGTCTCTTCCTTGGCGGAATGCTTGCCATGTCGTCGACTACCATTATCTACAAAGCCTTCGACGATATGGGATTGCGCCAGCAGCGTTTTGCGTCGCTGGTGATGAGTGTACTGATTCTTGAAGACGTGCTCGCCATAGTGCTGATGGTTATGCTCTCGGCGATAGCCAGCGGTTCGGGAGCCGACTCTTCGCAGATGCTGCGCTCGGTGCTCAGCATAGGTTTCTTCCTGGTGCTGTGGTTTGTGGTGGGCATTTTCCTGATACCTGCTTTCCTGCGTTCCACGCGCCGACTGATGAACGAGGAGACGCTGCTAATCGTTGCGCTCGGCCTGTGCTGCCTCATGGCGGTGCTCTCTACGAGCGTGGGCTTCTCATCGGCCTTTGGTGCCTTCGTCATGGGAAGCATCCTTGCCGAGACGGTAGAGGCCGACAAGATAATACGACTGGTGGAACCGGTGAAAAATCTCTTTGGCGCCGTCTTCTTCGTTTCCGTCGGCATGCTTGTAGAGCCAAAGGTGCTGGCAGAATACTGGCTGCCCATCCTTGCTATTACGCTCACCATCCTTGCAGGTCAGGCGATATTTGGCTCCTTTGGCTATCTGCTCAGCGGTCAGACACTGAAGACGGCAATGAAGTGCGGCTTCTCTATGGCTCAGATTGGTGAGTTCGCCTTTATTATAGCATCGCTCGGTCTTTCGCTGGGAGTGATAGGCCATTTCCTGTATCCTGTTGTAGTTGCCGTGTCGGTCGTCACGACATTCCTTACGCCTTATATGATACGTTTTGCCGAGCCCTGCTACGCACAGATGGAGCGCCGTCTGCCACGCGCATGGATAGTGGCGCTCAACAATATCACGCTCTCGCCAGCCTCTTCACAGTCGTCAGACAACAAGTGGCGCTCACTGCTGCTCCAGTTGTTGCGCATAACGCTTGTCTACTCAATACTCTCCACGGCAACGATAGCCGTCATGTTTACGTTTTTCCTGCCTTTCGTGCGCTCTTTCTTTCCCACGTGGGAACTCCACTGGTATGCCAATGCCATCTGCGGCACGCTCACGGTGATGCTCATAGCGCCTTTCCTGCGTGCCATGGTGATGAAGAAAAACCACTCCGAGGAGTTCCGCGCTCTCTGGGCAGCCAGTTGGGCAAATCGTCTGCCGCTTATCTTCACCATTCTGGCAAGGATAGCCCTCGCGTGCGCGTACATATTTTATATTATTAATTATCTGAGTCGCTTCTCCAGTGCTATAATAGTCAGCATTGCTGTGGCAGCCATCATCATAATGATGTATTCGCGCCGCCTGAAGCATAGTTCGATACGTATGGAGCGCCTTTTCGTTCGCAATCTGCAGTCGCGCGATATTGAGGCGCAGGTTCACGGGCGCCGTCGTCCGCTCTACGAAGGCCATCTGCTTGACCGCGATGTCCACATGGCCGACTTTGACATTCCTATGAACTCACAGTGGATGGGGCGCACGCTGCGCTATCTCGCCCTCGGTTCCCGCTATGGCGTCCACGTGAGCAGCATTCTGCGCGCAGGCCACAGGCTTAACATTCCCGATGGCGACTACATTATTTTCCCCGGCGACAGACTGCAGGTGATAGGCAGCGATGAGCAGTTGCGCAAACTTGGTGAGGCGATACGCACGGAGGTTGTTGGCGAAGAGACCGACTTTGAAGATCGCGAGATGCACCTTCGTCAGATTATCGTTGCCGCTGGCAGTCCTCTCGTCGGCCAGACTCTTGAGGCGAGTGGCATCCGCTCGCAGTATGGTTGCATGGTTGTCGGGCTTGAAGAGGGCAAGGCCACGCTCTCTGCTGTTCCTCCCAAGCGTAAATTCCAGGCTGGCGACATCCTTTGGATTGTAGGCGAGCAGCCCTCCATCGACTCGCTGCTTCGCGCACAAAACAGTCCTGCGTAGAAATTTAGAATTTCCACAAATTTTAGTCTCTTTTTTTTGCCTTTTTTTTGTCGGTTGGCAGGAAAAAGGTAATTTTGCAGGCGCAGTGCGTGCTTTATGCGATGCGTGCAGCACAAACATCGTGGGTTACAACTGAAGCAAGTTGTGCTTCGTCTTGTTCATAGAAATCTGGTAAATTTCAACAAAGGAACACAAGATGGACACAGTGAGCCTCTACGTGATAGGCGTGGGGTTGCTGTATTTATATTGTCTTTGTTCCAGGTTTACCAGAGCCTCTATGAAAAGATGTAAGATACGCAGTCTTACGCTTCTTTTTTGTATGCCATCGCGGAGAGGATATAAAGAACAATTAAATACTAATCACAAATTAACCAGTTTCCGTATACGGAAAAAAGATATATAAGAATCCAGAGACAAAAGTATTCTCTATCGTTGCCCGTCAGAGCCTGATGGCTGGTTCGCCAGGCTACGGCGGCAGTACAGAAGCGACGGGTGGCAACCTCGCTCCCGACTTCTCGTTCGACGAAGAGGGTATTTA
>CALFIY010000038.1 GCA_937877595.1 uncultured Prevotella sp.
GTTGAGCAGCACTGGACCCATGATAGTTCCCAGTCCGGCACAGGTGCCAAGGGCGATTGACTGTCCGAGGGCTACGCCGAGGTAACGCATGGACAGGCCGAAGGTGAGGCCTCCTACGCCCCACAATACTCCGAAGAATATGGTCATCCACAGATTGAAAGATGGTGACTGCGCAAAGAGACCAAAGAGCGACTCACCGGCAGGAACGGCCAGGAGTGCTCCCAGGAACGGCAGCACAAGCCACGCGAAGACACCCTGTACTATCCAATATGACTCCCATGACCAGTCCTTGATCTTGTTGATGGGTACATAGCATGAGCTCTGACAGAAGGCACCGATTGCTATAATGAGTAGTCCGATTAAGATTTCCATTATACTGTTTTAATGTAAAAACGGATGAAGGAGCATAAACCCCTTCATCCTTTATTTCTTACCTAATAATGTTATTAACGCTTAGAGGTAACGTCGGCAACATACTTGTCGATGTCTGCGATGAACTCCTGTCCTACAGGCACGTTGTTGCGTACGCAGAACTCGTCATATACAGCCTGCCAAGGCATAGCTTTCTGCTCCTCGATGATGGCGAGAACCTTGTAGCCTTCGCCTGCAAGCTCCAACTTGGAGATGGCCTCACGTGGCTCGAGCAGGGCGCGCAGCATGCACTTCTGTGCAGAGCGTGAACCGATGACGTAGGCTCCGATACGGTTGATAGAGCCGTCAAAGAAGTCCAGTCCGTAGTGTACGCGGTCGAGTGCGCCGGCACGTACTATCTCGAAGAAGAGGTCCTGTGTCGGGTCGTCCATGATTGTTACGTGGTCGGAGTCCCAGCGTACAGGGCGTGATACGTGAAGCATGAGCTCCTTGAGGAATGGCAGCACGGCTGAAACCTTGTCGCCAGGCATCTCTGTTGGGTGATAGTGACCGGTGTCGATGGTGAGGATCTTGTCGTTGGCAGCGGCGTATGCAGTATAGAAGTCGTGAGAACCCACGGTGAATGACTCCAGACCAATGCCGAACACCTTACCTTCGATACAGTCCTTCATCATGGGCTGCTTCTTCTCGAATATCTCGTCGAGAGACTTCTTCAGCGTGTTACGATAGAGTGCATGGTTGACTGATACGTCCTTGCAGCCGTCGTGAACCCAGAGGTTCATGATACATGGGTCGCCCTGTGCCTCACCCATAGCGTTGGCTATGTCGCGGCAGCGCTTGGTGTGCTCAATCCAGAACTGACGGATGCCCTCATCTGGGTTGGACAGCGTGAGGCTGCCTGACTTTGGATGAGAGAATGAAGATGAGTTGAAGTCGAGCATAGTATCGTTCTCCTTCGCCCAGTCAATCCAAGACTGGAAATACTCTACCGTCACCTCGTCGCGGTCAACAACCTTGCCCTTGAAGTCGCCATAAATCTCGTGGAGATTAAGACGATGGTTGCCAGGGATGAGCGACTTTGCCTTGAGGATGTCCTGACGGAGTTCGTCGATGTTGCGTGCAGCGCCGGGGAAGTCACCCGTTGACTGTATGCCGCCAGACATGGCACCTGCCTGTACCTCGAAACCATGTACGTCGTCTGCCTGCCAGCAATGCAGGGAGAGATGGAAGTCCTGAAGCTGCTTCAGCACCTGCTCGGTATCAACACCAATTTCTGCGTAGCGAGCCTTCGCTACCTCATAAGCCTTTGAAATTAATTCTGTCTTCATTTGTTTGTTAGTTTTTTTGTTTGTAAGATTGATTTAATGATATGTATGAAATATGTTTTTATTTCTTTGCCACGATTTCTTCAAACTTCTTGTATGCGGCATCCCACTCCATCTTGTCAGTAGGCGTGAAGCGCTTCAGCTCAAGGCTGTTGGCAATGACGCGGCGCATGTCCCAGAGGTCCTTCACATCGCCGGAGGCTTTGGCCTGAACCATGATATTGCCGAGAGCGGTGCCCTCCTGCGGTCCTGCCAGCACTTTTATGCCGAGAGCGTTGGCTGTAAACTGCGTGAGATATTTGTTCAGCGAGCCTCCTCCGATGACGTGCAGCACATTGAGTTCAAAGTCTGCCATTTCCTTAAGCCATCCGAACACCTGGCGATAGCGCAGTGCTAAAGAGTCGAAAATGCAGCGGCATATCTCAGCAGGTGTTTCGGGCACGGCCTGTCCTGTTCTGCGGCAGAAGTCGCGTATTGCCTCTATCATGCTTGCAGGGTTGGCAAACACCTTGTCGTCTGGATTGATAATCGAGCGGAAAGGCTCTACCGTCATTGCCTGTCCCTGCAGTTCCGGATGGCTTAATTGGCGTACCTCTTCGGGCCATTCCTTGCGGCATCGCTCATACAGCCACATGCCGCAGATGTTTTTCAGGAAGCGCGTGGTGCCTTCTATGCCGCCTTCGTTTGTGAAGTTCAGTTCGTAACTGCGTTCGTTGATTATAGCGTGGCGTGTCTCGATGCCCATGAGGCTCCACGTACCGCTCGACAGATAGGCAAACTTCTCGTCCTTTGCCGGCACGGCAGCCACAGCCGATGCTGTGTCGTGGCCAGGCACTGCTATTACGGGCACTGCGCGTAGTCCTGTCATTTTCTGCACTTCCTCTGTCAGTGTGCCGATTTTCTCGCCCGGCTGTACCATTCTTCCGAAGTGTTGTCTCGTCAGTCCAACGCTCTCAAGCAGTTTTTCCGACAGGTCGCCAGTTTTCGGGTCGAGCATCTGCGACGTTGACGCAACGGTATATTCGCAAACCACTTCGCCAGTGAGCATCCAACTCAGCGCATCGGGTATGAACATCACGTGCTTTGCGTTTTTCAGTGCGGTGTTGCCGTCTTTGCGCATGGCATACAGTTGGAAGAGCGAGTTAAAGTTCATAAACTGTATTCCTGTAATGTTGTAGACCGTCTTGCGGTCTGTCACATTTTCCAGGTATTCTTCCATTCTGCCAAAGGTGTGAGGGTCGCGGTAGGCCATAGGGTTGCGCAGGATGGCGTTGTCGTCGGCTACGAAAACGAAGTCGCAGCCCCAGGTGTCTATTCCTATGCTTGTTATTTCTATGCCGCGTTTGCCTACAACTTGCAGTCCGCGTATCATCTCGAAGTATAGTGCGTAGATATCCCAGTAGAAGTGGCCGCCGGTCTCTATCAGGTTATTTGGAAATCGTGTCAGTTCTTCCTGATGTAGTTTTCCGTCTGCCAGTGTGCCGAGGATGGTGCGTCCGCTTGTTGCACCAAGGTCAACGGCAAAAAAGTATTTTTTCATAGTATTTGATTTTGGTTATTCTTTGAATGTTATCTCTTTACCGTCCGACGTGAAGTCGGTCAGTACGTATTTGTCCGACAGTTTTACGTTCCATGGTGTCTTAGTGCTTACATTGATATTGCTGAACGACACGTTGTTGCAGCGTGACAGCGGCATTTCCCTGTCGCCTGGCTTGAAGAATTGTGTCCACGGATAGATGTAAAGGAACGACGAACATTCGCCGGTGATGTTTTCCACGTGAATATATTCGTAGTGCTGCGGTGTGTCGGGGCGCATCTTCAGCCACAACACTCTGTTGGCGTTGTTGGCATGGCAGTTGCGCAGTATTATGTTGCGGTCGTGCAGCGACTCTGAACCCAGTGTCAGGCATCCGTGCACTCTGCCGTATCGGCAGTTCTGTATCAGTATTCGCTCGCAGTCTCCGTTTGTTGAGTCTTTGTCTGCCCATGTTCCTTTTCCGCCTTTCAGCACTACGGCATCATCGTTTACGTGCATGAAACAACTGTTTACCATTACGTCAGTGCAGGCATCGATGTCGATGGCGTCGGTCGAAGGGCCGCCTCGCTTGGGTTCTGGCGGAAAAATGTTCTCAGTTGGCGCATAGATATAGCAGCCGAGGTATCTCACGTGGCTCGACTTGTAGACGTGGTTTGTCCAGAAGGGAGAGTTGATAAGGTGAACGTCCTGGATTGTAACGTTCTTCGAGTTTGAAATATAGGTCAGTCGTGGGCGCTGCGCATCTTTGTTGGTACACTGGCGGTTCCATTGCCGTCTGATCCAGAATTCCTGCCAGTATTGCAGGCCGTTGCCGTCGATGGTGCCGCGGCCGCTGATGGTGAAGCCGTCCACGCCGTCGGCATTGATAAGCGCCACAAAGTATTTACAAGTCTCGCCCTCTATGCGTGTGGTCTTTATGGGGAAGTCGATAATGCGGTCGCTGCCTTTCAGCGTGGCGCTCTCCTGCAGGTGCAGGTGCGTACCCTGTTTAAAAAAAAGAGCGCCGGTGAGGAATGTGCCGTTTGGCACCACCACCACACCGCCGCCTTCCCTGGCGCATCGGTCGATAACCGCCTGTATCTTTTCTGTCTGGATTTTCGGGCTTCCTGCCACCACTCCGTAGTCTGTCAGCACATATTGTTTGCCCAGTGAGGCGACGTCAACCTTTGTCGTGTCTTCAAACCATTGGTCCATTGGTGTGCCATCGGGCCATAACTGTTGTTTCTGTGACTGCTTTTGTTTTTTCGCTGCCACGCCGTCACATGGAGCAACTGCCAGCAGCGTCGTCAGAACTGCCAGCAGGAAAAATCCAGATTTCTTCATTATGTGTTGTTCGATATGGTTAGTCGCCGCGCTTTTGGCAGCGTTTATGCCGCAAAGTTAGTAATTATCGGCGAAACACAGCAAAAAAATATTGAATTTATTATCGCTTTTGTTCTTACTTTTTGCTAATTTGTTCTATCTTTGCACAGAAATAAATCGAAAACATGAAAAAGACCGTACTCCTCCTTACATTGGCATTGCACAGTGCATTTCTCTTCGCACAGCAGACAATCGACCTCAGTGGTGAATGGCTTCTGCGTCTTGACGGCCAGAAATCCACCAGCCGTGTTTTGCTGCCCGGCACCACTGACACTAATCGCAAGGGTATGCCTTTGCGCCAGAAGAATGAGACCACCCATCTCGCGCGCCTGTTTTCCTATCGCGGCAAGGCGTGGTACACGCGCGAAATAGATATTCCCAGGGCGTGGCAGCGCCGTCCCCTTGTCCTCACGCTTGAGCGCACCAAGCCCAGCAAACTCTTTATCGACGGCGTTCTCATCGATTCATGCAACAATATCTCCACCCCGCATCGCTACCAGTTGCGTCGCGGTCTTAAGGCAGGCCGCCATACCGTCATGCTGCTTATTGACAATGGCAGCGGCGTTCCTGAGCAACTCTATGCGTCGAGCCATGCCTATACGGAAGACACGCAGACCAACTGGAACGGCATTATCGGACAGATGACGCTCTCCCTCCAGCCGCGCAAGCGCGCTGCTGAGCGGCAGGTGGTTATGCGCCAGCCGTCCATCACCGTTCGCGACCGCCATTTCTACGATGCCCGTGGCCACAGGCTTTTCCTTCGCGGCAAGCACGATGCCTGCGTCTGGCCGCTCACAGGCCACTGCCCTATGGACGTCGAGTCCTGGCGCCAGTACTTTGCCACGTGCAGCGACTACGGCATCAATCATGTCCGCTTCCATTCCTGGTGTCCTCCAGAGGCTGCTTTCGCTGCTGCCGACGCGCTGGGCATTTACCTGCAGCCCGAACTTCCCTTCTGGGGCGACTTCAATGCCGGCGACTCCGTTCTCATGGCTTTTCTCCACAAGGAGGGCGAGAATATCCTGCGCGAGTATGCCCACCATCCGTCGTTTGCTATGTTTGCGCTTGGCAACGAACTCTGGGGCTCGGTTGCTGAGATGAGCCGCTTCGTTGCCGACTTCAGGATTACAGCACCTTTTATATTATATACACTGGGCTCTAATTATTATCTTGGCTACGAGGGAGTCAAACAAGGCATGGACTATTTCACCACATGCCGTGTCGGCGGCGAGGCGTGGGGCTCCTACGATACGCACACGCGCGGCTCTTTCTCCTTTGCCGATGCCAAGACTGGCGGCATGCTCAACAGCGAGCGCCCCAATACTGAGATGACCCTCGACGCCGGTTGCCGTCGCAGCAGCGTTCCCGTCATCAGCCACGAGACGGGCCAGTTCCAGATTTACCCCGATTACCATGAGATGCTGAAGTATACGGGAGTGCTCTACCCCTATAACATGCAGGAATTCCGTTCCCGTCTGGCAGAGGCAGGCATGGCCGACCAGGCCGCCGACTTCCACCGTGCGAGCGGGCTGTGGGCAGTCCAACTCTACAAGGCTGACATCGAACTCGACTTGCGTACGGAGTCGATGGATGGCTTCCAGTTGCTCGATTTGCAGGATTACCCGGGTCAGGGCTCAGCCTACGTCGGCGTGCTCGATGCTTTCATGCAGTCGAAGGGCCTTGTCAGCGAGCGCGAATGGCGTCAGTGGTGCAGCGACGTTGTTCCCCTTGCGCTCATGCCACGCTACGTTTATACCGCAGGCGACGAGCAGACCATCACACTCAAGATAGCCAACTATAGTGGCGGCTCGCTCAGCGGCCGTCAACTGCGCTGGGTGGTTGGCAACGAGGAGGGATTTCTCAGCATACCCGACGGCGAGGGCCTGCTCGTCGTCGGCGAGATCACGTTCCATGCGCCGCAGGTGGAGCGTGCACAGCAGTTGCAACTTGCACTTGTTGTCGACGGCACGGAGCATCTTAACACCTATCCTTTGTGGGTCTATCCGCCCCACAAGGCTGAAGGCGAGGAGGGCAGCGTCATTGTCGTCGACCGCATGTCCGACGATGTTGCGCAGCAACTCACCGAGGGAGCCTCAGTGCTTTGGATGCCCGACACAACGGAATTCCGCGGCAATACCGTGCCTTGGCTCTTCCAGACCGACTACTGGAACTATCGCATGTTCCGCACCATCTGCAAGAACAACGGCAAGACACCTTCGCCCGGCACTATGGGCATTCTTTGCGACCCGCGCCATCCTGTGTTCCGCCAGTTCCCCACCGAGATGCACACCAACTGGCAGTGGTACGATGTCATTCGCGACTCGCGGCCCATCATTCTCGACAATCTCATAGTGTCCTATCGTCCTATAGTGCAGGTGATAGACAACGTAGAGCGTAACCACCGCCTCGGATTGCTCTTTGAGTTCCGCGTGGGCAAGGGCAAACTGATGATGTTTATGTCGCATCGCCGCAACGAACTCTACCACAGCATCCTCGAATACATGAATTCCGATGCCTTCCAGCCCACTTACGATATTATGCTCAGCGAACTCATCGATGCTCTTCGCCAGCCTGTCAGCGATGCACAACTTGAGGAACTCAACAATATCTCCCCCTATTAACGATATAATTTATAGTTTTTACGACCATCCTTTCGTTTTTTACGACAACCAAAACAACATAGAACAACTGTCAATGTTCAACGGTCAATGAAAAGCGTTTATTTCCTCTCCGATGCTCACCTGGGCTCGCTTGCCATTCCCCACGGCCGTATGCAGGAGCGTCGGCTGGTGCGTTTTCTCGATAGTATAAAGGAGAAGGCAGCCGCCATCTATCTGCTTGGCGACATGTTCGACTTCTGGTACGAATACCGCTACGTTGTACCGCGCGGCTACACACGTTTTCTCGGCAAGTTGTCGGAGTTGTGCGATGCCGGTGTCGAGGTGCATTTCTTCACGGGCAACCACGACATCTGGGCCTATGACTATCTCGAGCGCGAGTGCGGCGTTACCATCCACCGCCAGCCGCTCACCACCGAAATCTACGGCCATGAGTTTTTCCTTGCCCACGGCGACGGCCTGGGCGATACGAGTGCAGGATTTAAAATTCTTCGCTGGATTTTCCACAACCGCGTTTGTCAGCGCCTCATGTCGGCTCTCCATCCTCGCTGGGGCATTGCCTTCGGTCTGAAGTGGGCTCGCCACAGTTACATCAAGCACAAGCAACTCCACGAAGATGTCTTCCAGGGCGAGGAGCGCGAGCCGTTGGTATGCTATGCGCGCAGTTATATCGAGAGCCATCCCGACATCGACTACTTCCTTTTTGGCCATCGGCATATCGAACTCGACATGATGGTAAGCCGTAAGTCGCGCCTGATGATACTCGGCGACTGGATAAGCCGTTTCACCTATGCCGTCTACGATGGTGAACACCTCTTCCTCGAGGAGTATGTAGAGGGAGAGAGCCAGCCCTGACGCCGGGGCGATTGCTACGGTCAGTCGAAGCCAAGTTCCACGCGTGCTTCCTCGCTCATCATCGACTGGTCCCACGCTGGTTCAAACACTATGTTTACCGTTGCGGCGCTAACGCCTTCCAGACTTTCCACCTTTGTGCGCACGTCTTCCATTATGAAGTCGGCGGCAGGACAGTTCGGCGCAGTGAAAGTCATGTCGATATCTACGCTGTCGTCTTCCTTTACGTCTATCTTGTAAATCATCCCTAAGTCGTAGATGTTCACTGGTATTTCCGGGTCGTACACTGTCTTCAGTATGTCCACGATGCGCTCTTCCAGCGCTGTTTTCTCGTCGTAGGTCATTGTTTTGTCTCTTTTTCTTTTTCGTTATAACGTTATAACGGGATTACGTCATTTCGTTTTCTTTCAAAAAAAATCCTTATCACGGTCACTTCGTTTGTGTAGCGGTTCAGTTGCAGCGCCTACTGCTTGCTGTCACTGCTGTCACTGCTGTCTGGTTGTTTGTAGTCGTCGGCATGTTTTCTCATGTAGGCACGCACCCAGTTGACGTAGGGCTGGGTCTTCTTGACGTTGTAGCGGATGCCTCCCTTCCAGATGCGGCATGCCTTGTCGATGTCGTTCTCGCGGTTGTATTTCGACATGATGACGCGAAACATCTCCTTCGACTTCTCGGGGCTGCGGCGGTCTTCGTTGGTGAAGCGCTGCTTCGAGCCGCGGGCGGCAAGGATGTTGTTACATTCGCGCACGAGCACGGGGGCTATCTGCAGCACGCCCAGATAGATGCCGTTGCGCGCATTGGGCTGCCCCTTGCTCTCATGCCAGATGATGGCATCCATCACGGGGGTCCAGTCAAACTCCTCCGTCGTCGTCGAGTCGTTCTGCTGTGCCCACATCGGCAGCGAGGCCATCAGCAGGATGAGTGTAGTCTTCAGTCGTAGCATAGATTTCAGGTTGTTATCGTTAGAATTGGAAGTAGATGAAGGGGTGTATCTCGCTGCTTTTCACCTGTATGAAGAGATAGATCACAGCCACCACCGCTGGCGTAAGCAGGATAGTCTTATAGTCCGTATCTTTATACATTAAAGACTTAATTCGCTTCGCTCAGAAAAATTAAATACAAAATCTTTGTAAGCGCTGCAAAGGTACGAAGAATAATTTATAAATCATAATGTTCAACGGTCAATGTTCAGCGCTGTGTTTTTGAAAATTACAACAGCGCTGACGAAAATTAAAACAGCGCTGACGAAAATTACAACAGCGCTGACAAAAATTAAAACAGCGCTGACAAAAATTAAAACAGCAAAAAAACAATCGGCAGCCCCTGGGGGCGCCGATTGCCTTGAATATTGATGTGTGAAGATTACTTCACTACGAACTTCTTACCGTCGCGGATGTAGATGCCCTTCTCGGTTGGGTTGGCAACGCGCATACCACGCAGGTTGTAAACAACGCCGGTCTGAGGAGCAGCAACGCTCTCAACGGCACGGATGCCGGAAGGAACAACTTCAGTAGCCTGTGAAGCATACTTGTAGATCTTCAGGTTGTCGAACCAGCAGCGGCGAGCATCGACGTTATAATTAGAACTGAGCACAAACTTGGCAACCTTGTTGTCGGCGAGTGCGCCTGGTTTAGATGCTATGTCGGCAAACGAGATCTTCTCACCAGAGCAAGTGCCGTTCTTGCCATTGACCACGATACCCTGTACAGCCTGAGCCTTGTAGTCGACAATCAGAGTGAACGACGACTTGTTGGCATCTTCGCAGATGCCCTTGTTGCTTACGATGCTTGAACCTAAGCCGGAGACGTACTTGTTGATGTCAAGTCCGGCAGGAGCGCCTGCCTGATCACTGCTGAAGTCGTTGTAGCCTACAGTTCCATCGTAACGACTCTGCTGGAAGCCAGCAATGCGCTCACCTGCAGCATTCTGCAGTTCGATGGTGTAATTTTTTTTATTCAAATTACCAACCCAGATGTCGAACTCTACGCGGACTACGTCGTCGTCGGTAAATGTCTCGGTCAGGTTGACAGTAGCGGTGGCATTACCTACGCGGAGCACATCGCCCAGAACAAGATCCTCGCCTGTGCCGTAGCCAAGTCCGAAGGTTGTGCCAGTGTTGAGATAACCGCCGTCTGTGCCTACCTCAACGGAAGTGGCTGGGAATTCCATCTTACCAGAAACACCTGCTATCTCGTAGTGGTCGGTAGTGTCGGACTCAGGATCTTTTACTGCTGTGAAGCCCTGAGAGAAGTCGATGTCGACGATAGGAGTGAGCACTGCGCTTGCCTTGAATGCCTCAACTGCGGCGGCGAGAGCCTCGCGTGCAGCCTCTATGCGTTCGACGTCAGCCTCGTACTTGGTGTCGTTGGTGTTAGCCAGAACTTCGTTGAGCACAGCCATTGCAGCGTCGATAGCAGCCTGGAATGTTTCCTTGTCGCCCTGTACGTTCATGTCGTCGTCGCGTACGCCTTCAGCAGCCTTGATGTCAGCAGCAAGGTTGGTGAGAGGAGCGGCAGCGTTGATGACGAGGTTGTTTGCATTCTGATAGCCACGTACTACCTGATACTCCAGTCTTACAGGCTCGCTGTCGTCCTCAGGTGTGCTGTACAGTTCTACGCCCTGGTATTTTGCCCATTCGTTGAGTTCTGCTGTGGTAGCCACGCCAGTGTCGTTGCCATCGGCATCAATCCAACTTGCAACAGCGTCGTAGTAGGGATCCCACTGAATGAGGGCACGGTCCAGAGAGTCATTCTTCCAAGGATAGTTGGCATCTGCCTTCAGTTCGAGCAGTTTCTTGCGTGCGCTGGTGGCAGCATCATACTGAGTTTTGAATGTTCTCCAAGCCTCCACGTGTGCTACATAGTCGCCCACTTCTTCGAAAGAACGGACCTGGAATTTATAAATGTTGAAAGCAGAACCCGCTGTGGCTGCGTTGTCCCAGAAGAAACCACCCTCGAAGGTCTCGCCTTCTTTCAGTTCGGTGATGAAGTAATAGCGTGTGAACTCCTCGCCTACGATAGTGCCGAGTTCTACGGTGTTGGTGCCGAGAATACCCTTGACAGGTGACTCAAGGTTGTAAGTGTAGTTGTAACTCCCATCGCAGTAAGCGTTGCGCATTTCGGCAGCAATGAAGTACTTGCCGGCAGGCATTTTGTCGTTGAACAGTACTACGGAGCCAGTGCCGTTTGCGTAAGTTCCCTGGATTTGCTTGTTGAGATATTCAGCAGATGAGCCGTGCAGCCAGTTTTCGCCATAGAACTTAAATCCGCCGATTACCAGTCCGTCGGTTATTTGTCCGCGGTTGTACTTCGGGAAAGCGGTGAGGTCTTCAACGTACTGGAAGTATTTGTTGAGAGCAATGTCCTCGGTGGTGACATCAAGGTATGCGTCAAGAGCAAGTTTCAACTCGCTCTCATAACTAGTACCTTCGTCGATTTTTTCCAGACCTGACTCTTCAATACTGCCCTTAATGGCGTTAATGATGTCGTTGAGACCTAAGAGAGCATCCGCCACGTCAAGGTTGCCGTCAATGTTGAAGTTAGTATCGGCCATCAGTTTCTTTGCCCAGGCCACCTCGCGCTCGATGATGCGAACGTCGTAAACGGCAGTAGCCTTAAAAACGGAAACGTTGGCAATCTGTGTGCCAGCAGGAAGTTGCTTTGCTGCAAAGAACAGGTATTCACCGTCTTCTGGGACAACCTGTACTGTATCGTTCACCGTGGTCCACTCTGTACCGATGTTGGCAACCTCAGAAATGGTGCGGCCCACTGTGGTGGCAGCGCCGTCGGCATTGGTATAGAATGCGATGTAGTTGGCTGTCGTAGATGCCACGGTAGTGGTCAGTGCAACCTCAGCCTTTGCCTGATACGACACAACATAGATACCAGCATCGAGTTTTACAGAGTTGACAGCCATTGTGCCGGCCTCTGATGACGACTCGTTGCTCTGCAGTGCATTCTCTCCGTTGGGGCCTGCGCCTGCAGCCCAACTCCAGTTGCTGGCAAGGCCGCCGCCAGCCTCGTTGCCCCATGCGCTCTCAGCAGTTGGCATGAGATTGCTACCTGTCAGTTTGTACCTTGCATCCTTGGTGAAGACGTAGTCCGCAGCGGAAACGCCTACAGCAACTGTAGATGCAAAGAGCCATAGAAGTAGTCTTTTCTTCATAGTGATCATTGTTTTAGTTTGTAATATGGTTAATAGAAAAAATGTTCCTTACACTGAAGGATGTAGTGGATATACTCCGCGTGCAAATTTAGGAACTCTTAATGATACGACCAAATTTTTAATAAAAAAAATTAACATTTTTTACATTCAATAACTACTAAATGCAGTTTTGTGTATGAATTTATTTCAAAATACTTTGCCAATTCGGGAATTAGCGCTAATTTTGCAGCAGGAATAGTAATATAATTGCATCATGGTCACCGCTTTGGGAAATAATCAGACGTTGCAGTTGCAGTCTTTTTGGGACTTGATACAGGCCTCGGACGAGAGCGTGCAAAGGGAACTGCAAGAACTTCTGGATGCAAAATATTCTTCAGAAAAGACAGGTGCTCCTCGTACGAAGAGCGTTTTTTTTAGTTTAAAGGGTATTGTCAAATCAAAGGGCAGTACGGAAAAGACCAGCAAATGCTTGATGAGTTTCTGAAAGCGAAGTACGGGGTATGAAGATTTTCTGCGATACAAATATTCTTCTGGAACATATACAGCAGCGTAAGAGCGGAGTTGTTGGAGTTGTGAGTCCTGCGGAATTTACAGAAAAAGAAAGTTTATAGTTATAAATATGAATAATCAAGTAGAAGTGAAAAATCTCGAGAGCGTAGTGGTACGCTTCTCGGGCGACTCGGGCGACGGCATGCAACTTGCCGGCAACATCTTCTCCACCGTGAGCGCCACGGTGGGCAACGGCATCTCTACATTTCCCGACTACCCGGCAGATATCCGCGCCCCGCAAGGCTCGCTGACGGGAGTGAGCGGATTTCAGGTGCATATAGGCGCTGGCAAGGTGTACACCCCAGGCGACAAGTGCGACGTGCTGGTGGCAATGAATGCCGCCGCGCTCAAGACACAGTTGCGCTACGCCAAGCCTCAGGCAACGATAATCATCGACACGGACGCCTTCGGACCGAAAGACCTGGAGAAGGCTCAGTTTAAGACAGCCGACTATCTCGGAGAACTCGGCATTGACCCGGACCGCGTGATACAGTGCCCGCTTACAACAATGGTGAAGGACACTCTTGCGCCAAAGGACGGGGAGGAAACAGCCATTGACAACAAGACGGTGCTGAAATGCCGTAATATGTTTGCCCTCGGACTGGCGTGCTGGCTCTTCAACCGCGACCTGGACCTGGTGGCCGGCTTCCTGAGAGAGAAGTTTGCCAAGAAGCCGCAGGTGGCAGAAAGCAATATCCGCGTGGTGCAGGCAGGCTACGACTACGGCCACAATACCCACGCCAGCGTGCCTGCCACATACAGGATTGAGAGCCGCGAGAAAGTGCCCGGAAGATATATGGACATCACGGGCAACAAGGCAACAGCCTACGGACTGATAGCCGCTGCAGAGCGTGCCGGACTGCGACTGTTCCTTGGAAGTTATCCCATTACGCCTGCCACCGACATACTGCACGAACTGTCGAAGCACAAGTCGTGCGGAGTGATTACGGTGCAATGTGAAGACGAGATAAGCGGATGCGCCTCTGCCCTGGGCGCTGCGTTTGCCGGAGCATTGGCTGCCACGAGTACGTCGGGCCCTGGCATCTGCCTGAAGTCGGAAGCAATGAATCTGGCTGTGATTGACGAGTTGCCTCTCGTGATAATCGACGTGCAGCGCGGCGGACCTTCTACGGGACTGCCCACAAAGAGCGAGCAGACAGACTTGCTGCAGGCTCTCTACGGCCGCAACGGCGAAAGCCCGATGCCGGTGATTGCAGCGCTCAGTCCAACAGACTGCTTTGATGCTGCATACGATGCAGCGAAGATAGCACTGGAGCACCTCACTCCAGTGGTGCTGCTGACGGATGCCTTCGTGGCCAACGGCTCGGCAGCATGGCGCCTGCCTGATATAGCAGAACTGCCTGCAATACAGCCTCACTACGTCAAGGAGGAGCAGCGCGGCAACTACACTCCGTACGAGCGCGACCCGGAAACACTGGTGCGCTACTGGGCCATCCCAGGACAGGAAGGCTATACGCACATACTCGGCGGACTGGAGAAAGACGGCAGTACAGGCGCTATATCTACCGACCCTGAAAACCATAATGAGATGTGCCACCTGAGAGCAGAGAAAGTGGCGCGCATTCCTGTGCCCGACCTGCAGGTAGAGGGCGACGCCGACGATGCAGAACTGCTTATCGTAGGCTTCGGCTCAACCTACGGACATCTACATTCGGCAATGGACGAACTGCGTGCCGCAGGCAAGAAGGTGGCCCTGGCGCAACTGAAGTATATCAATCCGCTGCCGAAGAATACTGCCGATGTGTTGACAAGATACAAGAAGGTGGTGGTGGCTGAGCAGAACCTCGGCCAACTCGCTGCCTATCTGCGCTCAAAGGTGGACGGCTTCGTACCACTGCAGTATAACGAGGTGAAAGGACAGCCGTTCGTGGTCAACGAATTGGTAAAGGCAATGACCCCACTGTTGTCCCCCGAAGTTCATAACAGTAAATAATAAAAGGTGAATATGAGTACTTATAAATTCCAAGACTATAAAAAAGGACAGCCGCGCTGGTGTCCGGGATGCGGCGACCACTTCTTCCTGGCATCGCTGCACAAGGCAATGGCTGAATGTGGCGTGGCACCTCACGATATAGCGGTGATTTCGGGTATCGGATGCTCCAGCAGACTGCCGTACTATGTCAACACCTACGCCATGCAGACAATACACGGGCGCGCCGCAGCCATCGCTACCGGTGCGAAAGTGGCAAATCCACGGCTCTGCGTATGGCAGGTGTCGGGCGACGGCGACGGACTGGCCATCGGTGGCAACCACTTCATACACGCCATGCGCCGAAACATCGACCTTAACATGATACTGCTCAACAACCGCATCTACGGACTGACGAAAGGACAGTATTCGCCGACGTCGCCACGCGGCTTCGTCTCAAAGTCGAGCCCTTACGGCACGGTGGAGGACCCGTTCCGCCCGGCAGAACTCTGCTTCGGTGCGCGCGGAAGGTTCTTCGCACGCTCCGTGGCTACGGATGCTGCAGAGACACAGGCCATTCTGAAGGCTGCCTACCAGCACAAGGGGGCTGCCGTTTGCGAGATACTGCAGAACTGCGTCATCTTCAACGACGGCTGTCACGACTCGGTATACAATAATGCCGGCAGAAAGAAAAATGCCATCTATGTGCGTCACGGAGAGAAACTCGTCTTCGGAGAGAATAACGAGTTAGGCCTCGTGCAGCAGGGCTTCGGCCTGAAAGTGGTGGAAATCGGCAAGGACGGATACACACTGGACGATGTACTGGTGCACGACGCACACTGCGAGGACAATACGCTGCAACTGAAACTTGCCATGATGTCCAACGAGGACGGCTTCCCCGTGGCTCTCGGAGTGATACGCGACGTAGAGGCTCCAACCTACGAGACGGCTGTGCACGAACAGATAGCAGAGGTGTCGGCACAGAAGAAATACCACAACTTCACCGAACTGCTCAACACCAACGACGTCTGGGAGGTGAAATAGGGCAACTTACGCGATTTGTCGTAATGTCGTTATTACGTTATAACGTCTGTCGTTATCACGTTATAACGATGTTGCGTTATTAAGAAAACCAAAAACAAACAAAATAAGAACAATGGCAAAGAAAGCATTACTGATGATCCTCGACGGATGGGGAATCGGAAAACATGGAAAGGGTGACGTGATTTACAATACGCCGACGCCATATCTCGATCTGCTGACAGCAACGTCGGCACACTCGCAACTGCAGGCAAGCGGCGAAGACGTAGGACTGCCCGACGGACAGATGGGCAACTCGGAAGTGGGACACCTCAACAT
>CALFIY010000039.1 GCA_937877595.1 uncultured Prevotella sp.
GCGACGGCATTCCGTCCGGAGAAAGAGGCTGCCATCATTGCCGAAAAGCCAGGCTGGGCAGAGCAGCACCCCGAAACGTGGTGGGAATACGCCAAGGAAAGTCTTGGCGCCGTTATGAGCCAATCTGGCGCCAGTGGCGACGATGTTGCATGCATTGGTTTGTCATACCAGATGCACGGTTTGGTATGTGTTGACAAGCAGCAGAAAGTGCTGCGTCCTGCCATAATATGGTGCGACTCACGCGCAGTTCCCTTCGGCGACGCTGCTTTCGACAGCATAGGCCACGAGCGCTGTCTGTCTCACCTTCTGAATTCGCCTGGCAACTTTACCGCGGCCAAACTGGCATGGATAAAGGCCAACGAACCTCACATTTATGAGAAAATCGACAAGATAATGCTTCCCGGCGACTACGTGGCGATGCGCCTCTCTGGCGTGGCAAACACCACGGTAAGCGGGCTGTCGGAGGGCATCTTCTGGGATTTCAAGAACAACCGCGTGGCCGACTTCCTTATGGCCGACTTCGGCTTCAGCAATTCATTTATTCCCGACATCGTTCCTACCTTTGCCGTACAGAGCGAAGTGAGCCAAAAGGCGGCTGCAGAACTCGGACTAAAAGCAGGAACACCGATAACGTATCGTGCTGGCGACCAGCCTAATAACGCTCTTTCGCTAAATGTTTTCAGCCCTGGCGAAATTGCCTCCACTGCTGGCACGAGCGGTGTTGTATACGGCGTGCTTGGAAACGTCAATTACGACCCTCTGTCGCGTGTCAACACTTTTGCCCACGTCAACCACTCCTCCGACAAGGCACGCCTTGGAGTGCTGCTGTGCATCAACGGCACCGGCATACTTAATGCCTGGATCCATCGCAATGTCACTCCGTCTGTTTCATACGCAGAGATGAACGAAATGGCTGCCACCATTCCCATTGGAAGTGGCGGCGTAAAGATCATTCCATTTGGCAATGGCGCCGAGCGCGTGCTGGAAAACAGAGAGACTGGCTGTTCCATTCACGGCATTAACTTCAATACTCACACACAGGCTCATCTGCTTCGCGCAGCGCAGGAGGGAATTGTATTCTCTTTCTGCTATGGCATGGAAGTTATGCAGCAGATGGGAATGGATATTCGCAAGATACACGCAGGCAGAGCCAATATGTTCCTCTCTCCCCTCTTCCGCGACACGCTTGCCGGGGTCAGCGGCGCCACTATCGAACTCTACGATACCGACGGTTCCATCGGAGCAGCACGTGGAGCAGGAATAGGCGCTGGCATCTACAAGACCACTGACGAGGCTTTTGCATCACTGGAGAAGTTGCAGGTCATAGAACCTGACGAGAGCAATCGGCAGGCTTACCGCGAGGCTTACGCAGACTGGAAATCGACATTGCAGAAAGTGTGTTTCTAACCCTCTGAAAAACAAGCATATACAACACTGCTGTTTTTACGAAAAAAAACACTGTTTTTATTTTCGTCACAGCTGTTTTTAAAAAAATTAAAACTGTGTAAAATTTTGCAGAAACACTATTAAAGTTCAAAACAGATAATTCTTATAAACCAAAAACACTATTATTATGGCTAAAGAGTATTTCGCCTTTACTGGCAAGATTCCCTTCGAGGGAACAGAGAGCAAGAACGTTATGGCGTTCCACTATTACGAGCCAGAGCGCGTTGTAATGGGTAAGAAAATGAAGGACTGGCTGAAGTTTGCCATGGCCTGGTGGCACACGCTGGGCGGTGCCAGCGGCGACCAGTTTGGCGGTCAGACCCGTTCATACGAATGGGACAAGGCGGAAGACGCTGTGCAGCGCGCAAAGGACAAGATGGATGCAGGATTTGAGATAATGGACAAACTGGGCATCAATCTGTTCTGCTTCCACGACGTAGACCTGGTAGACGAAGGTGAGACAGTGGCAGAATATGAGCGCCGAATGAAAGAAATAACCGACTACGCACTGGAGAAGATGCAGCAGTATCCTGACATCAAGTTGCTTTGGGGCACTGCCAACGTTTTCGGCAACAAGCGCTATGCCAACGGCGCCTCCACCAACCCCGACTTCGACGTAGTGGCCCGCGCCATCGTACAGATTAAGAATGCCATCGACGCCACAATCAAACTGGGCGGACAGAACTACGTGTTCTGGGGAGGCCGTGAAGGCTACATGAGCCTTCTCAACACCGACCAGCGCCGCGAAAAGGAGCACATGGCACGCATGCTGACCATGGCCCGCGACTATGCACGTGCGAAAGGTTTCAAAGGCACATTCCTCATCGAACCGAAGCCCATGGAACCCTCTAAGCACCAGTACGACGTCGACACCGAGACCGTTATCGGTTTCCTGCGTGCCCACAACCTGGACAAGGACTTCAAGGTGAATATCGAGGTGAACCATGCCACTCTTGCCGGCCACACCTTCGAGCACGAACTGGCTTGCGCCGTAGACGCCGGCATGCTCGGCTCTATCGACGCCAACCGTGGCGATGCCCAGAACGGCTGGGACACCGACCAGTTCCCCATCGACAACTACGAGTTGACGCAGGCCATGCTCGAAATCATACGCAATGGCGGCCTCGGCACTGGCGGCACTAACTTCGACGCTAAGATTCGCCGCAACAGCACCGACTTGGAAGACCTCTTCATTGCCCACATCAGCGGCATGGATGCCATGGCCCGTGCACTGCTCAACGCTGCCGCCATTCTGGAAGAGAGCGAACTCCCGAAGATGAAGCGCGAGCGCTATGCATCGTTCGACAGCGGCATCGGTAAGGATTTTGAGGACGGCAAACTGACGCTGGAGCAGGTATACGAATACGGCAAGAAGGTGGAAGAGCCTCGCCAAACCAGCGGCAAGCAGGAGAAATATGAGACTATCGTTGC
>CALFIY010000040.1 GCA_937877595.1 uncultured Prevotella sp.
ATCTTGTCAGCGTGCTGAAACTCAATCCCGCCGATCTCTACGTCACCGTGTTCGAGGGTTCTCCCGAAGAAAACATTCCGCGCGACGACGAGGCTGCAAAGTACTGGGCAAAGCACGTGCCCGAAGACCATATCATCAACGGCAACAAGCACGACAACTTCTGGGAAATGGGCGACACAGGCCCCTGTGGCCCCTGTTCGGAAATTCATGTCGACTCGCGCACGCCTGAGCAGCGCAAGGCTTCGGGCAAGAGCGGACGTGAACTGGTGAACAAGGACGACCCGCAGGTGATAGAAATATGGAACCTCGTCTTCATGCAGTTCAACCGCAGGGCCGACGGTTCGCTGGAGAAACTCTCCATGAACGTCATCGATACTGGCATGGGCTTTGAGCGACTTGTGCGCATGATGCAGGGCAAGCACTCCAACTACGACACCGACGTGTTTCAGCCTGTCATCAAGGCCGAAGAGCAGATAACGGGTCTGAAATATACTACCTTCGAGGAGGAGACGGAGGCGAGCCAATATAGTAGTATTAGCCAGGCGAGCCAATCTACCCCAACCAGCAATACCAGCCAAGAGGAAATCAACGTTGCCATGCGAGTATGCGCCGACCACCTGCGTGCTGTCAGTTTCTCGATAGCCGACGGGCAGTTGCCGTCGAATGCCAAGGCAGGCTACGTGATACGTCGCATACTGCGCCGTGCCGTGCGCTATGCCTACACCTTCCTCGGACAGAAAGAGGGCTTCCTCTACAAACTTGTGCCGACACTGGTGTACGAAATGGGCGATGCCTTCCCCGAACTGAAGGCTCAGCAGACGCTAATCACAAAGGTGATAAAGGAAGAGGAAGAGTCGTTCCTCCGCACTCTGGACAAGGGAATACAGATGCTCGACAAGGCAATGGCAGAAATCAAAGCCTCCGTTCCCGACGGCTCTACGTCGGGCTATGTCCTCGACGGCGTACAGGCTTTCCGCCTCTTCGATACCTATGGTTTCCCACTTGATTTGACAGAACTTATCTGCCGCGAGCAGGGCTTCACGGTCGACGAGAAGCAGTTTGACGTCGAAATGCAGAAGCAGAAAGAGCGCGCCCGCAATGCCGCCGCCGTGGAAAACAGCGACTGGGTGGAACTACAGTCTGGCGAACAGCAGTTTGTGGGCTATGACTACACGGAATACTCCTGTCACATAATGCGCTATCGCAAGGTGACGCAGAAGAAGCAGGAATTCTATGAACTCGTGCTCGACTACACGCCGTTCTACGGAGAGATGGGCGGACAGGTGGGCGACACTGGTGTGCTGGCAGGCGAAGAAGAAACGGTGAAGATAACCGACACAAAGCGTGAGAACGGACAGACGGTGCACATCGTGAAGCAACTGCCGAAAAACCTGACGGCAGAATTCATGGCATGCGTGGATACAGACCGCCGCGACGCCTCGGCAGCCAACCATACCGCTACCCACTTGCTTGACTATGCGCTGAAGCAGGTGCTTGGCGACCACGTGGAGCAGAAGGGCTCGCTGGTGTCGCCCGACACGCTGCGCTTCGACTTCAGCCACTTCCAGAAAGTCACCGACGAAGAACTGCGACAGGTGGAACGCGTGGTGAACGACATGATACGTCAGGACATCCATCTGGACGAGCACCGCGACACGCCGTTCGACGAAGCAAAGCAGATGGGAGCCATCGCCCTCTTCGGCGAGAAGTATGGCGACAAGGTGCGCGTGGTGCGCTTCGGTCCGTCGTGCGAATTGTGCGGTGGCATACACGCATCGTCTACCGGCCGCATCGGTTTCTTCAAGATAGTAGCAGAGAGCAGTGTTGCCGCCGGCATACGCCGCATCGAGGCAAAGACAGGGCGCGACTGCGAAGAACTGCTCTACCAGTTGGAAGACACGTTGCGTGCTGTGCGCTCGTTCTTCAATAATGCGAAAGATCTGCAGGGCGTGGTGAAGAAGTATATCGACGAGCACGACGCCATGAAGAAGGAGATAGAGCAGTTCCAGGCACAGGCCGTGGAACGGATGAAAGACAAACTCGTCAAGAACGCTACGGTGGTGGGTGGCCTCAATGTCGTAAAGGCCGTTCTGCCCATTGACCCGCAGGCTGCAAAGGACCTGGCGTTCAAGATACGCGCTGCCATTGGCGACGGACTCGTTTGTGTGATAGGCTCACAGTATCAGGACAAGCCATTGCTCACCATTATGCTCTCCGACGATGTCGTGGAAGAGCACAAACTCAATGCAGGACAGATGGTGCGTGAGGCTGCCAAACTTATACAGGGAGGCGGTGGCGGACAGCCGCACTTCGCTTCTGCCGGTGGTAAGAATGTCGACGGACTGTCGGCTGCCGTGGACGAAGTGGTACGTATGGCCATTGACCATTAAATCGTCAGATAGTAAAATAAAAACATGTCTTGCATACTCCATATAGAGACCAGCGGGCAGACTTGTTCGGTGGCTGTCAGTGAAGACAGTCACTGCATCTTCGAACAGCAGGCAACGGGCGAGAAAGGAGCAGGAGCCGAACGGCTGGGCTCGATGGTAGACGAGGCACTCTCGTTTACCGACAACCATGCCATACCATTCGATGCTGTCAGCGTGAGCAGCGGCCCGGGCTCTTATACTGGACTGCGCATCGGTGTGTCGATGGCAAAGGGTATCTGCTACGGACGTAATCTGAAACTTATTGCTGTGCCGACACTGGAACTGCTTGCCGTGCCAGTGCTGCTGCGCTTTCCCGACATGGAGGACGACGCCCTGCTGTGTCCAATGCTTGACGCGCGTCGCATGGAGGTCTACTCGGCTCTCTACACAAGAGCGCTGAAAGAGGTGCGTGCCGTAGGAGCCGACGTAGTGACAGCCGACACCTATCTGACGTGGCTTGAAGAGCATCCGGTATACTTCTTCGGAGGAGGAGCGGAAAAGTGCAAGGAGGTGATCAGTCATCGTAACGCCCACTTCATCGACGACATCGAGCCGCTGGCAAAGTGGATGCAGCCGTTGGCAGAGAAGCGCCTGCTGGCAGGACAGACGGAAGATGTGGCATACTTCGTGCCTTTCTATCTGAAAGACTTCGTAGCCATAAAGCCTAAACAACTACTGTAAAAACAATATTGAACATCTGCTAACAGGGTACGATAAAACAATAAAGCACATGAATCTACAAGGATTAGACTATAACTCACAGCGTCCGCAACTCCTGATGCCTGAATACGGACGGGAGGTACAGAAAATGGTAGACCACGCCATCTCCCTGCCGACAAAGGAGGAGCGCCTGCGCTGTGCGCGCGCCATTATACGACTGATGGAAAGCAAGAACCCACAGCCACGCAGCACCGTAGACTACGAGCACATGCTGTGGGATCACCTGTATATCATTAGTCGCCGGCAACTTGACATCGACTGGCCTTACGACGTGAGCACAGCCGAGCAGATACACAACCGGCCGCAGCCTATGGCACGTCCCGTGGAAGGACATCATCCTCGCCACTACGGGCGATTGCTTGAGGAGACCTTCGAGCGACTAAAACAGATGCCGGCAGGAGCAGAGCGCGACGCGCTTGTCAACTACACCGCCAACCAAATGAAGCGCAACCTCATGGCATGGGGGCACGGGGCTGCGGGCGACGAGACCGTTGCCGCCGACCTTGAGCGCTTCACCGACGGAGCGATACACCTTGACCTCAGCAAGTTTAAGTTTGAGCGCTTTGTGCCTACAGTAAACGGCGGTGCTACAGGAAAAAAGCGCAAGAGAATTCGATCCATTGACCATTGACCATGGCATCATTCAAGATAGAAGGCGGACACCTTCTCAGCGGAACAATTACTCCTCAGGGCGCCAAAAACGAGGCGCTGCAGGTGATATGTGCATCGCTGCTCACCAGCGATGAGGTTACCATCTGCAACGTGCCGAACATCCGCGACGTCAATAATCTCATCCAACTGCTTTGCGACATCGGCGTCAGCGTGGAGAAGAAATCGCCCGGCACATTCACTTTCCGTGCAGCGTCGCTCAGAATGGACTATCTTGAGAGCGACCAGTTTGTCCACCAGTGTTCGCAACTGCGTGGCAGCGTGCTGATGATCGGACCGCTGCTGGCTCGTATGGGAAAAGCCGTGATTACAAAGCCTGGCGGCGACAAAATAGGCCGTCGGCGACTCGACACACACTTTCTTGGCTTCAAGTCGCTGGGAGCACAGTTCCGCCATATTCCAGAGCGCAATCTCTATGAGATAGGAGCAAAGCGACTGAAGGGGACATACATGTTGCTCGACGAAGCCAGTGTAACGGGAACTGCCAACATCGTGATGGCTGCCGTTCTCGCCCGTGGCACTACTACTATATACAATGCTGCATGCGAACCGTACGTGCAGCAACTCTGCAATATGCTAAACCAGATGGGTGCAAGGATTAGCGGAATAGGAAGCAACCTGCTGACCATCGAGGGCGTCACGTCACTGCACGGCACAAGCCATACGCTTCTGCCTGACATGATTGAGGTGGGCTCGTTCATAGGAATGGCGGCAATGTGTGGCGACGGAGTGCGCATAAAAAATGCTGCGCCGAAGCAACTTGGCATAATCCCCGACGCATTCCGCCGACTGGGCATAAAGATAAAGACGGAGGGCGAGGATATTATGGTGCCGCGCCAGCGCCACTACGTCGTAGACTCGTTTATAGACGGCACGATAATGACACTGGCCGATGCACCATGGCCCGGTCTTACACCCGACCTTCTCTCTGTGCTCATCGTTGTGGCAACACAGGCGCGAGGCACGGTGCTCTTCCACCAGAAAATGTTTGAGAGCCGACTCTTCTTTGTCGACAAACTGATAGACATGGGAGCGCAGATAATACTCTGCGATCCTCACCGCGCTGTGGTTGTTGGACATGACAGGAAACTAACGCTGAGGGCTCAGCGCATGTCAAGTCCCGACATTCGTGCAGGTATAGCACTGCTTATAGCAGCAATGAGTGCACAGGGAGTGAGCCAGATAAGCAACATAGAACAGATAGACCGTGGCTACGAAAACATCGAGGGACGACTGAATGCTCTCGGAGCGAAGATTGAGAGAGTCGACAGTTGATATGATAAGGGCAGAAGAGGTATATAACATAGGACGCATAGGTAAGACACACGGCGTGAAAGGCGAAGTAACGATGCAGTTCACCGACGATGTCTTCGATGCCGTCGATGCAGACTTCCTTGTGCTTGAAGTGGACGGAATTCTTGTGCCATTCTTCATAGAAGAGTATCGCATGCGCAGCGACTCTGTGGCAATAATGAAGTTCTGCGATGTCGACACACAGGAGCGTGCTTCCGAACTTACAGGCTGTGGCGTATTCTTCCCTCGGTCTGTGGCCGACGAAGTAGAGCAGCCCAGTCTGGCAGCACTTGTGGGCTATGCCATCACCGACGCAGCCACTCACAAGAGTGTGGGCAGCATTGCAGCCATCGACCAGCAGACAGCCAACACACTCTTCGTACTTGATGACGGCCGCCTCATTCCTGCAGTAGCCCATCTGATAGAACATATCGACGCTAAGCGTCAAACAATAGAAATGAACATCCCCGACGGATTATTGGAAATATGAAGAAACGACAGATAGCCATACTCGGCTCCACGGGCTCCATTGGCACGCAGGCACTGCAAGTGATAGCCGAGCACAGCGACCGCTATGAGGTTTACTGCCTGACGGCAAACAACCGCATCGAACTGCTGGCAGAACAGGCCCACAAGTTCCACCCAGCAGCCATCGTCGTGGCCAACGAGCAGCGCTACGACGACCTTTGTAGTCTGATGGGCGACATGCCAGACGTGAAAATCTACGCAGGAGCAAAAGCCCTCGACGAGATAGTAGAGGCTGGCCCGATAGACATGGTGCTCACGGCAATGGTCGGCTTTGCCGGCCTGTCGCCCACTATCCATGCCATCCGTGCGCATAAGGCCATAGCCCTGGCCAACAAAGAGACGCTCGTCGTTGCCGGCGAACTGATTTGCAGTCTTGCTTCGGAATATAATGTGCCGATACTGCCTGTAGACAGTGAGCACTCGGCAATCTTCCAGAGTCTGGTCGGCGAGGCAGACAATCCGATAGAGAAGATACTCCTTACAGCCTCCGGCGGCCCGTTCCGTACGCTTGGCAGCGACCAGTTGGCAAGGGTCACGAAAGACGACGCCCTGCGTCATCCGACATGGGACATGGGAGCAAAGATAACCATCGACTCGGCAACGATGATGAACAAGGGCTTTGAGGTAATAGAAGCGAAATGGCTCTTCGGCGTCAAGGCGTCGCAGATACAGGTGCTTGTCCATCCGCAAAGCATAGTGCACAGTGCAGTACAGTTTCGCGACGGTGCTGTGAAGGCGCAACTCGGCGTGCCCGACATGCGGCTGCCCATCCAGTATGCCTTCTCCTTCCCCCAGCGCCTGCCGCTAAGTGGCCAGCGTCTCGACCTGTTCAAGCAGCCGCTGGAGTTCTTCGAGCCCGACCTGAAGAAATTCCGCTGTCTGGCGCTTGCCTTCGACTCCATACAGCGTGGCGGCAACATGCCATGCATAGTGAATGCAGCCAACGAGATAGTAAATCGTGCTTTCCTCGACGGCCGCTGTACGTTCCTCGAGATGAGCGACATCATAGAGCGCACCATGCAGCGCTGTACCTATTCTGCACAACCCGACTACGACACATACGTGGCTACGGATGCCGAGGCAAGGCGCATCGCGGCGGATTTCATTAAACATTCTTTTACCAAGGTCAAAGCGGCAAAGCCGAGCGGACCATTGACTATTAAATAGCAAATATTAATAATGGAAATATTTCTGATTAGAGCATTGCAACTGCTGTTGGCACTCTCCATACTCATAGTGCTACACGAGGGTGGCCACTTCTTCTTCGCCAAACTCTTCGGCGTGCGCGTCGAGAAGTTCTACCTCTTCTTCGACTGGAAGTTCAGTTTGTTTAAGTACAAGCCGAAGAACAGCGATACAGAGTACGGCATAGGCTGGATACCACTGGGCGGCTACTGCAAGATAGCAGGCATGATAGACGAGAGTTTCGACACCGAGCAGATGCAGCAGCCCGAGCAGCCCTGGGAGTTTCGCACGAAGCCGGCATGGCAGCGGCTGCTGATTATGGTTGGCGGCGTGCTCGTCAACTTCATCCTTGCGCTGGTAATTTATTCTGCCATACTGTTCCATTGGGGCGATACTTATATCCCTCTGAAGGACATGACTTACGGCATGAAGTTCAACGAGGAGGCCCAAGCCTACGGTTTCCGTGACGGCGACATACTGATAGGTACGGAGAAGGGAGAATTCAAAGACTTCTCTGTCGACCTGTACCGCGACCTCTCCAGTGCCACTCGCGTTGACATAGTGCGCGACGGCAAGCCTGCGAGCGTAGCGCTGCCGGGAAATCTCAACATGCTCGGCATGCTGAAGGCCGACCCGTCGTTTGTGCGCCCACTTATTCCTGCTGTTGTAGACAGTATCATGGCTGGTTCGCCTGCCGAAAAGACAGGCCTTGCCAAGGGCGATACCATCACAATGTTGTGTGGGCGCGAGGTAAACTCCTACAATGCCTTTATGGACATCATTGCGCGCCGCAACGACATGCTGGCCACGGCCCAGACGGCAGCCGACAGTCTGAAGGCGCGGAGCGTGACGATGGCTTTCAGCCACGAGGGAAACATAGACACCACCGATGTTGTGCTGACGGCCGACATGAAGGTTGGCTTCGCGTGGCGCTACAGTGCTATCAACGCTCTCTACACTCCGTACACTCATGAGTATGGCCTGCTGGAGAGCATCCCTGCAGGAGTCTCCTATGGGCTGAACGTGCTTGGTGGCTATATTGGCGACATGAAGTATGTCTTCACGTCCGACGGCGCTAAGTCGCTTGGTGGCTTCGGAGCCATCGGCTCTCTCTTCCCGCCAGTATGGGACTGGTATATGTTCTGGCGTATGACAGCCCTGCTCTCCATAATCCTTGCCTTTATGAACATCCTGCCCATTCCCGCCCTTGACGGTGGCCATGTGCTGTTCCTTATCTACGAAATGATAACACGGCGCAAACCGTCGGAGCAGTTTATGGTACGTGCAGAGTATATCGGTTTCGGACTTGTGCTGCTGTTGATGATAGTAGCCAATCTCAATGATGTGCTGCGCCTGTTGGGATATATGTAAGGAGAAAGACAGAGGGGGAAAAGAAACGCGTGCTGCAAATCTGCAGCACGCGTTTCTTTTCATAGCAGTAGCAAGTGCTTCCTTATTCTTCCGGCATCATTACCACGTTGGCGCGGTTGCCTGCTCCGAGCAGTTCGCGCACGAAAGCACTTATGGTCTCTGGTGTCTGTGCCTCTACCGTCTGCTTGTAGTCAGTGTGAGTGTCTATGCCCCACAGACGCCAGCGGTTCAACTGGCGCAGCCAGTAGTTGTTGGTCTTGGCCTGATCGTCGGCGTTCTTCAGCATAAACTCCTTAACCTTCTGCAGGCGCTCCGGCTCGCATGTAGCGGCCAACTTCTCGGCCTCCTCGCGCATTATCTGCTGTGCGATGTCGGCCTTCTCGGGCTTCATGGGGCAGTAGGCAAGGAGAGCCGATGAGGTGCGGAACTGATCGCGGTTGACGCCGCACTGTGCTACCACGGTGTAGGCTGCGCTGGCCTCCTCGCGTATCTTGTCGAGGTAGATGGCCATGAGCACCTGGCCTGCCATGTCGGCGCGTATCGTGTTCTCAAGTGTGTATGGGATCTTCTCGCTGCTCCAAACCGAGACGGCGATAGCCTTGGGCGTTTCCATCTTGCGTGAGAAACGGTTCTCTACCACTCCGCGCAGTGGGATGTCGATATCGCTGGCTTTCAGAGTCTTCTTCTGTGAAGGCAGGGAACCGAGATACTGCTCGATGAGTGGGCGTAGAGAGGCATCGTCGTAATTACCGATGATGGTGAACACGTAGCCGTTGGCATTGGCTGTCACCTGCTTGGCCATTGCGAGGATGCGGTCGTAGTCGACCTGTGGGAGTTCGTCGGCAGTAAGCGGCTGCTGGCGTGGATTGTGGCTTGCCAGCGTGACGCTGAGCGAGTCGCTGAAGACGGCCTCGGGCTGCAGTGACTTGTTCTTAAGCATGAGGCGCGTGGTCTCAATAAGGTTATCGTACGACTTCTGGTCCTTGGTAATATTGGTAAACGTGAGATATACCAACTGGAACATTGTCTCTACATCCTTCGGAGTGGAGGAGCCATTGACAATCTGGTAGTCGTTGGTCAGCGAGAGCGACGCACTGGCTATCTTTCCGGCAAGAGCCTTCTCCAGTTCGGAGTGTGAGAAGCCTGCCAGACCGCTGGCCTCTATCACGTCGTCGAACAATTTCAGGTTGACGTAGTCTTTCTCTCCGAAAAGCGAGTTGCCGCCAGGGCCTTCGCCGTACAGCAGCACCTGGTCTTTCTTCAGGTCGGTATGTTTTAGTATCACCTTCACGCCGTTCTGCAGTGTCAGTTCGCGGCTGTCGAACTTGCCGGCGGTCTCCTTTACGATGCTGCCTTTCTTGGGCAGAGTGGTGATGAGCGGCTCGTCCTTGACATTGTCGACATAGGCCTCGATCTTCTCAGCGCGTGCCTCGTGGACGGCTTTCAGCAGGCTTTCCTCCGTGGGGTATACAGCGCCCTCTTTCTCCTGGTTCATGTTGAGCACAACCATATTGCTGTCGTTCTTCAGCACGAGTTCGGCCATAAGGCTGTTTATGGCGTCGAGAGGCAGCATGGGGACAACCTGCTTCATCAACTGGTAGTAGTCGTCGATAGACGGGATGGGCTCGTTGGCGAGGAAATGCTCCTTGTACTCATTGCAGAACTGGCGGTTGTAGCGCTTGTCCTTGTTGGAGTATTGCTTGTCGAGGGCGCTCTCCCAGTCGGCGCGGTAGCGCTGGTACTCGGTAGCGGTAAATCCGAAGTCGGCGGCGCGGCGTGCCTCGACGAATGCCTGTTTCAATGCCTGCTCGGTCTGGCCTTCCTTAGGAAGAATGTCTATCTCGAAAGCGTCTTTGGTTTTGGCAAAGATGTACTGGCCATATTCTGCAGAGGCTTGCAGGAATGGGCAGTCGGGCTGTTCGGCCTTCTCCTTAAGACGGGTGTTGAGCATGCCTATGGCAGCATCTTTCACGTAGTCGATGACAAGATACTGTATCTGGCTCTTCATTTCGTCGGGGATAGGCTCGCTCTTGAACATCAGTTCGACAATACTGTAGCGCATCTCCTTGTCCTTGTCGACAATGATGATGGGCTCGCTGTTGTCGGGAACGTTAACCAGTTCCACCTTTGCGCGCTGCTCGGGCAATGCTATCTTGCCGAAGAGTTCCTTTATCTGGCTCTCAACGTGGTTTACGTCAATATCGCCGACAACGATGATGCCCTGATTGTCGGGGCGGTACCACTTCTCGTAGT
>CALFIY010000041.1 GCA_937877595.1 uncultured Prevotella sp.
TAGAAATGTTCTGGAACGATAAGAGCATTAGTACCGAAGCGATACTATGGCTGTTGGAGCGCAATTATATACCCGATATCTACGACGATGCCCTACTCAGTCAGGAGAGTTCACCTGAAGAGAAACAGGCAGATGCTCGTTTCTTACTGAGGTATATGAGAAGAGATAATTACTGATTTCCACTATAATGATATTCTATTCATGCTCCATGTGATTATTACCTCATAATATTTGAGAATGTAAAGCAAACTGTGGCAGGCTACAATAGGAAAGTAGTATAACACGTTTTATTTCGGGCCGCACCTTATTATAAATAGGTGCGGCCCGAAAAGCGTATGCTGTTCGCCCGTTTACGTATGCTTAATAGGCGAAGAGCGGATAGTTCTTCATTGTGTCGTTGACGCGCTGGCGGACGCTGGCTATCACTGCCTCGTCCTCAGGAGCGTTGAGCACTTCCTCTATAAGTTCTGCGATGAGCACCATAAGGTCTTCCTTGGCACCGCGCGTAGTGATGGCTGGTGTGCCGAGGCGTATGCCGCTGGTCTGGAATGCAGAACGTGTGTCGAAAGGCACCATGTTCTTGTTGGCCGTAATGTCGGCAGCAACGAGAGCGGTCTCTGCAACTTTTCCTGTAAGGTCGGGATACTTCGAGCGCAGGTCAACGAGCATCGAGTGGTTGTCCGTACCTCCGCTGACAATGGTAAAGCCGCGTTTTATCAGTTCGTCGGCAAGCACCTGTGCGTTTTTCTTCACCTGCTTTGCCCACTCCTTGAACTCTGGCTGCAGTGCCTCGCCGAAGGCTACTGCCTTGGCTGCTATGACATGCTCCAGCGGACCGCCCTGCTGTCCTGGGAACACTGCTGAGTTGAGCAACTGCGACATCATCTTCACTGCTCCCTTCGGTGTGGTGAGTCCCCATGGATTTTCAAAGTCCTTGCCCATCAGGATAAGGCCGCCGCGAGGGCCGCGCAGTGTCTTGTGAGTGGTGCTGGTCACGATGTGAGCCCACTTAACTGGGTTTTCCAGCAGTCCGGCAGCGATGAGTCCGGCAGGATGGGCCATGTCGATCATAAGCAGTGCGCCTACCTTGTCGGCAATTTCGCGCATGCGCTTGTAGTCCCACTCGCGGCTATAGGCAGAACCACCGCCGATGATGAGTTTCGGCTTGTGTTCCAGAGCCAGTTGCTCCATCTCGTCGTAGTCCACGCGTCCCGTGGCCTGGTTGAGGTTGTAGCCGACGGGCTTGTACAGTATGCCGCTGGTGTTGACAAGTGAGCCATGCGAGAGATGGCCGCCGTGGGCAAGGTTGAGGCCCATGAATGTGTCGCCAGGCTTCAGGCATGCCAGCAGCACTGCTGCATTGGCCTGTGCACCTGAGTGGGGCTGGACGTTGGCGTACTCTGCGTCGAAGAGTTGGCAGGCACGGTCAATAGCCAACTGTTCCACCTGGTCTACAACCTGACAGCCGCCGTAGTAGCGATGGCCAGGATATCCCTCGGCATACTTGTTGGTGAGATAACTGCCCATGGCTTCCATCACCTGGTCGCTGACAAAATTCTCCGATGCTATCAGTTCTATTCCTTTCAACTGACGCTGATGCTCACGCTCGATGAGCGCAAAAATGGCGTTGTCTCTTTTCATTGATATATGAGTTTGTGAGTTTGTTATCCGTTCATCACGAGCAGGAACTCCTCGTTGGTCTTTGTCCTGTCCAGTCGCTCGCGCACGGTGTTCATTGCCTCCATCGGGTTCATTTCGGCTATGAAGTTGCGCAGTATCCACATCCGCTGCAGCGTTGTCTGGTCTTGCAGCAGGTCGTCGCGGCGAGTAGAACTCTGCACGAGGTTGACGGCAGGATAGACTCGCTTGTTGGCAAGCATCCTGTCAAGTTGTATTTCTGAGTTGCCGGTTCCCTTGAATTCCTCGAAGATTACCTCATCCATCTTTGAACCGGTGTCAACGAGCGCCGTGGCGATTATCGTAAGCGAGCCGCCGCCCTCTATCTTGCGCGCAGCACCGAAGAATCGCTTTGGTTTCTGCAGTGCGTTGGCATCCACACCGCCCGTAAGAACTTTTCCGCTTGCCGGAGCCACGGTATTATATGCTCTCGCAAGGCGTGTGATAGAGTCGAGGAATATCACGACATCGTGGCCGCACTCCACCATTCGCTTGGCTTTCTCCAGAACGATGCCTGCAATCTTCACGTGACGTTCGGCAGGCTCGTCGAAGGTAGACGCAATCACTTCGGCATTCACCGTGCGCTTCATGTCGGTCACCTCTTCGGGGCGCTCGTCGATGAGCAGCATCATAATGTATGCCTCCGGATGGTTGGCGGCAATGGCGTTGGCCACGTCTTTCATCAGTATCGTCTTACCGGTCTTCGGCTGGGCTACGATGAGGGCGCGCTGGCCTTTTCCTATCGGCGAGAAGAGGTCTACGATGCGCACGGAGCGATTTGTGGCCGACGGGTCGTCGCAGAGCCTGAATTTCTCCTCTGGGAAGAGAGGCGTAAGGTGCTCAAAGTTAATCCTGTCGCGCACGTCCTGCGGCTGACGGCCGTTGATAAACTGCACGTCGGAGAGCGCGAAGTATTTCTCGTTCTCGTGGGGAGGACGAACGGTGCACTCCACCACGTCGCCCGTCTTGAGACTGAATTTCTTTATCTGCTGCGGATTGACATATATGTCGTCGGGCGACGACAGGTAGTTGTAGTCTGACGAGCGCAGGAAGCCATATCCGTCCTGCAGTATTTCGAGCACGCCGCTGCCCGTGATGAGATTGTCGAAGTTGTAGTTTTCCGACTGCACGGCTCGCGGTGCCGGCGCATTGACTGGCTTCTCCCTGTTTTCGGCCTGGCCGACAGGGCGGTCGAACATGTCCAGTGTGGGCATGGCGGCGGCATCTTCCACGGGAAGGTCAACCACGGTGATGAAGTCTGTACCGTCGCCAGGATCGCCGGCCCATACGCCTGGGGCTGTGTCGTCGCCGCCCTCGCCGTCGTGCTGGTTCATCTTCTCCTGCAACTGCTCTATCATCTGGCTGTCCACCTGTATGTCAGCGCTTTCCATGGCCTCGGGCACTGTCTGAGACTCACTCTCTGCAGCGGCCTTGGCAGCCTCTGCAGCGGCTATCTCTTCGAGTTCCTTCTTCGACTTCCTGCCGCGCTTCTTCGGTGCCGGTGCGTCTGTTGTAGCCTCTGCAGCAGCGGTACTCTTCACGGTGGTCTCGGCCTCTGCGTTCTGCTTTGGCTTTCTGCCGCGTTTGGGCTTCTCTACCTCTTCCTGCTGTGCAGCCTCGTCGGCACGCTGTGCCTCAGCAAGGACTTTCGCCAGCGTGGGCTTCTTCTCCTTCTTAGGCTTGCCGTCCACGAGGTCAAGGTTTTCGCCTTCGGCTCCTGTCACGGTATATACTTTGTTGTCGTTCTTCGAAATGCGTGTGCGCTTGCGCTTGGGCTGCAGTCCGGCAGCACTGTCTTCTGCAGCCTTGTCGAGTATGGCGTATATCATGGTCTCCTGACTGTCGCTCTGAGACACCTTCACGCCTAAACTGCCGGCTATCTCCATCAACTGAGGGATAGTCATCTGTTCTAATTTGTCCTTCGTGTACATAGTGATATAACAAATAGCAACTCCTCACGGGAGTCTGGAATTTACTGTGAAATGGGTAGTGATGTTTCGCGGATGGAAACAATAGGTAAATAAAATCGGCGGCAAAGGTAAGGAGATTATTCTGGTTTCGCAAAATTTTTCTGTGTTTTTCTTTTATTTTTTCTGACATTTTTTGAATAAGGGGTGGTGCGCAACCATGGCTTGCGCCAGTGGTGAGAGTTAAGCAATAAGAGGTGAGAGGTGAGTCGTAAGGGGTGAGAGAAAATTTTTAGCAGTGTTTTTAAAAATTAAAACAGCGCTGGCAAAAATTAAAACAGCGCTGGCAAAAATTAAAACAGCGTTTTTAAAAACCACAGCAGCGTACGAAAATTTACGACAGTTGCAAATTTCAAAAAATGGGCGTTTTCTTTTGCAAACTGCGCGTTTCTTCATACCTTTGCACCCATAGAACGCGCGCAAGGCGCATAAGCGCGAGGCGCAACGACATCAGAAGTGACTCACACGACACGACATAACGGCTACAGCGTTGGCAGAATACTGCTGACCGTTTTGATTTTTCTGCTTTACGCCCTACCCTCTTCCGCACAGGACGACGGCGCGAGCCAGTTGCGCTATATCGACAAGGCCATAAGAGAGGCGCATCTGAAGCACGACGACGAGGCGCTGGCCAAGGCGCTGTCGATGCGCGCTGCCACTTTCTACAATCTCACCATGAGCGACTCCATCTACGAGCACGTGCCCAAAGACCTGCAGACGCTCAAGGCCATGGGACAGTGGCGCCGCTACTACGAGATATGGACGCACCTCGTCAATACTTACATCTACTACAACGGCCAGAAAAACCTGGCCCTGCGCGAAGTGAAGGCCATGTTCGACGATGCCATGCAGCGCAACAACGAGTATGGCATGGGCATTGGCTACTACACCATGGGCAACGTCTACCTTAACATGAACAATCTTGACGAGAGCGCCAACGCCTACGAGAAAGGCTTGAAAATTCTCTCGCAGATGTCGCCACTCCCCCCTATCACGCTCGATGTCTACTCTTATTACGGCGATGTGCTCAACGAACAGCGCAAGTACGACCAACTGGAACAGTTGACAGTTGGCTGGAAAGACTTTCTGGAAAATTTTATAGCGCAAAACAAACTCGTCGACGCAGAGAAGGATATCCTCTGGTTCTATTACGATGTGGCCTGCGTGCAGTCGGCTCTCGGGCGCAACGACCTGAAGCGCGCCGAAGACATGCTGGACAACGCCAAAAGCCATCTCGCCTCGGAAGACAACTACGAGGGAGGCGCTTGGCTGCTTAACATGGCACAACTGCGCATGATGCAGGGACGATATGCCGAGGCTCTCCAACTGAACAACCGCCGCATGAACCTCATAGCACCCGGAGAGGACAAGGCGATATTCCTTGCCGTGGCCCTGCAGCGTGCCTCCATTCTCACACAACTTGGTCGCTACGAAGAGTCGTCAGGTCTCTACAAGGAAATGTACGAGGCCAAGGACTCTATAAGCAACGCAGAGACGAAAAACCAGTTGAACGAGATGAACACGCTCTTCCAGGTCGACGAACTGAAGATGCAGCAGGAGCGGCAGCAGTTCCGCAATATGCTGATTATCATCGGACTCGTCGTCGTGGCTCTCGTCATCTTCATCATCTTCCGCACCATTGCAGCGCGCAGGCTTAAGAAGGCTCACGACCAGTTGCAGGCTACCCACGACGAACTGCTGACCGCCTACGACCAGTTGGAGGAGACCACCACGGCCAAGGAGCGCATCGAGAGCGACCTGCGCATCGCACGCAACATACAGATGGGCATGGTGCCAAGCACTTTCCCCGAACGCCCGGACCTCGATCTCTTTGCCTCGATGACACCTGCCAAAGAAGTGGGCGGCGACCTCTACGGCTACGTGCTGCAAAACGACCGCCTTTACTTCGCTTTGGGCGACGTCAGCGGCAAGGGCGTGCCCGCCTCGCTCTTCATGGCACAGGCCACACGTCTTTTCCGCACACTGGCAGCACAGCAAATGATGCCTTCCGACATTTGCAACCAACTTAACGAGGCTCTTTCCGGAGAAGACAACGAAACGGGCATGTTCGTTACAATGTTTATAGGATTGGCAGACCTCACAACAGGACACCTGCACTTCTGTAACGCTGGCCATAATCCGCCCGTACTGATCACAGAAGGCAAGGCGACATTCATAGAAATGGAGCCTAATGCTCCTATCGGCCTTTGGCCCGGACTGGAATACGTCGGTGAGGAAATTGCCGACATTACCGACCAACCTCTCTTCGTCTATACCGACGGACTAAACGAGGCTGAGAACCGCCAGCAGGAACAATTCACCGACGAACGACTGCTGGAGATACTCGAAACGACACCCTTCGAGAACAGCAGACAGACTGTAGAGATGCTGTGCAACGCCGTAGAGCAACACCGCGACGGCGCAGAACCTAACGACGACCTCACCATGCTTTGCGTGAAAGTTAAAAGTAAGCAAAACAACTAATCACCTTATACTATGAAGAAAAAACTGATACTGAAAAATCAGGTGGGTGAACTGGAACGTGTCAACCAGTTTGTAGATGAGATAGGGGAAGAACTCGGACTTGACATGGAGTTGCAGATGAACCTTAACCTCGTGATGGAGGAAATGGTGTCGAACGTCATCTTCTATGCCTATCCCGAAAACAAGTCGGCAGACATCGAACTGACGGCTGAGAGCAACGGCAAGGAACTTACCTTCGTGCTCAGCGACCAAGGCAAGGAATTCGACCCCACTGCCAAGAAAGACGCCGACCCCGACGTCAATCCCATAGACCGCGAAATCGGCGGCATGGGCATCTATATCGTCAAGAACATTATGAACCAGGTGACCTACCAGCGTCTGGAGGGTAAGAACCTGCTCACCATGACAAAGGAAATATAACGAGAATATTAAAAACAAATAAAACACTACAACTATGACTGAGATTATCAAGCGTGATGGCAAGACCATCATCAAGACAGGCGAACGCATCGACACCATGAACGCCCCACAGTTTGAACAGGACATACAGCCCGCACTCCACGACGGCGGCGTGCAACTCGAAATGGACTGCTCCGACCTTAACTACATGGCAAGTTCCGGACTGCGCGTCATCCAGAAGACCATGCGCACCGTGATGCAGCAGAAGGGCACTTTCAAGATGACCAATGTCAGCCCCGAGATATACAAGGTGCTCGCCATGACAGGCTTCACAAAGTTTATGACCGTAGAGAAGAAAGCATAACAAAACTGAAAACATGACTTACGTAATAATTATTCTCGTCGTTGCCGTGCTCGTGATGGGCTACGCCCTCTACACACAGCAGAAGGACGACCGCAAGAAGGATGCCGAGACAAAGCAGTTGCTCGAAGACTACCAGCGCCGCGTAGACGAACAGCAGAAACTGCTCGAAGACTACCGCACACTGGAGAAGAACTTCAACAACGTCGGCGAGGGCTACGAACAGGCCCTGCTCGCCTTCGACAAGATGGAGGAAGACCAGCAGAAAGCCAAGAGCGCCAACGAAGCACTGCAGAAGCGCGTAGCCGTACTGGAAGAGCAGAACGCAAAACTCAACGAAGAGGCCCAGAAGCGGCAGGAAGACCTGCGACAGGTGGCACAAGACCTGCAGCAGGCTGCACAGTCGGGCAATGTTGCCCAGATGCAGGTAATGGCCAACGTGCTGACTGGCATCATCGGCTGAAATCCCTGTCCGTCCACACTCCCCACGCTCTCCCTCCCTCCTGTTCAGAGGGGGAGAGCGATTGCTGTTAAAACAACAAATAAAAATATTTCCTCTAACTATATACAGACAAAAACAAATAAAGAGTTATGAGAAAACAAACCCAAATCGCCAGTAGGATATGGCGAAGCGCAATGCTCCTCATCCTGACAGTATTATCTACAGGAGCGTGGGCAGAGGACTACAACCTCTGGATAGGTGAAACGCAAGTGACCAGCGCCAATGCCACTGGTGTGACGGGAGATGGCATCGTAGGCACGGTGACGTTTGAAGTAGACAATAGCGGTACTACTCCCACGTATAATCTTTATTTGACCAACGCAACCCTGACGGTGCCTATTAAGATTTCCTACACTCAAACGAATATTTATATCAAGGGTGACAACTCCATCACGACCGAATCTGGTCCGGCTATTCAAGGTGTGCAAATTACAGGTTTGGCCCAAGCCAATCTTAATGTTTATGTCAAGGATAATGCGACAGGCACACTGCACCTGAAGACTACTGATGGCGAGAGCAGCGTAGCCAAGGGCTTTGGTTCTTTTCTGCAGGTGAATAGCATCACCAGTATTCTCACTACCGCCCCAGTAAAATACGACACCTCTGTAGATACGTTTGAACGCAGTTATAAGTACAGCATAACGAATGACCCAGTTGAGGACATGACCTTCAGCACCGTTGGCACCTATGAAGTATGGGTTGCTGGACAACAGGTGACCGCGGACAATAAAGACGACGTGCTGGACGACGGTACGGTAAGTTTCACTCAGGAAGAAGACGAGTCTGGCGCTGACGTAAATACGCTGACGCTGAACGGCGCAACTATCGCAGGAAGCATTTCGTACAGCGAGGGCAGCCTGCGAATAAATCTGATTGGAGAAAACACTGTCAATGCAGGCAATAATTCCTGCATCATTGCGACAGCAGATAGCAATGAACCTACATTAACATTCTTGACTTCTGCAGAAGCAACAGGTTCTCTGGCACTGACAACAAATGCAGATGCAAAAGGTCCGCTGATATATAACGTAAACAGTGATATTGTATACAAGAACAACCTACATACAGACAACCTGCTAATGGACCGTGGCGTACACAACGCTACCATTAGTGTTTCGCTTGATGCTCCGCAACTGTACAGAAACTACAGCGACGACACGGGTATTCTCACTTTCGGCTTAGAGCCAGGCGACAACTCAGAGGACACCGAATACTACTACTCTATCGACTACGTAAGCGAAGACATTGAAGACGTAGAAGACATGCTGTATGAAGTAGACGTCGTACTGCAAAGCCCATGCACTGTGACGGTTTACGCCAAGTACGGCGACTATCAGAGCAAAAGCGTTACAGGTAAATTGTTCGGCTTTGCAGAGGAGACGATAACGGTAGTCAACGACATGACAGGCAAGACAGTAGACCTGCCTGAAGTAGTGCCTTCGAGAGGAGAGTATCTGACGCTTGGCACTGCCACTATCTCCACGAGCGATGCTGCCGCTGCCGCTTACATCGGTCAGGAGGGCGAGATAGTACTTAGCAGCACAATAGAAAGCGGCACGGTGACTGTCACAGTGCCAATGAGCGAAGTAAGCGGCGTACCGACTCTCGACTTCACAATACTGAACCGCGAGAGCGCATCCGACGCCAGTTATCCGCTACAGTTCACTCTGGTTGTAAATGCTCCGCAGACCTACGGCCTTACTGTCAACGATATCGTGGTGAACGAGTTGAACCGCAAGCACATTCTGGGCGAAGACGATGAGAGCGTACAGTTTGACGGACACAACACGCTGATTCTTGACCATGCTACGCTGACATCTGTCGAAATCACAAGAGAATTTGGCAACGAACTCCATATCTTCCTGAAAGGCGACAACACGATAAGCAACGCCAACGACAAAGCCATAACAGGCGCACGCGACTTGGAACAGACGCTATTCTTCCAGACAATGGACAACAACCCGGGAAAACTGACTCTCGAAGGCTCGAATGTAGTAAGCGAATTCGCAACAGTAACCTACGTCCAGCCACTCGCACTGCTGTCAACTTCGCCAGCAGACTATACTCTGCCAAGCGAAGACATCAACATTACCGAGGCAGTAATAGGCGCTCCGCTAAACCTGATAGTAGATAACATAGATGGGACAACGCAAGGAACAGAGGCAACAGTCAGTTATGCATCTGATGCCGGCACAACGCAACTGACGAATGTAGTTATCGGCAACGTGCTCTACACGCTGAACGACACACAGACTGCAAATGCCGACGACGACGGCATAGCAGACGGAAAACTTGTGCTCAACTCTACCGTAAGCGAGAGCGCTCTGGAAGAAGCCATGGCGTTGCAGCCTGGCTCGATAGAGTATGCAGAGGCGTTCAAGGGACTGACATTCATCGTACCGGCAGGAACGGGAGAGATAGAACTGACCGGCGCATACAGTCTGACGGGCAGCCGCCTCTGTCTGAAGGTCGGCAAACAAGATCCTACAGTGACGGAACTGACCGAGACGCCAGCAAACTACACCGTGCCTTATGCCTGCTCAGAGGCAAGTTACGTGCGCATCTATCAGCCGGCAGTAGGCACAGGCGCACGCTCGTTCCATGACGGTTTGCGCCCGATAGGACCGAAGTCGACAGTGTCCACGGGACTGGGCGGACTGAAAGTCACTGGCAGCAGTATTTCAGCAGCGGCAAGCGTCAGCAGCGAATATCTTATGATGAGCGCCGACGATATGCTACAAAAATGGAGCGGACGCGGACAGGGCATCACCGTGGACGACCCAAAAATCACGGCGCTTGCCGAAGACCTGCTCACTCCATTCACAACAGGTTCAATACCTGCGCCACTCCACAACGGTGCTCCACGGCGCAAAACGACAATGGCCGACAACGACATTCCGTTCGTAGACATGCGCGGAACGAGCATCGTGGGCATGGAAGTGTCGCGCAGCAAGGGCGCATTCAACGGCTTCCCAGAGTCGACGCTCATCTACATGCCGGCAGGCAACTTCACGACAGAGCCTAACGTAATCATCGGCGGAGTATGCGACGACCTGAGACTTGACGGCTCTGTAGGCAACAAGCAGACATTCACCGTGCCCAGCGGAGCAACCTTCACGGCCGCCAAGGCACGGCTGGAGCGCACATTCACTGAAGGCGTGCGCTCGACGGTGTATCTGCCATTCGACATAGCCAGCCCTGGCAACTTCGGAACGTTCTACGCCTTCAACAGTGTTGACACTGACAACGGTACGGTATCGATGAGCGCCACAGACACACCACAGGCCAACACGCCATACATCTTTGAGGCAAAGACTGGCGGCGTAAGCGAGATAACCGTAAACATCGCCACCGTCAAACCAGTAACCTCTGACGCCACTACTGAGTTTAAAGGCACCTATGAGAAGAAGACATACGACGGAAGTAACGACATGTACTGCTTCGCAGGCGCTGCAGAGGGCACGGTAAGCATAGGACAATTTGTAAAGATGGAGACAGGATCGTACGTACCTCCGTTCCGCGCATACTTCAAAGCGACGAGCGGCGCACCTTATTTCGACATCATTCTCGGCGACGACGCCGTCACCACGATAGAGACGGCAGTGCCGCTGAAGCCTGCCGACACGGGCGCATGGTATACGCTCGACGGCAGACGACTCAGCGCTGCACCACAGCAGAAGGGCATCTATATTCACAACGGCAAAAAACACGCAGTAAAATGAAAAAGACATATATCAAACCAGTGGTTACTGCTGTAAGCATCAGAACCAGCAGCCAGATGCTAACCGTCAGCGGCTACGGCGGCCCTGCCAATGCTCCAAGTCTCTTCGACACCGACTTCGACATTGACGTCGAACCCTCCGGCGAAGCGGACGAACTGCTGCCGGTAGAAATTTTCAAGTAAAAGCAAACGCCTCAACGACAAAACGAACGACATGGACATAAAGCAAGCAGAATTTTCTGTCAGCGCGCCCAACGTGGCGCAATGCCCTAAGGACACCAAACCGGAATATGCCTTTATCGGCCGCTCTAATGTTGGGAAGTCGAGCCTCATCAATATGCTCACCAACAACAAGCGGCTGGCAAAGACATCGGCCACACCAGGCAAGACTCTGCTCATCAACCATTTTATTATAAACAAGGAGTGGTATCTTGTCGACCTTCCTGGCTACGGCTACGCCAAGCGTTCGAAAAAAGAGGTGGAGCGCCTCGACAACATGATACGCGGATACATTCTGCAACGCGAGCAACTGGTGAACGTATTCGTGCTGGTGGACATACGCCATGAGCCGCAGAAGATAGACGTGGAGTTTATCAACTGGCTCGGACTGTCGCAGATTCCGTTTGCAATAGTGTTCACCAAGGCAGACAAACTCGGCACCGGCAAGACAAAGCAGAACGTGGAAGCCTACAAGGAGTTTCTCTTGGAGACATGGGAGGAACTCCCACCCATCTTCGTCACATCGGCGGAGACAAAGGCTGGACGCGACGACGTGCTAGGCTATATCGAATCCATAAACAGACAAATTTCGCAGCAGAGCAGTGACACCATATCTTGACGTACAACACCTGACGAAGACGTTTGGCGCCCTGGAACTCTTCCGCGATATTAGTTTCTCTATCGGCGAGGGACAGAAAGTGGGACTTGTCGCGAAGAACGGCACAGGCAAGTCTACGCTCCTCTCAATACTGTCGGGCAAAGAGGGCTACGACGACGGCGAACTGGTGTGGCGGCGCGACATCCGTGTGGGATTTCTCGAGCAGTCGCCAACGTTCTCGCCCGACGACACGGTGCTTGACGCCTGTTTCAATCACGAAGGCGACGAGGAGAAAGTGCTTCGCGCCAAACAAGTGCTCACACAGTTGAAGATACGCGACATGGCGCAGCCCATGGGACAACTTTCGGGCGGGCAACAGAAGCGTGTGGCACTGGCCAACGTGCTGCTGACCGATCCCGACCTGCTTATCCTCGACGAGCCGACAAACCATCTCGACCTGGAAATGATTGAATGGCTGGAAGGCTACCTTTCCAGAAGTCACCGCACACTGCTTATGGTGACCCACGACCGTTTTTTCCTGGACCGCGTGTGTTCTGTCATTCTGGAACTGGACGACAAGACAATCTACACCTATCGCGGCAATTATGCCTACTACCTTGAGAAACGCCAGGAGCGCATCGACAACCGACGCGCTGAGATAGCACGCGCCAATAACCTGTATCGCACGGAACTGGAATGGATGCGCCGCATGCCACAAGCGCGCGGACACAAGGCAAAATACAGGGAAGACGCATTCTACGAACTGGAGCGCGTGGCGAAACAGCGCATAGAGGAACGCCAGATACGCTTGAAAGCCTCCAACGTGTATATTGGCAGCAAAATATTTGAATGTCAGTATATCAGCAAGGCTTTCCGTCGCGACAAGGGCAGCAATGCCGGCGGAAAAGAGACGGACGACGTCGTCATAACAAAGGATTTCTACTACAACTTCGCACGCTTCGAGAAGATGGGCATTGTCGGCAACAACGGCACGGGCAAGTCTACTTTCATAAAGATGCTGCTCGGACAGGTAGAGCCCGACGAGGGACGCATCGTGATTGGCGACACCGTGCGCTTTGGCTATTTCTCACAAGAGGGACTGCTGTTTGACGAGCAGCAAAAGGTGATAGACGTGGTAAGGGACATTGCAGAATACGTAGACCTCGGGGGAGGAAGACGACTGACGGCATCGCAACTGCTGCAGCACTTTCTCTTCACCAACGACCAGCAGTACAACTACGTGTACAAACTGAGCGGCGGCGAAAGACGTAAACTCTATCTGTGCACAGTACTGATGAAGAGCCCAAACTTCCTCGTGCTCGACGAGCCGACAAACGACTTGGACATCGTGACACTGCAGATACTGGAAGAATATCTGCAGGACTTCCCGGGATGCGTAATCGTGGTGTCGCACGACCGCTACTTCATGGACAAAGTGGTTGACCATCTGCTCGTATTCCACGGACAGGGAGAGATAAAGGATTTCCCCGGCAACTACACTCAATACCGCGAGTGGGAAAAGCAGAGGAGCAAGGAGCAGGAAGCAAGGGACGGGAAAAACGACGCTCGGCAGAAAAGCCGACTGAAGGACGCGCAGCCCGAAAATCAGGACACGCAGCCGACGGCCAAGCGCAAGATGTCGTACAAGGAGAAAAGGGAATTCGAGCAACTGGAACGCGACATAGCAATGCTGGAAGAAGAACAGCACCAACTGGAGGAAGCACTCTGCAACGGCAGCCTCACAATAGAAGAACTCACAGAGAAGAGCAAACGACTGCCACAACTGAAAGACGAACTCGACGAGAAATCCATGCGATGGCTGGAACTGTCGGAAATAGGAAACTGAATACCAGAAAAACCATTAACAGCAAACTAATGTTCACAACACAATATCCATCACAACTGCTGGAACGCGCAGTTCAGGAATTCTCAAAACTGCCAGGCATAGGGCGCAAGACAGCACTGCGCCTGGTGCTGCACCTGCTGCGACAGGAAGACGCAGCAGTGACATCGTTCACCGAGGCCGTCAACCAGATGAAGCGCGAAGTGCACTACTGCCGCTCATGCCACAACATAAGCGACACAGACCTCTGCCCGATCTGCTCCGACAGCCACCGAGACGCTTCGACAATATGCGTGGTGGAGAACATACAGGACGTGATGGCAATAGAAAACACACAGCAATACAACGGACTGTACCACGTCCTGGGAGGAGTCATTTCGCCAATGGACGGTGTCGGTCCGGCAGACCTGGAAATCGATTCGCTGGCAGAGCGCGTCGCCAAGGGGAATATAAAAGAGGTGATACTGGCACTGAGCAGCACCATGGAGGGCGACACAACAGGCTTCTACATCTTCCGCAAACTGGTACCGTACAGCAACGTGGCACTTAGCATCATCGCACGCGGCATCTCCGTCGGCGACGAACTGGAATACACCGACGAAGTGACTCTGGGGCGTTCTATTTTAAACAGAACTCCATTTGAAGGAAAATAAAACTGATATTTATGCGTTATACTAAAAACATACTGATGACTATCTTCATCATTGGAATAGCAGCAGTGGTGCTGATAACAGTGCTCTTTGAAACCGATGTGATAGAAGCAGGACAGGCAGAAGGCCACGAAAAGGCAGAATTCGTTGCCGCCACGACAATGGAACTGCTCACGATGGCGCTGATATGGATGGCGCTCAGACTATTCAAAATGGAGAAGGTGAGCCGCGACCTGACGGAGCGGCGCGCACCGGCGCTGGCCAACTGGGGAATACTGAGACTGGCCATGCTTGACGTGCCAATGGTGATAAACATCCTGCTCTACGAGTTGTTTCTCAACAGCACTTTTGCCTACCTCACCGTTCTGCTTCTGATATGTCAGATTTTCGTATGTCCTACACTGTCGAGATGCGAAGCAGAAACAGCACTAAAAACAAATTGAGAAATGAAAAAGATAACCGTTGTCATAGTCAGTTACAACGTGCGCCACTTCCTCGAGGGATGTCTGCGCAGCGTTGAAGAGGCTATGGCTGGAGTAGACGGTGACGTGATTGTGGTTGACAACCAATCGCAGGACGACACCATAGATTATATCTCAACAAACTTCCCACGCGCGCGCGTTATTAATAGTGGTGGAAACATAGGCTTCGCTAAAGCCAACAATATAGGCATCAGAGAGAGCGACAGCGAATACGTGCTGCTGCTCAATCCAGATACCGTGGTGGCCACAAACACTCTGCGCGACGTGATAAACTTCATGGACGCTCACGACACAGTAGGTGCCGCCGGCGTACAGATGCTGAATGCCGACGGAACACGCGCGCCGGAGTCGCGACGTGGCAGGCCGACGCCACTCACTTCTTTCTACAAGATGTGCGGACTGGCCGATCTCTTCCCGAACAATCGCCGACTGGCGCGCTACTACATGAGTTGGCTGTCGTGGAACGAGCCGGCAGAAATCGACGTGGTGAGCGGAGCCTTCTTCATGGTGAGGAGAAAGGCACTGCAGCAGGTAGGGCTGCTTGACGAAGACTTCTTTATGTACGGCGAGGACATCGACCTGTCGTGCAGGCTTCTCAACGCCGGATGGCACAACTGCTATCTGCCATGCAAGATAGTGCACTACAAAGGAGGAAGCACCGACAAGACGACAGTGCGCTACGTGCGCGTATTCTACAAGGCAATGCTCATCTACTTCCGCAAGCATTATTCGCACATGAATATCTTCGCGCGCAAGGGAATAGAGGTGGCCATATACCTGCGCGCCACACTGGCCATGCTGGGAATTCTCCCCTCGCGACTGGTCGGAAACAGAGTGAAGACTGTCATCACGCCACAGGAACTACTGAGATGACAACAAACGCTACCGTACATCTGCGCGCCATAGAACCGGAAGACCTCGACCTTCTATATAAAACAGAAAACGACGAAGGGCTCTGGCAGATAGGTACTACCAACGTGCCGTACTCACGCTACACGCTCCACGACTTTATTGCCAACTCGCAAGACGACATATACGCCGACCGCCAGGTGCGCCTGATAATAGAGAACAGCCAACGGCAAGTGGTGGGCATGGCCGACATAACGCAATTCGACCCGCGCCACCTGCGCGCTGAGGTGGGAATAGTGGTGATGGCTGCACAGCGCCGACAGGGCTACGCGACAGAGGCGCTCCACGCTCTGGCAGAATACTCGCAACACATACTGCACCTGCACCAACTCTATGCAGTGGTGGCTGCAGACAATACGGCAGCACTGGAACTCTTCAGAAAATCGCACTTCGACAGGGAACAGCCGCTGCGTGAGTGGCTCTTCGACGGAAAGGACTTTTCTGACGCCGTATTGCTGCAAAGATTTTTATAACTTTTTTTACTAAAAGTTTTGCACATTCATTTTTTCTCTTTACCTTTGCATCCGCTAAGGACGAACACGGCGTACAGGCTCTTTGGTGCGTTAGTTCAGTAGGTTAGAATGCCTGCCTGTCACGCAGGAGGTCACG
>CALFIY010000042.1 GCA_937877595.1 uncultured Prevotella sp.
GGGTCAACAAGAGCCACTACCACGAGGATCCCGAGGAACACAAGGAAGAGCGGGTTGATTACCTTACCGATCCATGTTGTGATCTTGCCCGGTCTCAGTGAGAAGTACATCACAAATGCAAAGAATACAAGACTGAACAGGAACTGCCACAGCCTGAAGTGGGATTCTCCCACAAGCGGCGCAACTCCGGCGGTAAACGATACTGATGCGCATCTGGGGATAGCGAAAAACGGCCCGATCGTGAGATAGAGCAATCCTGTGAACAGCTTGCCGTACCGGTCTGAAACCTTGCTCGAAAGATGCAGCAGGTCGTCGCTGTGTGTGTTGCCGATCGCTGCCACGGCCAGAATAGGGATCGTGACTGCCGTGATGCAGAACCCGATAACTGCAGGCAATGAATTGCTGCCCGCCATCTGTCCGAGATGCACCGGAAAAATCAGGTTGCCGGCGCCAAAGAACATTCCGAACAGCGTACTTGCTACGACGATGGTCTCTTTCATCGTCAATTTTCTTTAAAAATCTTGCTTTTTTATTTCTTTTCCTAATAATCTTTTTCAAATTAACACTTTTATACCTTAAAAACTTTCAAACCGCAAAATTAGAGTTTTTATTCACATTTGGCAAATAAAATTATAAAAAAATTACATTTCTACGCGTTTTCTTGATATTTAATAGCAAAAAACAACCCTCTTTTTTATTTATTTTTTTACCTTTGCGGCGCATTTTTGCATATAATAGTGAATAAAAATTCTATCTTCCATACTGACATGAACAGACTGAAGCAGTGGCTACCTGACATTCTGGTAGTGGTTTTGTTTGTAATTATATCGTTTGCATATTTCTTTCCTGCCGACATAGAAGGGCGCATACTCTATCGGCACGACACATCAGCAGGGCGCGGAGCAGGAGAGGAAGCCTCGGAATACTATCACCGCACTGGCGAACGTACGCGATGGACCAACGCACTCTTCGGAGGCATGCCGACATACCAGACATCGCCGTCATACAACAGTACCGACATGCTGGCCAAGGCGGAAAAGGCATACCATCTGTGGCTACCGGAGAATGTATGGTACGTCTTCGCATACCTGCTTGGATTTTACATTCTGCTACGCGCATTCGACTTCCGCTGGTATCTCTCAATGCTTGGAGCAGTGGCATGGGCCTTCTCAAGTTATTTCTTCATCATTATAGCAGCAGGACACATCTGGAAAGTGATAGCCCTGGCCTATCTGCCGCCAATGATAGCAGGCGTAGTGCTTGCGTATCGCGGAAAATACATCAGCGGACTGGCCGTGACAGCAATATTCGCAGCGCTGGAAGTTCTGGCCAACCATGTACAGATGACATACTATTACCTATTTATATTAATAGCAATGGTGATAGCATTCATCATAGAGGGAGCCATGCGCAGACAATGGAAACATCTGCTCAAGGCTACTGCAGCATGCCTGGCCGGAGCAGCAATAGGCATCTGCATAAACGCATCGAACCTGTACCACACATGGCAGTACAGCAAGGAGACAATGCGCGGAAAGAGCGAACTGATAAAGAAAAACTCTGAGAAACAGACTTCGAGTGGACTGGACCGCGATTACATAACACAATGGAGTTACGGACTCGACGAAACGTGGACACTGCTCGTGCCAAACACGAAGGGCGGAGCATCAGTGCCGCTGGCTAACAACAAGACTGCCATGGCTCATGCCGACAACAACTACATCGGCATATACCAGCAAATGGGACAATACTGGGGTGAACAGCCAATGACGGCAGGCCCTGTATACGTAGGAGCCTTCGTATTGATGCTGTTCGTGATGGGACTGGTAGTAGTGCGCGGACCTATGAAATGGGCACTGCTGGCTGTGACGATACTGTCCATACTGCTGTCGTGGGGCAGAAACTTCATGCCTTTCACAGACTTCTTCATAGACTATATACCAATGTACGCCAAATTCCGTACGGTGGCTTCCATACTTGTAATAGCAGAATTCACTATACCACTGCTGGCCATAATGGCGCTGAAAGAATGGATGAACGCTGGCAGCGAGAAGAAAGAGGTGTACAGCAAGAGATTAGACACCGGACTATGGACTGGATTTGGCGTAACTGCAGGCGCATGTCTGCTGTTTGCACTGATGCCGCATCTGTTCTTCTCTGACTTTATCAGCACGAGTGAAATGCAGGCTCTGAGCCAGATACCAGCAGAGCACAAGGCTCCACTGATGGCGAACATCAGAGAGATGCGCACTGCCATGTTTACTGCCGACTGCTGGCGCTCATTGTGGGTAATTGTGGCAGGTGCTGCCTTGATGCTGGCATATCGCTACAGGAAAATACAGGCACAGTGGCTCGCCGTAGCACTGACCGTGCTATGCGTGGCAGACATGTGGCCCGTCAACAAGCGCTATCTCAACGACGAGATGTTTGTCTCGCAGACAGTGCGACAGGAGCCTGTACAGAAAACGACAGCCATAGACCACATACTGCAAGACAAGACGCTTGACTTCCGCGTGCTCAATCTTGCAACAAACACTTTCAACGAAAACGAAACGAGTTTCTACCTGAAGAGCATCGGCGGATATCATGCAGCAAAACTGCGCAGATACCAGGAACTCATTGACGCACACATAGCACCTGAGATGCAGGGAATATTCACCGCCATAATAGACTCGCAGGGCGACATGACACAGGTGAAGGGCGACAGCATTTATCCTGTACTCAACATGCTGAATACGAAATACTTCATTCTGCCGCTACAGGGTGGCCAGACGGTACCTGTGGCAAACCCATATTCATACGGCAACGCATGGCTGGTGGACAGGGTGGACTTTGTGGATACGGCTAACGAGGAACTGGACGCACTTGGCAATACAGACCTGAGGCACACGGCTGTGGCCGACAGCAAATTCAAGGAAACCATTGGCAGCAGCACACAACAGGACACTCTGAGCGTAGTACGCATAAAATCGTACGAGCCGAACAGAATAGAATATGACGTTGCTACAGGAAAGGGCGGTGTGATAGTGTTCTCGGAAATCTACTATCCGGGATGGGCCGCCACCGTGGACGGAGTGGAACAACAGTTGGGACGCGTGGACTACGTGCTGCGCGCACTGAAAGTTGAGCCAGGGCAACATGAGGTGGTGCTCAGTTTCTTCCCAAAGAGCATTACGCGGACGGAGACGATTGCCTACGTTGCAATGGCAGTGCTTTTGCTGCTACTGATATACGTTGTGGTCAAGCAGCGTCGTCGTGAATGATGTTATGTCGCACATAAGCACGATGGCCATACCATCCTACTACTACAAAACACATTACAGACAGAAAATAGGACACATTTGTCGACGGCAATCCAAGCAATGACACATGCGTGTCGATTATCAAGGCTTGGACAAAAGGAAAAATGGAACCGCCGAGAATGGCCATCACCAAGCCTGCACTGGCATACTTCAAGTCACTGCCCACGCCACGCAAGGCTATGCCGTAGATAGTGGGGAACATAAGCGACATACAACCGCTGACAAACACCAGACAGTAGAGACCGCTTCGGTCGGTGAAGAGCACAACGCCGAATGCCGCCACTGCCGCCAGCACGGAAAACACCGTAAGCATGCGCGATGAAGAGAACCACTGCATCAACCATGTACAAAGGAAACGTCCGCCTGCAAACAAGAACATTGCCACAAGGCTGTACTTCTGAGCCAATCGTTCTGCGTCTGCCTCCGCCATTCCCTCATTCAGAAAGACTCTCATTCCATACACTATGATAAACGTCCAGCACATTACCTGGGCGCCGACATAGCAGAACTGAGCGATAACACCCTCGCGATAATTGCGATGACGGTACAGCCTGCCAAGAACAGCCGACAACTGAAGCGGTTCGTGGTTGTCATGGTCGGAAGGCATGCGTGTGAAATATATTGCCACAAGAATAATTAACACCAAAGCAGCAATATAGAAATACGGCTGCACCAGAACGCCAAGGTCGTGGCTTTTTATGAGTTCAAACTGCTGACCTGGCAGAAGTTCACGCGTGGCCTGATCCATAGGACTCATGCGCTTATGTACAGAATAAGCCACATACATTCCTATCAATGCTCCAATAGGATTGAATGCCTGAGCGGCATTCATGCGCTGGATGCCTTTCTCCAACGGCCCAAGTGTGAAGATATACGGATTGCAACTCGTCTCAAGGAAAGAAAGGCCACACGTCATTATGAAATAGGCTATCAGGAAAGGCCAGAAAGTACCGATGGCACGGGCTGGCAGGAAGAGCAACGTGCCGGCAGCATAGAGTCCCAGCCCCACCAGCACACCTTTCTTATATGAGTAGCGCTGAATGAATATCGCTGCAGGAAATGCCAGCACAAAATATCCAAGATAGTAAGCCATGGGCACGAGCGACGCCTCAGTAGTACTAATGCGGAAAATCTTGGAGAAATCGTTCACCATTGGATTGGTGACATTATTGGAAAAGCCCCACAACGCAAAGCACGCCGTAAGCAGCGCAAATGGCAATAGATAATGGGGTGTGATAGTGCTGAGAATACTTTCCTTGAAATTCAGTTTCATGCGCTCGTAGGTTTTTAGAACGCTGCAAAGATAGCAAAATTTATCACACCTTATTATAAAAAAGAAAAAAATTCTTTTGGCATCATTTGCACTTTTTTTATACTTTTGCCACCAATACCAATTCTTGGAAAACAAACTACTGACTATAAATGAAAAAACTTCTCTCACTGCCACCCAATGTGGTAGAATGTTTTCACGACATCACAGGACTGAGCCACGACGAATTCTTCTGCACATGCGACCCCTTAGGACAGCGACTTGGCTCGGGAGGCGGAACGACGTGGCTGCTATGGCAGTGCTACGAGCAAGAGACAAGCAGAGAGCATGGGGAGGAAAACAGGAATACGTCCTTCGACGAATGGCTCGCCAGCGAGAAGCGGATACTGCTGCATGCCGGCGGACAGAGCAGGCGGCTGCCGTCGTATGCCGTCAGTGGGAAAGCACTGATGCCGATACCAGTTTTCAGATGGGAGCGCGGCCAAAGGCTGAACCAGACTCTGCTCGACCTGCAACTGCCGCTCTATGAGCGCATGATGGCGCAGGCCCCGTCGTCACTGCGCACAATGATAGTAAGCGGCGACGTGTATATACGAGCAGCCGAACGCATAGGACAAATACCCGAGGCAGATGTGGTATGCTACGGACTATGGTTGAATGCGATGGTGGCAAAAAACCACGGTGTGTTCCTAAGCGACAAGAAAAGTCCAACGGTACTGAAACATATGTTGCAGAAACCGTCAACAGAGACCCTCGCCTCGCTGAGCCACAACCACTATTATCTTACCGACATCGGAATATGGCTGCTAAGCGACAGGGCCGTAAAAGCACTGGCAAGGAAAAGCGGCCTGGACACAGGGCTGCAGACAGATGGCAGACCACTACAACTAACACCTTACGACCTTTACTCCGACTTCGGATGCGCTCTGGGAACAGACCCCACGAAACCAGACGATGAGATATCACAACTATCTGTAGCCATCGTACCACTGGCAGGAGGCGAATTCTACCACTTCGGAACCTCGGCAGAAATGATATCGTCTACACTGGCTGTGCAGAATATCGTACGGGATCAGCGCGACATCATGCACCACGACCGGAAGCCCCATCCAAGCATTTTCGTACAGAATGCTGTATTGCAAACAGGCTTTACGTCAGAAAACTACAACATATGGATTGAGAACAGCCACATCGGACCGCGATGGACGCTCTCTCACGACAACGTAATAACCGGTGTGCCAGAAAACGACTGGGAAATAAATCTTCAGCCAGGCGAATGTATCGACGTAGTACCCGTGGGAGAAAAGGAATATGAAGTGAGGCGATACAATATAGGCGACGCCGTAGACAGCAATGAGTTGGCAGAAAGGGCAAATCTGCGCCGGCTCTTCGCACAACGCCGGCAGTACCGGAAAGCGAACTTGCCTGCACTGGCGCGCAACTGGCAGCACAGCGTTTTCTATCAGTTGGACCTTCACTATGCGGCGCAGGAATTTGCTGAGATGCAACTACCCTTGCCCGAGGCGCTGCCAGAAGACGCACCAGCCATGACGCGCATCCACGATGCCATGTTCAGGGGCGACAAAGGCATGGCTTTCTCGCTGCTGAAGGACGTATTGATGAGCAACAGCAATACGCCGGCAACAACCGTCATACCAAAATCCACAGTATACAAAGACCAGATAGTATGGGCGCGCTCACCAGTGCGAATAGACCTCGCAGGAGGATGGACAGACACACCACCCTACTGTCTGCTGGAAGGCGGTTCGGTAATAAACATTGCCATAGAATTGAACGGGCAGCCTCCACTGCAGACATACATAAAACCATGCCCAGAACCGCATTTCGTACTGCGAAGCATCGATCTGGGAGCAACAGAAGTGGTGGAAAACTACGAGCAACTCACCGACTTCATGCATGTTGGCTCGCCATTTAGCATTCCGAAGGCGGCACTCGTACTGGCAGGCTTCCAACCAGATGCAGCCACCGGACGCCACAACTCTCTAAAGCAGCAACTGGAAGAATTCGGCAGTGGAATAGAACTGACACTGCTTTCTGCAGTACCTGCAGGCAGCGGTATGGGAACAAGTTCCATTCTGGCAGCGACAGTACTGGGCGCTATCAGCGACTTCTGCTCGCTTGCATGGGACAATACCGAAATAGGAAGGCGCACGCTTATCCTGGAACAGATGCTGACAACGGGAGGAGGATGGCAAGACCAGTACGGCGGCGTACTTGGCGGCGTGAAACTCCTGCAGACCGAGCGCGGCTTCCAGCAACAGCCAATGGTGAGATGGCTGCCCGATGCAGTCTTCACACAACCCGAATATGCCTCATGCCATCTGCTTTATTATACGGGAATAACGCGCACGGCAAAGACAATACTGGCTGAAATAGTGCGCCGGATGTTTCTCAACGAGCACGAACAGTTACTTCTGTTGCGCGAAATGAAAGCACACACTATGGATCTCTTCGATGCCATACAGCGACAGGACTTCACAACGGCAGGCAGGCTCGTAGGACGCTCATGGCTGCAGAACCAGCAACTTGACAGCGGTACAAATCCTGCAGCAGTGCAGCGCCTGACAGAACTGGTCGACGATCTGTGCTTAGGCTACAAACTGCCAGGAGCAGGCGGCGGCGGTTTCCTGTATATGGTGGCTAAGGATCCTGAGGCGGCAGCACGCATTAAACATATCGTCAATGATAGCAACAGGACGCATAATGCGCGCTTTGTTGACATGAAACTTTCGCGCACCGGCCTGCAAGTGAGCCGCAGTTGACACGTTCCACCGGATGATTTGGGACAACATTCCCTTTGCTACCAGTTTCTTTTCCCCATTTTCATTTTCATCCACCATCAGTCACAATTCAATGTAAGCCACAGGCTATCAACGCATTGATTGTGACGGATGGGGTAACGGACAGAAAGTGGCCATGCAAGCGTCCCCTTTTCTTAGTATTTTTGTTAGTTTTTTATCAAAAAATTTTTGTACTTGTGTAAAATAATGTTATTTTTGCATGCCCCTACTACGTACCATAAAACAACATAATACACATTAATAATACAATAACCATAAACACAACCTTAAGCACAAAAGAAAACACGTCTTGAATTGCCATTGGCTGTCCGAGAGAGGCGGCATGGAAGGGACTGAAAAGCCCCGCACAAGGAACAACTACTAACCATTTGTACTTACAAATAACTAAAGAAAACACCTAAAGTATGAATCAAACATTAAGAAAAACTGCGCTGCTGATGAGTGCATGTTCCTTGTTGGGCATGTACACGCCTGTAGTGGCTGCCAATCCCGACGCATCGGTAGAGGCTGTTCAGCAGACAAAGAAAAAGATTACGGGTACGGTGAGCGACGCAATGGGTCCCATCATCGGTGCAAGCGTTGTGGTAAAAGGTACCACCAACGGTGTAGCAACCGACTTCGACGGCAACTTCTCGCTCAACGTTTCTCAGGGTCAAACGCTCGTTATCTCGTTTATCGGATACGTAACCAAGGAAATCAAGATTGATGCAAGAAACACCTACAACGTAACTCTTGAAGAAGACAAGAAGATGCTTGAAGAGGTCGTTGTGGTAGGCTACGGTACGATGAAGAAGAGCGACTTGGCCGGTGCTTCTTCCTCTATGGACGAGGCTGCCATCAAAGGTAGCAACATTACCAATATCGACCAGAGTTTCCAGGGACGCGTCACTGGTGTGTCTGCCGTGCAGACTTCAGGTGCTCCTGGTTCTTCATCGTCCATCCGCGTTCGTGGTCAGGCCACTATCAACGCCGGTGCTGAGCCTCTCTACGTGATTGATGGTGTTATCGTACAGAGCCAAGGCACGTCGGGTGCATCCTTCGGCCTTGGCGACGCCCTGGGTAATGGTTCCGTTTCAACAGTGTCTCCACTGTCAACCATCAACCCCAACGATATCGTAAGCATGGAAGTGCTGAAAGACGCTTCTGCTACCGCCATTTACGGTGCACAGGGTGCTAACGGTGTTGTGCTTATCACCACAAAGCGCGGTAAGGCAGGCGAGGCAAAGTTCACATACGACGGTTCTGTCACGATGGCCCGCCAGACAAAGCGACTTGACATGCTCAACCTGCGCGAGTTTGCAGAGTTCTACAACGACATGGCTGCACAGGGTGAAATCTCACAGCCCGACGAAGTATACAGCGACCCAAGTATTCTGGGCAAGGGTACCAACTGGCAGGACGCTATTTTCCGCACTGCATGGCAGCACCAGCACCAGATTAGCGCCCAGGGTGGTACAGATGCCGTCAAATATTATATCTCTGGTGGCTACATGAACCAGGAAGGTACCATCATAGGTTCCGACTTTGAGCGTTTCTCTGTACGCACCAACCTCGACGCTCAGTTGAAGAAGTGGTTGAAGATTGGTATAAACGCATCTTACAGCCAGACTTCAGAGAGTCTTAAACTTGCCGACTCCGACGAAGGTCTTATCAACTACTCACTTACCACGCCTCCCGACATTCAGATTTACGACATAACGGGTGGCTATTCCAGCGTTTCAAAGGAAGGATTCACCAATCCTAATCCTATTGCAATGGCAATGTACGACGACATCCTGCTCGACCGTCAGAAACTTAGCGGAAGCATCTTTGCCGACATCACCCCAATCAATCATCTTACATGGCACACAGAGTTAGGCTTCGATATTTCGGCATCGAAGGCAGAGACCTACTCGCCAAAGGTTAATCTTGGTACATGGAGCCGTCCTTCAAACCAGGCTCGCGAGCAGAAGAACTCCAGCAAGTTCTGGGCTCTGAAGAACTACATTACCTACAGCAACACTTTCGGCAAGCACTCTATTACCGCCATGCTTGGACAGGAGGCCTGGGAGTCTTCTTACGACTACGCTTCTGTTTACAACACCAATCTGCCTAACGACATTGTTCACAATCCTGCCCTCGGTACTGGCGATCCAACCATCGGCTACGGTTTCGGCAGTTCTTCAATGGCATCTTTCTTCACTCGTGAGACCTACAACTTCGACGACCGCTATCTCGCAACTTACACTTTCCGTTACGACGGTTCGTCAAACTTCGGTCCTAACAAGCGCTGGGCTGGTTTCCACTCTTTTGCTGCCGCATGGCGCTTCTCCAACGAGAAATTCTTTAAGGACATCAAGTGGCTGTACAATGGCAAACTGCGTATCGGCTGGGGCCAGACTGGTAACTCCAACATCGGTGGTTACAAGTGGGGCTCGGCAATGTCTGTTATGGAAACAGGACTTGGCGTAAGTTATCGTCCTGCCAACTTGAAGAACCCCGATGTGAAATGGGAAACTCAGGAGCAGATCAACGTAGGTCTTGACCTCGGTTTCTTCGGTGGCCGTCTCAGCCTCGTTGTCGACTGGTACAAGAAGATGTCTAAGGACATGCTTATGATGCTCAATCTCCCGTCGATCATGGGTACACAGGGTAACGGCTCTTCAGCCCTCGCAGCACCTTGGGGTAACTATGGTGACATCGAGAACACCGGTCTTGAAATTGCTCTCAACACCAAGCCAATACAGACCAAGAACTTCTCTTGGGACTCTAATTTCCAGATTTCTTTCAACAAGAACAAGTTGAAGAGTCTTTCCGGCTCTACTGCTCTTCCTGGCTACGGTCAGTGGACCGACGTTGTTACGCGTTCCGTTCCTGGCGAAAGCCTATACAACTTCTACGGTTACGAAGTAGAGGGCGTATATCAGTCATTCGAGGATATTCTGAACTCGCCAGTCAACACACTGCAGCAGAACAACCCGATTGTGAAGACATACGATGCTGACGGCAACCTCGTCAGCCAGACATGGAGCACCGACCCGACACTGTACAACCCGAAGAACACCACTTACGTCGGCGATATCAAGTACAAGGACGTGAATGGCGACGGCATCATCGACGAAAACGATAAGACCAACATCGGTTCGCCACTGCCCGACTTCACCTTTGGTTGGAACAACACATTCACTTACAAGAATTGGGATCTTAACATCTTCATCAACGGTTCTTATGGCAACAAGGTAGGTAACTACATGAAGATGAAACTTACCCACATGAACTCGCCTTGGACCAACCAGTTGGCTGACGTCAAGGACCGCACCCGTCTGCAGCCTGCCAACGGCGTATACAGCGACTACTGGTACAACGACATCTCCAATGTCGTAGCCGCCAACGCTTCTCCGACGCCACGCGCCGCCATCAACGACCCGAACGACAACGACGCTTGGAGTTCGCGCTACATTGAAGACGGTTCTTACCTCCGCGTAAAGGCTATCACCCTGGGCTACACCTTCGACACCAAGTTGATTAAGAAGTGGGGCCTCACCAATCTCCGCGTGACATTCAACGTCACCAACCTATTCACTATCACAGGCTATGACGGCTACGATCCCGAAATCGGTGTTTCGACAGCCTCCAACAACGTGTACGGACTGGACAACGGCCGTTATCCTTCTCCTACAAGTTACACACTTGGCCTGAATGTATCGTTCTAACCTTATTATAATAAAAAAAGCATTATGAAAATCAAGAATATAAAACTGATAGCCGCCGCAATGCTCGTAGCCATGGGCACGGCATCGTGCGATGATTTTCTGGATCGCCCCGTAGAGGACAGTTACAATACTGAGAACTTCTACACCGACGACGCATCGTGCATCAGTGGCGTCAACTATCTTTACAACTCGCCTTGGTACGATTTCCAGCGCGGTTTCATAAAGATTGGTGAAGTAATGTCGGGTAACATGTACTGGGGTTCAAGTCCTTACCTGAACTTCTCAGTGAACGGTACCGACGAGGACCTTGTCAACATGTCTTATTCGCTGTGGGCTGTCATCGGACACTCCAACACCGTGTACAACTCCATTAAGGATTCCGACGCATCGCCTACGGTGAAGAACCAGTGCATGGGCGAATGTCTCACATGGAAGGCTATGGCCTACTTCTTCCTTGTCCGCACCTTCGGCGACGTGCCCATCGTTCACGACAATGAGCCGATCATTGCCGACGGTTCTTACAACTCACTTCAGAAAGTACGTCGCGCCGACGTTTATGAGTATATTCTCATGACGCTTGAGAAAGCCATGGAACTGCTTCCTCATGAGAAGAGCAGCACCGGTCGTATCGACTACTACGGCGCTCGCGGCCTCTATGCCAAGGTGTTGCTGACAGCAGCCGGTGTTTCCGGCTCACTCAGCAGCGACTACCTGCAGCGCGCTTCTGCCGCATCGCTTGATGTCATCCAGAATTCCGGCCGCAAACTCTTGGAGAACTACGAAGACATCTTCCGCGGTTCCAACAATGTCAGCGACGAGAGCCTTATCGCATGGCGCTGGACTGTCGGTGCACACTGGACATGCCAGAACACACAGCAGAGCGACCTTATGCCTCAGGGCTTCGACGAGTACGGCGACTGCTGGGGCGGCTGGGGTGGCCCATCCTACGATCTGGAGCGTGCTTTCGGCTATGATGTCACAGAAAATCCGTCTGCTCGCATAGAGACCGACGTTCGCCGCAAGGCTACCATGATGGGTGCCGGCGACACCTACGAGTATTTCTGGCGTGACCACGATCTTGGCAACGGCAAGAAAGGTCTTGACATCCTGAAGTTCTACTACGACAAGGATTACAACGAGGCTGCTCCTGGCCAGTTCCAGGGCCCATGCGGTGTGCAGAACGTGAAGCACGCCTATGGCAACGAAGCCGACCACCAGGCAGAATGTGGTATGTCTGCCGGTCGTATGGCTTACGCCGTGGCTACCCACATCCTGCGCCTTGCTGATGTCTACCTGGTACATGCCGAGGCAGAAGTCCTGCTTGGCAACACCACCAGCCAGACTGCCCTTGATGCATTCAACGCTGTTCGCGGCCGTTCAGACAATGCTGCTGTCGACAAGACCGTTCTCACTTTCGACGACATCTGGAAGGAGCGCCGTCTGGAACTTGCTGGCGAGGGTGACCGCTGGTACGACTACGTTCGCCGCAGTTACTACGACGTCGACGCTTGTATTGCCGACCTGAAGCAGCAGAACCGCGGTGCCGTATGGAACTGCGATGGTGCTTACAAGGCATATTTCGAGTCCGATGGTGCTACATGGGACACGACAGACATACAATATGAAGACGCAGCAGATGCAGAAGGAAAGACTCCACGCACCACAGGCACCAACAGCCTCAATGTCACCAAGGCCAGTTTCACCCTGCCTTATCCGACTGAGGACGTAGCCCTGAACCCCAACCTCGGCAGCAACGTCACACCTGTCTCGGTCAACGTGCGCACTGAGTACGCCTACTAATTTGATGACAAACATTATATAACATAGACATAACAATGAAAATGAACAATATATTCAAGAGCATCAGCCTTGCAATGATGGCATGCCTCACACTGGCAACCACCTCTTGTAAGGATCAGCCCGACGCTTACGAGTCGACAGACGGTGTGCCTGTGGTGAGTTACATTCGCCCAGTGGCATTGGCATCGAGTGACTCTCTGCTCACGCAGGCTTCCATGGGTACTACGGTGTGCATCGTTGGCGACAATCTGCGCAGCATCGTACAACTTAGTTTCAACGACCAGCCTGCAGTACTGAACACCAGTTACATGACCGACCACACTCTTGTCGTCACCGTGCCTAACGAAATTCCAGGCACCGTAACCGACAAGATTTACTTCTATACTGCCGACGGCAATCTGGCAACCTACAACTTCCACGTCATCATCCCTGCTCCTGTTGTGACCGCCATGTCCAACGAGTGGGCATCGGCTGGCGAAGAGGTGACACTGCGTGGCGACTACTTCCTCGACTATGCAGAGTTCCCGCTCACCGTGAAGTTTGGTTCAGACTACACCCTCGCGCGCGCGAACATTATTGATATTAATAAGACGGCCATCCGTTTCACCATGCCCGATGATGTTCCCGTAGGCGAGAAGCCCGCTGTCACCTCTATCTACGGCACAGGCCAGGGCTCATTCCAGTACATGGACAAGCGCGGCATGCTGTTCGACTTCGACACGCCATGCTTCACCGGCACAGTGCTTGGCAACAACGGCTGGCACAACCGCGACATTCTGACCGACGACACATCGCTCTCTGGCAACTACCTGCTGCTTGGTAACACCAAGATGGGCGATGACGGCGGCTGGAACGACGGTAACTTCTCGTTCGAGTACTGGTGCGGCGACTGGGAGGATCCTCAGGCTTACTCACAGCACCCACGTCTGTTCGATGTTGCCGACTTCAGCAACTACGAGGGACTTAACCTAAAGTTTGAGATCAACATCCCGAAAGACAACGCTTGGTCAGCCGCTCCTCTGCAGGTTTACTTCGGTAGCGTTAATCAGGTGACTATTTCTGCCGGCACCGACATCTACGGCAACACCGTTCCTGGTGCCAACAACACCTTCTTCCACGAGCAGGGCAAGTTGAGCCGTGGCCTCTACATGCCATGGAAGGACGAGGCCAGTCTGCTGTATGACACAGATGGCAAGTGGCTTACCGTCACCATGCCGCTGTCAGACTTCGTATGGGACTGGGACGGCGCTAAGATTGGAAGCACACAGACCAGCGCTGCCGACTTTGCCAACTTCAACATGTTCGTGGTTCGCGGTGGCTACAACGACAAGAGTTCACTGCCCGTCGGTGTTGAGTGTACCCCAATTATCAAGATTGACAACATCCGCGTTGTTCCTAACAAATAAAATGTAATCAGATATGAAAAACATCAAGAATATATTCACCCTGTTAGTGGTAGCCCTTGTGGGGCTATCGCTGGCAGCGTGCAGCGAGGACGACCTCGACACCAACCAGTATCAGGGTGGTGTTACGCTGAATGCCTACGGTCCTAACCCCGTGATGCGTGGCGGTCAGTTGCGCTTCCTGGGTAGCAACCTCGACCAGGTGGCTCGCGTTGTCATTCCCAGCGTCGACCCTATCACCAACATTCAGGTAGTACAGGCTGGCACGCCAAGCGAAATTCGCGTCACCGTTCCGAAAGACTATCCTACCCCTGGCCAAGTGACTCTCGTCACCTCCGGCGGTCAGCGCATTATCACCAAGACTGTGCTGAACTTCATCGAGGGTGTTGAGATAACCAGCGTCACCGAGAGCGTTATGCCTGGCGACATCGTGAAGATTGAGGGCGACTATCTGAACCTCATCTACTCTCTTGCATTTGCCGATGGTGTTGTTGTTGGCGAAAGCGATTTCGTAAGCCACGACCGCTATGCCATTGAGGTGCGCGTTCCCGACGAGGCAAAGACAGGCAAACTCGAACTCTACACTGCCGACCTCACCGTTGTCGATCCCACCAGCACAGAGTATCAGATCATCCAGACCGAGCAGGCCGTGGAGATTGGTCTGCCTACCGTCAGCAAGGTTAAGGGCCGCGCCGAGGTTGATGCTCTCAACGCCATCACCGCAAAGGCTGGCGAGACTATCACCATCACCGGTACCTACTTCAACGTAGCAAAGTCGGTCAAGGTAGGCGGCACTGAGGTAACAGCCATCACTGTTTCCGACGATGCCAAGACCATCACCTTCGCCCTTCCTGCTGCTGCTCCCGACGGCGACATTGTCATCATCACCAAGTCTGACATCGAGGTTCCCGTTGGTACCATCACCACCGTCAAGCCAAGCAATGCCGTTGCCGCTCCTGCTCCTGTCAAGGCTGGTGCCCAACTCACCATAACAGGTCAGGACATGGATGTTGTTACAAGCGTTGAGTTCCCCGGTGCTAACGCACTCTCCGGCGATGCCATCACCGTAGCAGCCGACAAGGTTGTGGTGAACGCCGTTCCCGAGACAGCCACTGCAGGCAACCTGAAACTCATCATGGCCAACGGTGCAAGCATTGAGGTGCCATTCACTCTCGTTCTTCCTACCGTTACAGCCTACAGCGCCAATCCTGTTAGCGCCGGTGCCGAACTTCAGATTACCGGTACCGACCTCGACCTTGTGAAGAGCATTGCCTTCGGAACTGGTGTGGCTACTATCGCAGAGGGTAACGTCTCTGCCGATGGCACCACCATCACTGTCACCGTTCCTATGGATGCCCAGAGCGGCAAGCCTGTGTTCACCCTTGCCAACAATGACAAGGTTGAGGGCGCCGAACTCACTGTCGAAGAGGCTAAGTTCTGCTATGCTGTAGCACTGCCCACTGCCGACGACGAAGCCAAGGCTGGCCAGAGCATGACTGTCACCGTAGCCAATGGCGACAAACTCACCGCTGTTCAGATAGACGGCAATGACTGCCAGTGGATTCTCACAGGCGAGGACAAGAACCAACTCATCATCGGCATTCCTGAGACTGCCGGTCAGAGGTCTAAGTTGCGCCTCGTTTCGTCGAACGGCGAGATTACCTACGATGTTGCCATTATTCCTGCCACCTCTGTCAGCAAGACTATTTGGAGCGGACTTCTCCAGATTACATGGGGTGACGGCGGCCGCGTCATGGTACCTGCCTCTGCATTTGAAGGTGTTCCTGCCGGAGCCATCCTTACCTTTGCCTACACACAGGTACAAGATCAGTGGGATCAGGCCCAGATAAACTACGGCAACTGGAGCGGCATCAACTTCACCGAAGGTGGTGAGGGCGTTGTGACATTCAACGGCAAACTCGTTCCTACAGATATCTACGGCTGGTTCAGCGACGGCATTCTCAACCGCGAGACATCCGTGATACTCACTCAGGAGATTCTTGACAACATCCAGGCCAACAAGGGCAACTGCGAAGACCAGACCGACTGCGGTATCATCATCCAGGGCTCGGGTCTGACATTCTCAAAGATCACCATTGCCTGGGAGAACTCGCTCGACATCGACCTTTGGAAGGGTTCGCTCGGTCCTACCAACTGGAATGGCGACAAGACTATTCCTCTGACCGATGAGATAAAGGCCGAACTCATTGCCGGCCGCACCATGGGTATCGACTTCGTATGCGATGCCGACGGCGGACAGGTAGAGATTTGCGGTGCTTGGTGGACAGGTCTTGAAGGACCTAAGGATGTTTACGGTCGCGACACTGACAATCGCGCCATTATGAACTTCTCTGCTGCCGACACCAACTTTGAGTGGACTCTGACACAGGGCGACATCGACATTCTGGTCAATCAGGGTGCCATCCTCTTCGTTGGCAACGGCGGTCTGACCATCACTCGCTGGTATGTTCGCTAATACCACGAACATTCTGCACCTCGCGTGCAGAACAATACAACACAAAAGAGCGCTAATTCGATTAGCGCTCTTTTGTTATGCTTTCATTACGCAAAAACAAGATAGAAACAAAACTATTTAATATATAGCAACGCCACTGCTGTTTTAATTTTTGCCAGCGCTGTTTTAATTTTTGCCAGCGCTGTTTTAATTTTTAAAAACACAGCTGTAATTTTTTTAAACACAGCTGTAATTTTTAAAAACACAGCAAAAAAAAGAGCCACAAGAGACGCCACAACGGACGCCCAGTGTTATCACTCCCACTCTATCGTTGCTGGTGGTTTTGAGGAGATGTCGTAGCAGACGCGGTTAACGCCGCGCACCTTGTTGATTATCTCGTTGGAAACTTTAGCCATTAAGTCGTAAGGCAGGTGCGCCCAGTCTGCAGTCATGGCATCGCTGCTGGTCACAGCACGCAGTGCGACAGGATTTTCGTACGTTCGCTCATCGCCCATAACGCCTACGGAACGCACCGTAGACAGAAGCACGGCGCCAGCCTGCCATACTTGGTCGTAGAGCGACACTTCTATCTCGCCGTCGTTCATATCGGCAGGCACTCCGGCGGCAAGCACTCGTCGCGCCTCTTCGCCGCTGAGTTTCACCTTGTATTCGCGCAGTCCGCGGATGAAGATGTCGTCGGCATCCTGCAATACGCTGACCTTCTCGGGCGTGATGTCGCCCAGTATGCGCACGGCAAGTCCCGGTCCGGGGAAAGGATGGCGCGTGATGAGATGCTCGGGCATGTCCATCTGGCGGCCCACTCTTCTCACCTCGTCCTTGAAGAGCCATTTCAGCGGTTCGCAGAGTTGCAGATGCATCTCTTTCGGCAGTCCGCCCACGTTGTGATGGCTCTTTATTACCTTGCCGGTAATGTTGAGACTCTCGATGCGGTCGGGATAGATAGTGCCCTGCGCCAGCCAGCGTGCGTCGGTAATCTTGCGCGCCTCGGCATTGAACACCTCAACAAAGTCGCGGCCTATTATCTTTCGTTTCTGCTCCGGATCGCTCACACCCTTAAGGTCTGTGAAGAACTTCTCCGAGGCATCCACGCCGATAACGTTCAGTCCGAGCACCTTGTAGTCGTCCATAACCTGGCGGAACTCATTCTTGCGCAGCATGCCGTGGTCTACGAAGATACACGTCAGGCGGTCGCCGATGGCCTTGTTGAGCAACACGGCAGCCACGCTGCTGTCCACTCCGCCCGACAGACCCAGAATGACGCGGTCGTCGCCTATCTGCTGTTTCAGTTCTGCCACGGTTGTATCAACAAACGAGGCAGCACTCCACTCCTGGCGCGAGCCGCATATGTCGACAACGAAATTGCGCAGCAGTTGCGTGCCCTGGACGGTGTGGAACACCTCCGGATGGAACTGCACGGCAAAGACCGGACACCCGTCGCCCTCCTTCCCCGTGGGGGATGGAGCATAATAGGCGGCGTTCTTCACATCACGCGTAGACCCAATCACCTTGAAGCCGTCGGGAATGGCAGTAATTGTGTCGCCGTGGCTCATCCATACCTGCGAATTTGGCTCAAAGCCCTTAAACAGCGGATTGGCCGTGTCGACTGTCTGCAGGTGAGCACGCCCGTATTCGCGCGAGTCGGCTTTCTCCACCTTGCCTCCCAGTGTGTGCGAAATGTACTGTGCCCCGTAGCAGATGCCAAGCACCGGCACGCGACCCATAAACTGCGACAGGTCTACGCGGAATGCCTCCGGGTCGTGCACGGAGAATGGCGAGCCAGAGAGTATCACTCCTATCACCGACTCGTCGTCCCTCGGAAACTTGTTGTACGGCAAGATTTCGCAGAACGTGTCCAACTCACGCACGCGGCGTCCTATCAGTTGTGTCGTCTGCGAACCGAAGTCAAGGATTATTATCTTCTGTTGCATCCTATTTTTATTTTACTATTTGACGATTTACGATTATACTATTTACGATTTACAGATTATATGAAGTTTTCGGCTTGCTGCAGCGCCTCTGGTTTTCCGACGTCGAGCAGGTGCAGGTCGTCCTTCACGCATCCGAAGATACGCGCCCTGTGGCATGTACTGAGGTAGAAGTCTACAATGCTGAATTTTTCGTCGAAGCGTTCCATCAGCCTGAACAGGCGTGGCGAGAAACTGTGGATGCCGGAGAAAGCGAAAGCGTGAAGTTGACCATTGACCATTGACCGTTGACCATTGAGCATTATTACGCGGAGGGAGTCGTCAAGGGTGAAGTCGGCTTCGCGCAGCCATGGGAAGGGCGACTTCACCTCGCCCGTCTTTACGTTTTTCCATCCCATCAGCCGCATTGCGCTGTCGAAGAGCAGATAGCGCGATGTCTTTCTGCGGCTCACGAGAAGCACGGCGTCTTCATCGCCCTGATGCTGGCGCGCAAACCATTCGTAGTCGACATTGTCCAGTATGTCTACATTGTGCAGCAGTATCGGACTGTCGCTGTCGAACAAGTCCTGCGCATGGCGCAGTCCGCCGCCTGTGTCAAGCAGCATCTGCCTCTCGTCGCTTATCAGTACGTCAGGGTGGAAAATCCGGAGATGGCTCTCAAGTTGCACGGCATGGTGGTGCACGTTGACCACCAGTCGCTCATATCCCGCAACTTGCAATTTATCTATCAGCAGGTCGACAAGTGTGCGTCCGCCCACGCTGACAAGAGCCTTTGGGATGCTGTCGGTCAGCGGTCGCAGCCGCGTGCCAAGCCCGGCAGCAAAGATCATGGCTTGTTTCATGTCTGCAAAAATACATAAAAAAATGAGCAGAACAAAAATTCTGCCCATCTTCTACCATTATTCGCCGTCTTTTTTACTTCCTGCGTGGACCGCGCTTCTCACGGTCGGCTTTATAAGCCTTCAACTGGTCCTCGGTAAGTATCTTAGAGAGTTCAGCATCGTAGGCTTCAATCACTGCCTTGCGCTCCTCGCGCTGCTTCTTCATCTGCTCGCGCTGCTCGTCGGTGGGCTGCTGCTTCTGAGCGCTGTCAGGACGCTGGCGCATGTCCTGTCTGTCGCCGCCACCACGACGTCCGCCGCGTGGGCCGGGGCCCATCTTGTCGGCATATTTCTCGTTGAGAGCCTGCAGTTGCTGAGCCTGAGTGTCGTTCAGTCCGTAGCGCTTCACTGCGTCGTCAGTGCGCTTCTTTATCATCTCGGTCTTGTCCATTTTGGGGCGCTCGGGGCGCTTTTCGTCTTGTGCCAGGGCTGTGGTGCTGAATAATATGGCGAGAGCCATCATGCTGACAATCTTCTTCATAATCTTTCTGTTTTTGTAGTTAATAATTCTATTCTGTTTTAACGCTGCGTTCTGTCTCTATGACGACAGCACACTTGAAAAGTTTAACCCGAAAGCCAAAAAATTTTTTCAAAACGTCATTTTTTCCTTTTTTTCACTATCTTTGTGCTCTACAACGCCCTTTTGATGCGACACATACTACTCTTTATCTTCGCGGCAGTGCTTGCGGCATGTCATGACGGCAGCGAGAGCCGCAATGACGGCATCACGCAGTCTGTCGGCACCGACTCGCTTCCCTCGCTTGTCATCCAGATACAGCAGTGCTCGCGTATCTACACCACCGAATACCATATTCATAAGATTATCACCCATGACGACGTGCTGCGCCTGCGTGGCAACATCATGGGCCGCAATGTGAACATTCCCCTATCCATTGGCGACCGCAAGATAGCCATTCCGATGGATGCCACGCTCAAGGCGTATGTCGACATGAGCCAGTTCTCAGAGCGCAATGTTGAGCGCCGCGACAGCATCATTATTATCACGCTGCCCGACCCACAGGTGGAACTCACCAGCACACGCATCGACCAGCAGAACATTCGCGAATACGTGGGCATTGTGCGCTCCCATTTCTCCGATGCCGAGATGAGCAACTACGAACAGCAGGGACGGCAGGCCATCATCGAGAGCATCCCCGAGATGAACATCGTGGCCACTGCACAGCAGCATGCAGCACAAGTGCTCATCCCGCTGATACACCAGACGGGCTTTGCCGAGGAGAATATCATCATCCAGTTTCGCACAGACCTCACGCCTGTCGACCTCATCAAGCGCCTCATAACAGAGAAGAACAATGGATAATTACCCCGCCATACCACCGCGCCAGCCGCGCCGCCGCAGGTTTGCACTGCTCTTCTGGCTGAAGATTTTGGCCATCGTTGTTGCCTTGGTCGTTGCCGTCGTACTCATCACGCGCCTATATCGCGCCGTCAGCAATAGCGAGATAACCATCGGTGCCAGTCAGCAGATAGACATCACCCCTCAACAGATACAGAGCATCAAGGCCATAGGCCAGTGGGAGTTTCTCACCGTCAGCGACGAAGAACTGATAGACACCGTGCGCAGCGGTTTCTTCTCCGACGACCGCCTCTCACGCATCTACTACGGCACCATGCGCCTTGGCATCGACATGCATCAGGCAGAACCGGGCTGGATAGTGGCTCGCAGCGACAGCCTCTGCGTCAGTCTTCCACCTATACGCCTGCTCGACAGCGACTTTATCGACGAGGCACGCACCAAGAGTTTCTTCCAGAGTGGGCGCTGGACGGCCACCGACCGTGAAGCCATGTTCCACCGCGCCCATCGGCGCATGCTCAGTTACGGTCTTACCAGCGACAACATCCTTCTGGCCAGAAAGAATGGCGAGGCACAGGTGCGGCAGGTGCTTGGCAGCATGGGCTTCAAGCGTGTTCACATCGAATGGAGGTCAGAAGAGCACAGCCGTTGACCACTCTGAATCTTACGTTATACTTTCCGAACGACATCCCGTACTCGCGCTCATCGTCGTGATAGTGGGGACGCGGGTCGAGGGCCAGCAGTTCGCGCAGCACACTCATTTTCTCTTCCGTTAGCACATCCTGCAATTCTTCGGGCACGCAGACCGATAGGCGTTTCCACTGGTGTTCGTCGGTAAAACCGCCGCGCGCTCCCTCATGGCAGTCTACATAACTCAGGTATGGCTTGATGTCATAGACGGGGGTGCCGTCCATCAAGTCGGCACCCTCCACTTCTATGCAGCCCCTCTCTACGTCGACGGCTATCAGCCGCAGCGACGACAGCCCGAGATTATTTGGGCGGAAGGATGAGCGCGTGGCCCACACCCCCACTCTCTCGTTGCCGCCAAGCAGTGGCGGACGCACAGTGGCATGCTTTCCGGTATCGACATTCTGCGAAAAGCCCCATATCAGCCACACGTAGTCGTAGCCTTCCAGCCCCCGCAGCGCCTCTGCCGAGCCCCACTGTCCTTCCAGTTGCACTACTCCGCGCAGCCCTCGCACCAGTCCGCCCTGTCGCGGCACGCCAAACTTTCCCGTCAGCGGTGAGCGGAACACTCCTATCTTTTCTATCTCCATTGTTCACCTTATTAATATATATAATGTGTGTGATACGCAGCATCCTTCTTCACGCATCACGGCCTTCTCTCCACTCATTTCATTCTTTTTCTGCCATGATGTGCAAAAATAGGAAAAATTTCCACGCAAAACATTTGCTGTTATGCTTTTTCTCACTACTTTTGTCAAATTAAGAAGTTATGACACAGAGAGAATGGAAACCCATCAGAGAATTTAAGGAAATTCTCTTCGAGGAATATAACGGGATAGCCAAGATAACCATCAACCGCCCACGCTATCGCAATGCCTTCACACCGCTTACCACTCAGGAACTTAGCGAGGCCTTTGCCGTATGCCGCGAACTGCAGCGCATCCGCGTGGTGCTGCTCACCGGCGCCGGCGACAAGGCATTCTGCTCGGGTGGCGACATGCACGTAAAGGGGCGCGGCGGCTACGTGGACAGCGAGGGCGTTCCGCGGCTGAGCGTACTCGATGTGCAGATGCAGATACGCCGTCTGCCAAAGCCCGTGATAGCCATGGTAAACGGCTACGCCATAGGCGGCGGCCACGTGCTACATCTCGTCTGCGACCTCACCATTGCCTCGGAAAATGCCATCTTCGGTCAGACAGGTCCGAAGGTCGGCTCGTTCGATGCAGGTTTCGGATCCTCCTACCTTGCGCGTATCGTCGGACAGAAGAAGGCCCGCGAGATATGGTTCTTGTGCAGGCAGTATAGCGCTGCTGAGGCCGAGCGCATGGGCATGGTCAACAAGGTAGTGCCGCTGGAGCAGTTGGAAGACGAGTGTGTGGCATGGGCAGAAGAGATGATGGAGCGCTCGCCCATCGCCCTGCGCATGATAAAGGCCGGCATGAATGCAGAACTTGACGGCCAGGCAGGCATTCAGCAACTTGCCGGCGACGCCACAATGCTCTACTATTTTCTTGACGAGGCCCAAGAAGGAGGTCGGGCTTTCCTTGAGAAAAGAAAGCCCGACTTCGGAAAATTCCCACAGGTGCCATGAGGCACCTTTTTTATTTTTTTGATTAGTTGCTCTTTTCGGCAGCCATCTTCTGGAACTCGTCAAGCGAGATAGTCTTCTCGTCGAGTTTCACAACGGTCTTCAGCGCGTTCTTCAGTTTCACGTCGATGGCGCGGTCAACGAGGCGGTCGGTCTGTTCCTGCTTCTTGAGCATTTCCTTGGCATAGTTCTCAACGTACTCCTCCGGCAGGTTTGTCATGCCATACTGTGCAAACTGCGCACGGGCAAACTCCTTGGCAGCCTCTTCGATGTCGCTGTCGCCAACAGTGATGTTGTTGGCAGCAACGAGTTGCTCCTTGATGAGATGCCACTGGAGTTCCTTGATGCTTGCCTGGAAATTGTCGTCTACAAACTTCTCGACATCCTTGCGCTCCTTGTTGTTCTGTATCATAACACGGCGCAGTATGGCCTCGGGGAATTCCAGTTTGCCAATCTTCTTCTCCATGTGCTGGCGCACGTCGAGCAGGAACATATAGTCGCTGTCGGTCTCAAACTGCTTTGACAACTGCTGGGCTATCTTCTCGCGGAATTCCTTCTCGTCCTTAACCGTACCCTCTCCAAACACCTGACTGAAGAGTTCCTGGTTGATTTCGGCAGCCACATAGCGCGAAATTTCCGTCACCTGGAATGTGAAGTCGCCCTCGTGGTCTTTCACGGCGTCCTTCTCCACGCGCAGTATGCCAGCCACCTCAGCGTCGTTGTCCGGATAGGCTTTGCGCGGATTCCACGTGATGATGTCGCCCAACTTTGCGCCGTCGAAGAGTTTCTTCTGGTCGTCGACAGAGATATACTGAGGCATCACAGCCACGTTCTCTATCTCTATGCCACCCTCCTTGGCGTTGCCGTCGGCATCCAGTTCGCGCAGGTCGCCGCGCAGCACGTCGCGCTTCTCGCTGTCGTACTCCTCAACTTTCTCGTTGTGGCCTGCACGCTGAGCGTATGCCTGCACCTGCTGGTCGATCATCTTGTCGTCGACGCCAATAGTGTAGTAAGGCACCTTGTCCTTGCCGGAGAGTTGAGCCTTGAACTCAGGAGCCACGGCGATGTCAAACTTGAACTCCAGGGGAGCGTCGCCCTCGAAGTCGAGCGGCTTCTGTGTATCGCTGGGCAATGGTTCGCCAAGCATCTGTATCTTATTCTCGCGCACGTAGCCGTATAGTTTCTCGCCCAGCAACTTGTTGACAACGTCAACCTTCACTGCCGTGCCGTACTGGCGCTTGATCATCCCCATTGGAGCCTGTCCGGGGCGGAAGCCTGGCACCTGCGCACGCTTGCGATAGTCTTTCAGCGTCTTGTCTACTTCGGTCTGATAGTCGGCATTCTCGATGGTGATGGTCATCAGGCCGTTCACCTTATCGGTAGCATCGAATTGGATATTCATTTCTCTTATCTGATTTTATTATAAATAATTACGTCGGTTTTGAGCGTGCAAAATTACTTATTATTGGTAAAAAAGCAAAATAAAAACCACTTTTTCTCCAATCCGCAAGCCTTTTTCTTGCACCTGTCATTGAATTTGTCTATTTTTGCAGGCTGTAAAGACTTTACCACATGGACGAACAGACACTTCCCTCCGCTGGCGAGCAGCAGTTTGTGCTTCGCGCGGAACACCTTGTGAAAGTTTACGGCAAGCGCACCGTTGTCAACGATGTCAGTTTCGACGTGAAGCAGGGCGAGATAGTCGGCCTGCTCGGTCCCAACGGTGCTGGCAAGACCACCTCATTCTATATGACTACCGGACTGGTAGTTCCCAACGGCGGCCACATCTATCTTGGCGATGAGGACGTCACCACCTATCCCGTATATAAGCGTGCGCGCGCAGGAATAGGCTATCTGGCTCAGGAAGCCTCCGTATTCCGAAAGATGACGGTCGAGGACAATATCCTGTCGGTGCTTGAAATGACCGGCAAACCGCGCGACTATCAGTTGGAAAAACTGGAGAGCCTGATAAAAGAGTTTCGCCTTGGCAAGGTGCGCCGCAATACCGGCGACCGTCTGAGTGGTGGCGAGCGCCGCCGCACTGAAATAGCCCGCTGTCTGGCCATCGAGCCAAAGTTTATAATGCTTGACGAACCCTTCGCCGGTGTAGACCCGATCGCCGTAGAAGATATTCAGCAGATAGTATGGCAGTTGAAGTATCGCAACATCGGCATCCTCATCACCGACCACAACGTTCACGAGACGCTCAACATCACCGACCGCGCCTATCTTCTCTTTGAAGGCCGCATTCTCTTCCAGGGCAGTCCCGACGAGTTGTCAGTCAATCCCGTGGTGAAAGAGAAATACCTGGGTACGAACTTCGTGCTTCAGAAGAAAGACTTCCAGACGATGGTGGAAGAGAAGCGTCGGAAGGAAGAAGCCGAAGAGGCTTAACTCCACCCTCCCCTTATCATGCATTTCAATTTGTCACATTTCCTGTCGGCCCGTCGCTGGACATCAACAGTCATTTTTCACGCTGTACTGCTGCTGTGCATTGTTTCATTGCAGCCATTAGCAGCACAGCCGAAGCACGAGGTGCGTGCAGTGTGGCTGACAACATACGGCGGCATCGACTGGCCCCGGACATATGCGCAGAGCGAAGCCTCGGCAGAGCGCCAGCGCGAGGAACTGCGCCATACGCTCGACCAACTGCAGCGCGCCAACATCAATACCGTACTTTTTCAGACCCGCATACGTGGCACAGTGGTCTATCCGTCGCAGATAGAACCTTGGGACGCTGCTATGACGGGGCACGCAGGCCGTTCGCCGGGCTACGACCCGTTGCTTTTCGCCATTGAGGAGTGCCACCGCCGCGGCATGGAACTGCATGCCTGGCTCGTTGCCATTCCCATGGGGAAATGGGACGGTGCCGGCTGTAGGAACATGCGCCGCACGCATCCCCAACTGCTTCGCCGACTTGGTGCCGACGCTGCCCTCAATCCCGAAAACTCTGCCACGGCAGGCTACATAGCAAGCCTGTGCGAGGAGATAACGCGCCGCTACGATGTAGACGGCATACATCTCGACTACATACGCTATCCCGACACGTGGAACATCAGTGTATCACGCCAACAAGGCCGCCAGAACATAACGCGCATCGTCAGCGAAGTGAGACGCCGCGTGAAGGCTCTGAAACCATGGGTCAAACTGACCTGCTCGCCCATCGGCAAGCACGACGACATGGGCCGCTACAGCAGCGGCGGCTGGAATGCCTACCAGCGCGTATGTCAGGATGCGCAGGGCTGGCTACGCGACGGGCTGATGGACGGTCTCTTCCCTATGATGTACTTCGACGGCCGCCACTTCTACCCCTTTGTGGCCGACTGGAGCGAATGTAGTTACGGGCGCCCCATTGCCGCCGGACTGGGCACTTACCGTCTGGCACGCAGCGAGGGCGACTGGAGCCTGTCGACCATAGAGCGACAGATGAACGTTGCGCGCCAACACGGGCTGGGCATATGCCACTTCCGCAGCCGTTTCCTTACCGACGACACAAAGGGTGTCTATCAGTTTACACTGCTTTTCAACCACCAGCGTGCCCTCGTGCCGCCAATGACATGGGCCGGCACCGAAGCACCGACGCCCCCCACCCTGCTCAGCGTAGCACGCACTCCGTCAGGCAACACTCTGACATGGAGCGGAGCCACCGACCGCAGCGACGGCGACTATCTGACATACAACATCTATGCCTCGCCATCGCTCCCTGTAGATACCGGCGACGCCAGTCTGCTCGCGGCGCAGCGCGTCGGAGCACAGACGATATCGCTTCAACCATCGGCCACGCTCCACTATGCCGTGACCGCCGTCAGCCGCTATGGTCTGGAGAGCGGCGGATGTCAGGAGCAAACCAGCAACCAAACCAACTACGTCCTGCCGTCATGGAGAAAATAATACTGGGCATCGACCCGGGCACAAACATCATGGGCTACGGTGTACTGAAGGTAACCGACGGGCGCGCAGAGATGGTGACGATGGGAGTAATCGACCTGCGAAACTTCGGCGACGGCTATCTGAAACTGGGGCACATCTTCGAGCGCGTGACGGGCATCATAGACTCCTATCTGCCCGACGAGATGGCCATCGAGGCACCTTTCTTCGGAAAGAACGTACAGTCGATGCTCAAACTGGGACGCGCACAGGGCACTGCCATTGCTGCCGCCATCCACCACGGAGTGCCCATTCACGAATATGCACCGATGAAAATCAAGATGGCCATCACCGGCAACGGCAACGCGTCGAAGGAGCAGGTGGCTGCCATGCTGCAGCGGCTGCTGAAGTTCGACAAGGATGCCTTGACGAAATTCATGGATGCCACCGACGCGCTGGGCGCTGCCTACTGCCACTACATGCAAATGAACCGCCCTGCCTCGCAAGTCAACTACCACGGATGGAAAGACTTTGTCAGCAAAAACCGCGAGCGCGTGAAGTCATAGACACAGTATAACAAGATGGGGAAAATCACAGCCATTGTAGGCCGCAACGCCAGCGGCAAGACACAATACGTGGAGCGCATGCGCCGTCAGATAGCCTCCGACAGCGTGCGCTATATCGCCTTTCGCGACTCCTACGGCGCCTCTGTCGACGGTGCCTACTACCTGCAACTTCGCTGGAACCAGCACGACATCGACCACGAGACGCCCACGGTGGGCGAACTGCTCGACCATGCCTACCAACTGCAGGGTTCCGACAGCGAGGAACGCCGAGGTTTGCGCCAGAAACTCTATAGCCTTTTCCATATAGAGCCGTTGCTCGACAAATACATCATCTCGCTCTCCAGCGGAGAGTTGCGCAAGTTCCAACTCACACGCACGCTCTTCTCGCAGCCCCGTCTGCTGATAATGGACAATCCCTTCGTAGGGCTCGACAGCGACACGCGCGCCCAACTGCGCGAACTGCTGCAGGCGCTGGTGGCCGAGAACAATTTGGACATCATTCTCGTAGTATCTAAAACCGACGACCTGCCGCCATTCCTCGACAGCGTGACGGAGATGGTCGACGGCGAACCGCTGCAGCCTTGCTCGGTGAGCGAATTTGCGAGCAGGCAGGAGCCTGTAGCCCCCCACGTGCTGAGCGAAGAGCGCCGGCAGAGACTACTGCAGTTGCCACGTCACACCGACGACTACAACAGCAGTGAGGTGGTGAGCATGAGAAATGTAAGCATACGCTACGGCAGCCGCAACATTCTGCGCGACATCAACTGGACCGTCAAGAGCGGCGAGCACTGGGCCATCTCCGGCCAGAACGGCGCCGGCAAGTCAACACTGCTGTCGCTCGTCTGTGCCGACAATCCACAGAGTTATGCCTGCGACATTGCCCTCTTCGGACAGCAGCGCGGCAGCGGCGAGACGATTTGGGACATCAAGCGTCACATAGGCTACGTGTCGCCGGAGATGCACCGCTCCTACCAGCACAACATGCCGGCAGAAAACGTGGTGGCAAGCGGACTGAAAGACACGGTGGGGCTCTACGTCCGCGCCAACAGCGAAGAGCGCGAGCAGTGCCGCTGGTGGATGGATATCTTCGGCATTGCCCATCTGGCCGAGCGCCCCTACCTGCAACTCTCCAGCGGCGAACAGCGGCTGGTGCTGCTGGCCCGCGCCTTCGTGAAAGACCCGCAACTGCTCATCCTCGACGAGCCGCTGCACGGTCTCGACCCATGGAACAGGCGTATGGTGAAAGACATTATTGAGACCTTCTGCCAGCGCGCAGGCAAGACGATGATGATGGTGACTCACTATGCCGACGAACTTCCCGACAACATTACAAACTCTTTATATCTGACACGACAATGAAAAAACTACTCTTTCTGATAGCCATGACGGCCATGACAACGGCCACGGCACAAGCACAAGAGGTGTACAACTACCTGCGCGGAAGCGTGCAGAACACCATCAGCGACCCAAAGTCGACCGATGCAGCACGCCAGGTGGCCCAGTTCAAACTCGACGCCCTGAACTACATGGCCATGAAAATGCAGGAACAGATGCCCGACTCCAGCATAGCCATGCTCGACCGTCAGGCCTACGCGCTCAATCTCTTTGTGAGTTACTACATGAAGCAGATGGTGGAAATGAGCAAGCAGCCTGACGTGCTGCAAATGAAAATGACCAGGAAATTCATGGACGCCAGTTACTGTCATCCGCTATTCAACGACCGCGACAAGGAACTGGTGCTCAGTTACTTCAACAACAGCAAGATGCTGACCCGCTTCTCGCTCGACACCAACTGGGAGGCCGCCCTCGCCGTGATTTACCGCGAGGTGAATGGTGAAGAATAGGGGTGAGAAGTATGAGATAAGGGGTGAGAGGTATGAGGTGAGTTATAAATTACCACTCATCAACGAAGCGCATCTCGCGAAGGATGCGCTTCTGTCGTTTCAGCACGTAGGGAGACGGACTGGCAGAACTGAAACGGCGCGGATTGGGCAGCGTGACGGCTATCAATGCACTTTCCTCACGTGTTAGTTCGCTGGCGCGCTTGTGGAAGTGCCACTCCGCCACAGCCGAAGCGCCATAGATGCCGTCGCCCATTTCTATGCTGTTGAGATAGACTTCCATGATGCGCTGCTTAGACCAGGTGAGTTCTATAAGCCACGTGAAATAGACCTCAAGGCCCTTGCGCAGCCACGACCGGCCGGGCCAGAGGAACACGTTCTTTGCCGTCTGCTGCGATATGGTGGATGCGCCTATCTTGCGGCGCTCGGGATGTTTCAGATTGCGCACGGCCGCATATTCTATGGCCTTGTAGTCGAAGCCGTGGTGCTTCATAAAGTGGGCGTCCTCACTGGCTATCACTGCCTGCGGCAGCGTGGGGGCTATCTCCTCTATAGGCACCCAGCGATGGCGCAGCACCATCGGGCGCCCGTCGGCATGCTGCTCGGCCATGCGTATGAACATGAGCGGCGTGAACAGCACAGGAACCCAGCGCAGCACTACGACAGAAAGAATAGTGGAGGCAAAAAATGCCACCACTATTCCTATTAATATCCGTCGCACTTGCCGGCGCAGACGCGCCATGCGCGATGAGCCGTCGCTGTTTTTGTTGCGTTTAACCTTAGCCACAGGATTACTGCAGAGTGCCCTGTTCTGCCTTCTGTATCATCTCCTTCGAAGCGTACATGTAGATTTCCACACGACGGTTCTGCTTGCGGCCAGCCTCGGTAGAGTTGTCGGCAACAGGATTGGTAGAGCCCTGTCCCTCAACGCTCTTGATCTGAGTAGCCCTTACGCCGCACGACTTGAGATAAGCCTCCACGCTGTTGGCACGATTGACCGACAGGGGCTGGTTGATGGCATCACTGCCGGTGCTGTCGGTATGACCTATGATGGCCACGTCGCAGTCGTTGTTGGTATTGAGCACACGGGCAAACTCTGCCAGAGAGTTCTTGGCTGTGGTGCTGAGGTCGTACTTGTTGGTAGCAAAGAGGATACCGCTGTCGAAAGTTACCTTGACAGCATCCAGACCATTGGCGTCCTGCACCTCTTGAACCTGTGCGTTCTTGACGGCCTCGGCCTGAGCCTTCACCTTGTCCATCTTCTTGCCGATGAGCACGCCGGCACCTGCACCGACAGCCGTGCCTACAGCAGCACCTACGGCAGTATTGCCTGCCAACTTACCAACGATGGCACCCAGCACAGCACCGCCACCGGCACCGATTGCTGCACCCTTCTGAGTGTTGTTGCATCCTGCCACGAGCATGCCGAAGCAGAGAGCCAGAGAAATTGCTTTAATCTTCATTGTCTGTTGAGTTATAAATAATAGAAAATGATGTCGCTATGAAATTTTCGCGCAAAGATAGCATATATTTTCAAACATCGGATAGGATATGAAAACTATTACGAAAATTTAATAAAAACGGGGGTAAAAAAAACAGCTGTTTTAATTTTTAAAACTACTGTTTTTATTTTCGTAAACACTGTTTTTATTTTTAAAAACACTGCTTTAAATTTTGCCAGCACTGCTTTTTGAAATTTCCGTCATGCATTTAACCCGCTAATAGCCTCTACCAACAGGTCGTTTTCCTCTGGTAGTTGGGTTGCCACGCGGAAGAAGTTGCTCCCAAGGCCCGAGAAATTCTGGCAGTCGCGTATCAGCATGCCGTACTCGTGGACAAGGCGGAACTTAAGGTCGGCAGCCGTCATGTTGTCAATCTCGCAGAGCATGAAATTGGTTTTTGTCTCGAAGACACGCACGTTGGCCTTCTGGCGCAGGTTTGTACGGAAACGCTCCGTCTCTGCGAGATAAGCATCGAGGTCGGGCACTGCCGGCTTGTCGGTATCCAGTAGATAGTGGCCGGCCTCTATTGACAGGGCGCTGACCGACCAGGGATGCTGCATGCTGCGCAGCAACTGTATGGTCTGCGGATGGCCGGTGACATAGCCCAGCCGCAGTCCCGGCACGCCGTAGCGCTTGCCGAGAGAGTGAATAAGAAGAAGATTCTGGCTGTCGAACATTTCGCGCGGAGAGAGGAGAGATTCGCGAGTATAGTCTTCGTACGACTGGTCGACGACGAAGGTGTAGCGCGGAGAGCGCCGCACGACATAGGTCATAAATCCCTTCATCAGAACATTGCCTGAGGGATTGTTGGGATTGCATATCCAGTAGACGCGGTCGCGCGGCATGGATGCAATGTCTTCATTGCTCTCGTAGGAAATGACGTGGCCGTTGATGCGGCATGCATCGGAATATTCGCCGAAGGTGGGCTGCGGAATAATAGAGAAACTGCCGCGCAGCATCTGTGCAATGAGATAGATGGCCTCTGTGGCACCGCTCGTGACGAGCACCGCCTCGGGCGAAATTCCCTCACGTAGTGCTATCTTGCGCTCCAGTGAGCGCGGCTGGGGCTCAGGATAATGGCCTACGAGACCAAAATACTCGTTGAGATGGGCTTTCAGTCCATCGAGTTGTGGGTGCTGATAGACATTGGAACTGAAATTGATGCGCACCATGCCCTCGTCGTATCTGTAAAGGTCGTCGCCGTGTCCGTCGGTCATAGCATTTCAAAAAGGTTAAAACTCTAAATCTCACTGCCTGCCGTTTCTGTCTCGGCATCGGCCGTAGCACTCTCCTGCGTCACTCTCACCGTCAGCGCCGAAGTGTCGAAACTGATGCCGTCGCGCTCGAGGAAGCGCGTCAGCACGCCCTGCGCAGCCAGTTGGCGCGGTGTGCCGACACTGAGCAGGCCCGGCTCCATGAGCCAAAGTTGGTCGGCAAGTTGCAAAGCCAGTTCCACGTCGTGCGTAGAGAGGAATATCGTCTTTTGCTGCTGTCGGGCAAGACGGCGGAGCAGTTGCAGCATCTCCACCTTGCTCGGGAAATCGAGGAATGCCGTCGGTTCGTCGAGAAATATCACCGATGTCTGTTGCGCAAGGGTCTTGGCAATCATCACCTTCTGCCGCTCGCCGTCGCTTAGCGTTGCCGTGAGACGCCCGGCAAGCGACGATATGCCCGTCTGGGCTATTGCCTCGTCGACAATGCGGTGGTCTTCATCGGAGAGAGAGCCCCAGAAGCCCGTATAGGGCGAGCGCCCCATGCCGACAAGTTCGCCCACCGTCATATTGCGAACGTCGGGACGCTCTGTGAGCACCACGCCAATCTCCTGGGCTATCTGCTGCCGCGAATAACTGTCGATAGAGCGCCCATTAATAAATATGTCGCCGTCCAGACGGGGCTGGAAGGCGGCAAGGGTGCGCAGAAGGGTCGACTTGCCTATACCGTTCTGGCCCAGCAGACACGTCATCTCACCGCTGCGTAGCGAGGCATCGATATCACTGGCCACAACATGCTGCTGGCCGCCGGTGACATAGCCTATACTGAGATGCGACAACTGGACGCTCATTTTATAATTTTTGCTAAATGTTCAATGCTCAATGTTCCGCTCGGCTTTGCCGCTTTGACCTTGGTCAAAGAATGGTCAATGGTCAACGATTACACTTCCATGAAGCCCGTCAATGGCATCGGCACGGGTAATGATGACGCGGGTCACGCCAGCGCTGACGGCAGCGAGAGCATTCTCTATCTTGGGCAGCATGCCGCCCGACACGGTACCGTCGGCCTTGTAGCGTTCAAAGTCGGCACGCGTTATAACAGGGATGAGAGTCGACTCGTCGTCGGCATCGGTCAGCACGCCAGCCTTCTCAAAGGCATAAATCAGCGTAACATCGTAGCGGCCGGAGAGAGCCTTGGCAGTCTCTGAGGCAATAGTGTCGGCATTGGTATTGAGAATACTGCCATGACCGTCGTGGGTCAGCGGCGCAACGACAGGTGTCATGCCAGCCTCGATGAGTTGCGAGAGGGCAGCGCCGTCGGCGCAGTCGACATCGCCGACAAAGCCATAGTCGACACCATCGGTCACAGGACGGCGATGACTGCGTATGACATCGGCATCGGCACCCGTCAGACCAACGGCATTGACGCCAACAGACTGCAGGCGCGCCACCAACTGCTTGTTGACAAGTCCTCCGTAGACCATGGTGACCACTTCGAGCATGTCAGCATCCGTGATGCGGCGCCCCCCAACCATCTTGGTAGTGATGCCGAGGCGTTCGGCAATCTTAGTGGCCTTGCGGCCTCCGCCATGCACGAGCACTTTTCTGCCAGGCACGGCACTGAAGTCGACCAACAGTCGTAGCAGTTGCTCCTCAGCCTCTACCACTGCGCCGCCTACTTTCACTACGGTTAGTTTCTCTTTCATCCTTGTCCTGCTTTGTTCTGCCTGCAAAAATACTACTAAGCAAGAGGAAAACAAAAGAAAAAAATCTTTTTTTGCGAAACAGCGTACAAAACGAATGAAAACATTATGGATTTCAAGAAAAAGTCGTAATTTTGCAGTGGATAATAAAAAGAAGGAAGGAGTTTAGAGTATGGCAACACCAATCAGACCAATACCTGTTGTAACAGGTGACGATGCGGTCCGTTTTGTGGAGGCTGCAGAAGCAGCAGAGCGTAATGCGCACACAGTGGAACTGGAGATGTCGCGCGAGGACTTCGACAAGATTATGTCAACAGCACAGTTGTATTAAGCAATGGGAAAGGCCACGGGTAGGCGAACAAAACTCGGGAATTTCCTTGCTGACAAATGCACATTCAGACTGCTTACACGTGAACTGATAGCAACGTGTAGGCCGTTTTCTTATTATATTATATTATATTATATTGCTGTCCGCTAAAACTTGAAAATGCATCAAATATCCGTCCGTAACGTCTGTTTATCGGCATTGCGGACGATAATTATTGCGCTTGTGTGTTTTAGCGGACAGCAATAATAATGAAACTGTCGACAGAGCAGCAGGAAATTTGCCGTAAGAATTTCGATGCCGTGAAACTTCGCCTGGCGCAGACAGACCATCAGTTCCGCCACGACGCACTGAGAAATGCCGTGGAATGTATGATTATCGACTTTTCGACACGGGCACCGTTAACTTCCAGGACCCACAGTTTGTGAAATATCTGATAGAGACATACGGATAACAGGGCATGCCTTACGAAAGCCGCAAACAGGCTTTCGCATCAGCAATACTGCTGCAGTCTTTACGGCTACTCCAAATAGGTGTAGCCGTAAAGGCCGGAGCGATAGTTGGAAAGGAATTCCTTTCCCTCCTCAAGGGTGATCTTTCCCTGCTTTACGCTTTTGGTAACCCAAACCTCGAGTTGACGCACGAGTTTCTTCGGGTCGTACTGTACATAGTCAAGCACTTCGGCCACGGTTTCGCCGTCGATAATCTGGTCGATGTGGTAATGGCCGTCCTTCACTGACACATGAACGGCAGTAGTGTCGCCAAAAAGATTGTGCATATCGCCAAGTATCTCCTGATATGCACCCACAAGGAAAATGCCAAGATAGTAGGACTCGTTGCGGCGCAAAGGGTGGACAGGCAGCGAATGGGTGTTATGGCGATTGGTGACGAAGTTGGCTATCTTGCCGTCGCTGTCGCAGGTAATGTCTTGCAGCGTGGCATTGCGCGTGGGGCGCTCGTCAAGCCGCTGTATAGGCATGATGGGAAACAGTTGGTCGATGGCCCATGAGTCGGGAAGACTTTGGAAAAGCGAGAAGTTGCAGAAATATTTGTCGGCAAGAAGTTTGTCGATATTCATCAATTCTTCCGGTATGTGCTTCAGGTTCTTTGCCAGCGCATGTATCTCATGGCAAACGCTCCAGTACATCGACTCTACCTCGGCGCGAGTCTTAAGATCGACGATGCCATGGGCAAAAAGGTCAAGCACCTCCTCGCGTATCTGTTCTGCATCGTGCCAGTCCTCAAGCACGTTACGCGGAGAGAGATTGTCCCATATTTCATAGAGATCTTTCACCAACTGGTGGGCATTCTCATCGGGCTCGTACTCTTCTGGCATTTCCGGCAGCGATGCTGTCTCAAGCACATCAATGACAAGCACGGAGTGGTGGGCTGCCAACGAACGGCCGCTCTCGGTGATGATATTGGGATGTGGAATACCGTTTTTGTTGGCTACCTCTACGAAAGTGTAGATACAGTCGTTGACATACTCCTGAATGCTGTAGTTGACGCTACTCTCGCTTGAGGGAGAACGCGTGCCGTCGTAGTCAACGCCAAGACCGCCACCGCAGTCGACAAAGTCGACATTGTAGCCCATCTTGTGCAACTGAATATAGAACTGCGAGGCTTCGCGAAGTGCCGTCTGTATGCGGCGTATCTTAGTAATCTGGCTGCCGATGTGGAAGTGGATGAGGCGCAGGCAGTCGCGCATGTCTTTCTTGTCAAGAAGTTCGAGGGCTTCAAGCAGTTCGGCACTCGTAAGTCCAAACTTTGAAGCATCGCCGCCACTTTCTTCCCACTTGCCGCTACCACTGGAAGCGAGTTTGATGCGTATGCCGATGTTGGGGCGTACGCCAAGTTTCTTTGCCTCACGGGCTATGAGTTCCAACTCGTTGGGCTTTTCCACCACAATAAAAATGTGCTTGCCCATCTTCTGCGCCAGCAGGGCCAACTCGATGTACGACTGGTCTTTATAGCCATTGCATATAATGATAGAGTCGCTCTGGCACTGCACGGCAATAACAGCATGAAGTTCTGGTTTGGAGCCTGCCTCTACGCCAAGGTTGAACTTACGACCGTGGGAGATAATCTCCTCCACCACAGGCTGCATCTGGTTGACCTTAATAGGATATACCACGTAGTTCTCGCCATGATAGTCGTACTCTTCTGCTGCCTTCTTGAAGCAACTCCAGGTTTTCTCAATACGATTGTCGAGGATATCTGGGAAGCGCAGCAGCACTGGCGACTGTACGTCGCGCAGTGACAACTCGTCCATCACTTCGCGCAAGTCTATTCTTGTGCCATCCTTGCATGGGGTGACAAAAACATTACCCTTGTCGTTGATTCCGAAATAACTGGTACCCCACCCGTTGATGTTGTACAACTCGCGAGCATCATCGATGGTCCATTTCTTCATAATGTTAGCAATTTGTTAGCAATTATTGTGGGAAAGATTATATTTCCAACTGCTTGCGCAGCATGGCGACTGTTGTCTGTATCTTCTCGAAGTCGTCCATCAGACTGACATCAAGCGTGTGACGGGCTTTAGAATAGAACTGTTCGCGATACTGCAGTTGCTCGGTGATGTAGGCAATGAGTTCCTCGGCACTCTTCCCTTTTATAAGCGGGCGTTCGACCTTGCCCATGAGAAGATGACGGTAGAGAACTTCCGGAGTGGCCTTAAGATAAACCGTCTCACCTTGCTGATTGAGATAATCTATATTATCAAAGAAGCACGGGGTTCCGCCTCCGCAACTGATGATGACATCCTCGAACTCAGCAACCTCATGGAGCATGTTGTATTCCATTTTGCGGAAGCCTTCCTCACCACGCTCTGCAAAAATCTGAGCCACGCTCTTGCGCATGCGGCTCTCAATATACCAGTCTAAATCATAGAACATCATGCCAGTGGCCTTCGACAAAGCCTTGCCAACGGTGGTCTTGCCAGAGCCCATGTAGCCAATGAGTATGATGCGTCGCATTATTTTTTCTGCTTATCGATTATTGCCATGCACTCATCATAGGTGAGAGTGTTGATGCGCTGATGGAGGGATTTTGTCAAACGGTAGTTTTTGCCGTCGTAGGCAAGATATGGACCATAGCGCCCATTAAGGACCGTCAACTTTGCATCCTCGTCGAAAGTGCGAATAAGTTTCTTGCTTTCCTGTTTGCGGTGCTCCTCTATCAAGGCAATAGCCTCATCAAGAGTAAAGGAGAGAGGGTCTGCCCCTTTTGGCAGCGACGTGTATTTCTTCTCGTGAAGAACGTAAGGGCCATAACGTCCAGCGCCTATGACGACCGCGCTGCCCTCGTATTCGCCGACAGTGCGCGGCAGGCGGAAAAGTTCAAGCGCCTCATCAAGAGTAATTGTCTCCATGCTCTTGCTGCTGGGCAACTGAGCAAAGAGAGGCTTATCGGAATCTTCGGCAGTACCAATCTGCACGACAGGGCCAAAACGGCCTATCTTGACAAAAACAGGGCGCTGCGTCTTTGGGTCGATGCCGATTTTGCGCTCGCCGGCCTTATGTTCCTGACGAGAGTTCAAAGTATGCTCTACAGTAGGCTCAAACCTGTTGTAGAAGTTGTGCATCATTTCCGTCCACGACTCATTGCCCTCGGCTATACGGTCGAAATCCTGTTCTACCATGGCCGTGAAATTGTAGTCCATGATATCGCCAAAATTCTCCATCAGGAAATCGTTCACGACAATGCCGATATCGGTAGGTAACAACTTTCCCTTGTCGGAGCCGACAAGTTCCTTGCGCGTCTGCGACTTCACGACATTGCCTTTAAGAGTGTCGACGGTGAAGAAACGCTCTTCGCCGCGCTTGTCGCCTTTGTGCACATAGTCGCGCTGCTGTATGGTAGAAATGGTAGGAGCATACGTGGAAGGGCGGCCGATGCCGAGTTCTTCCATTTTGTGTACGAGCGATGCCTCCGTGTAGCGCTGCGGTCCAAGAGAGAAGCGCTCGGTGGCAGAAACTTCCACGCGACTGAGCGGCTGTCCCTCACGAAGAGGAGGTAAAATGTGAGCCTCTGTCTCCTGTGCTGTTTCGTCGTCGTCTGTCGACTCACGATAGACTTTGAAGAAGCCGTCGAACTTCAGTACCTCGCCTATGGCCGTAAAGGTGTACTTACGAGCATCGGCATCACCTTGCATCTGAATTTCTATGGTTGTCTTTTCAAGTTCCGCATCTGCCATCTGACTTGCCAAGGTGCGCTTCCAAATAAGATCATAGAGGCGCTTCTCCTGCTGGCTGCCTTCTATCTCATGCTGGTCCATATAGGTAGGACGGATAGCCTCGTGAGCCTCCTGTGCACCTTTGGAACTGGTATGATACTGGCGCACATGGCTGTAATTGCTGCCGTATTGACTTAGTATCTCATTTTTGCTGGCTGCAATGCAGAGTTTGGAAAGATTGACAGAGTCGGTACGCATATACGTAATGCGACCGCTCTCGTAGAGGCGTTGGGCTATCATCATGGTCTGGCTCACGGTGAGACCGAGTTTGCGTGCAGCCTCCTGCTGCAAGGTAGATGTGGTAAAAGGCGGAGCGGGGGTGCGCTTCATTGGCTTCTTGCTCACGCTGTCAACAACGAAAGTGGCATTCTTGCAACTCTCCAAGAAAGCCTCCACCTCTGCGTGGGTCTTCAGTTTATTGTTAAGAGTGGCCTTAACCTCTGTAGCATTGGAACCGCCATCTACTGGTGTGAATATGGCACTCACGCTATAGAACGACTCGCTCTTGAAATTCTGTATCTCGCGCTCACGCTCTACTATGAGGCGTACTGCAACACTCTGCACACGACCGGCAGAGAGCGACGGTTTCACCTTGCGCCACAGTACCGGTGAAAGTTTGAAACCGACGAGGCGGTCGAGCACGCGGCGAGCCTGCTGCGCATTGACAAGGTTCATATCGATGTGGCGCGGATGCTCTATGGCCTCCAAAATGGCCGGCTTGGTAATCTCGTGAAAAACAATGCGCTTGGTATTTGCTTCGTCGAGACCGAGGACTTCACACAAATGCCACGAAATGGCTTCTCCCTCACGGTCTTCATCACTGGCAAGCCATACGGCACTGGCCTTCTTGGCATTGCTACGAAGGTCACGCACCAGACGCTCTTTCTCCTCGGGTATTTCATATACTGGCCGGAGTGTATCGACATCAACACTCATCTCACGCTTCTTAAGGTCGCGGATATGTCCATAACTGGACATCACCTTATAGTCGCTTCCAAGAAACTTCTCAATAGTCTTTGCCTTGGCAGGCGACTCTACTATAACCAAATTCTTCTGCATAGCAGTACTCTGTTTTCGTTTTCGGGCTGCAAAAGTAGATAAAAGTTTCCGTTACACATTATTAATATATATGTTTTTTGTTTTTCTTAACTATTCTTCTCTTCTCTCTAATAGGGCGGTTTCAGGTTTTTTCCATAATTTTGCAGCCTGAAGAAAACAGAAACACAAAATACAGATGACAGAGACGAATTTCAAACGTACCACAGTGACAGCCGCACTGCCATATGCAAACGGCGGTGTACACATCGGCCACCTGGCTGGAGTATACGTGCCTGCCGACATCTACGTAAGATATCTCAGGCTGAAAAAACGCGACGTAATGTTTATTGGCGGCAGCGACGAGCATGGAGTACCCATCACCATCCGCGCCCGCAAGGAAGGATGCACACCACAAAACGTCGTGGACAGGTTCCATGAGATGATTAAGAATAGTTTTGAGGAATTCGGTATTTCCTTCGACATATACAGCCGCACTACAAGCGAAACTCACCACAAGTTTGCTGCAGAATGGTTTCGCAAACTCTACGATGAGGGGAAACTGACGGAAGATACAACCACACAACTCTACGATGAAGAGGCGCACCAGTTCCTGGCAGACAGATACGTCACCGGCGAATGTCCGCACTGCCACAACGAAGCAGCGTATGGCGACCAGTGCGAGAAGTGCGGAAGAGACCTTTCGCCACTGGAACTAATCAATCCAAAGTCGACTATCAGCGGCTCAACGCCTGTGCTGCGCGAGACAAAGAACTGGTATCTGCCACTTAACGAATATCAGGACTGGCTGAAGAAATGGATACTGGAAGAGCATCGCGAATGGCGACCCAACGTGTACGGGCAATGCAAGAGTTGGCTTGACATGGACTTGCAGCCAAGAGCAATGACACGCGACCTCGACTGGGGAATACCAGTGCCCGTGGAGGGTGCAGAGGGAAAGGTGCTCTACGTATGGTTTGACGCACCAATAGGATATGTCAGCAACACAAAGGAACTATGCGAGAAATATCCAGAGAAATGGGGCTCGTGGCAACAATGGTGGCAGAAGGAAGACACGCGGATAGTACACTTCATAGGAAAGGACAACATCGTTTTCCACTGCATCATCTTCCCTGTGATGATGAAAGCACACGGCGGCTACACGCTGCCTGACAATGTGCCGGCCAACGAATTCCTGAACCTCGAGGACAACAAAATCTCAACATCTAAGAACTGGGCTGTATGGCTGCATGAATATCTTGAAGACATGCCAGGCAAGCAGGACGTGCTGCGCTACGTACTCACCGCCAACGCTCCAGAGACGAAAGACAACAATTTCACATGGCGTGACTTCCAGGAGCGCAACAACAACGAACTGGTGGCCGTTTACGGAAACTTTGTAAACAGGGCACTGCAACTTACAAAGAAATACTGGCAGGGAGTAGTGCCGCAGTGCGGCGAACTGCTTGACGTAGACAATAAAGCCATCGAAGAGTTTAAGGACGTAAAGGAAAAGGTGGAGCAAATGCTGGAACAGTTCAAATTCCGCGATGCACAATTTGAGGCAATGAACCTTGCACGAATCGGCAACCGCTATATCACTGAATGTGAGCCGTGGAAAGTATGGAAGACTGACCCTAAGCGCTGCGAAACAATACTGAATATCTGCCTGCAGATAACAGCAAATCTGGCGATTGCCTTCGAGCCATTCCTGCCATTCTCATCGCAACGGCTGTTCAACATGCTGAACATCGAAAAGCCCGAATGGGAACAACTGGGGTCGACCGACCTGTTGCCGGCAGGCCATCAACTTAACGAACCGGAGTTGCTCTTTGAAAAAATAGAGGACGGCGTAATACAGAAACAGTTGGACAAACTGGAAGCAACCAAGCGCGCCAACGAAATTGAGGCACACAAGACAGCACCGATAAAGGAGACCGTAAGTTTTGAGGATTTTGAAAAACTTGACATCCGTGTAGGACTGGTGAAGAGTTGTCAACGCGTACCGAAATCAAAGAAACTATTGCAGTTTACCCTTGACGACGGCACAGGCAGCGACCGCACCATCTGCTCCGGCATCGCCTCATTCTATGAAAACCCTGAAGAACTCGTAGGCAAGCGCCTCCTCTTTGTGGCAAACTTTGCACCGCGCAAGATGATGGGCATTGAAAGTCAGGGCATGATACTATCTGCCGTTGATGCCGACGAAAGCCTCAGCGTAGTAACCACTACAAAGGATGTAAAGCCTGGAAGCGAGGTGGGATGACCCATATAACTACTCTATAAACATAACGATTATCGCAGATGCAGGCAATCATCTTAGCCGCAGGCATGGGACGCCGGCTGGGCGAGTACACCAAGGACAACACGAAGTGCATGGTTCCAGTGAACGGCGTACGCCTCATTGACCGACTGCTGGGCCAACTCTCAGAGCAACAGTTGCAGCGAGTTGTCATTGTCGTAGGATACAAGGGTGACGCTCTGCGCCAACATATCGAGCAGAACTACAAAGGCCCCCTGCATATTGAATTCGTAGACAATCCCATCTTCGACCGCACAAACAACATATACTCGCTGTCGCTGGTGGAAAAGCAGTTGCAGGAAGACGACACTCTGCTCATAGAAAGCGACCTGATATTCTCAGACCGCCTGTTCTCTATGATAATCGACAACCCACATCCCAACCTGGCTCTCGTGGCAAAGTACGAGGCATGGATGGACGGTACGATGGTGCGCATTGATGCAGAAAACAATATCGTAAACTTTGTGCCGAAAGCGGCCTTCAGATACGAAGATGTCGACCAATACTACAAAACGGTCAACATATACAAATTCTCACGCGAGTTCTCACAGCAGAAATATGTGCCATTCCTAAAAGCCTACTGTACGGCGCTGGGAAACAACGAGTACTACGAACAAGTACTGCGCGTGATAACCCTGCTTGATCAGACCGACCTGAAAGCACTGCAAATTGGCGATGAGAAGTGGTACGAGATAGACGACAAGCAGGACTTGGACATTGCAGAAGCAATCTTTGCCAACGAAGAAGACGTGCTCCGCAAGTATTACGGACGCTACGGAGGATTTTGGCGTTTCCCGCAGATGCTTGATTTCTGCTATTTGGTAAATCCTTACTTCCCATCACAACGGATGGCTGACGAAATGAAGGCAAACTTCCAGACTCTGCTGACAGAATATCCATCGGGAATGAAGGTCAATACACTCATTGCCAGCAAATGCTTCGGCGTGAGCGAACAGTATATAGTACCTGGCAACGGAGCGGCAGAACTCATCAAGATACTGATGGAGAGTTCGCATGGTAAAGTAGGTTTCATACGTCCTACGTTTGAGGAATATCCAAACCGCTTTGATGAAGCGCGAAGGGTGACATTCACACCACGAAATCAGGACTACCGCTACACAGCCGACGACCTGATGACATTCTTTGCTGATAAAGGCATTAGCCAGTTGATACTTATCAATCCTGATAATCCCTCTGGAAACTTTATTCCCAAGGCTGATGTGCTCCGGCTGGCACAATGGTGCGAAGAGCGCTGCATCCGTCTGGTAGTTGACGAAAGTTTCGTAGACTTCAGTCGTGACTTCGCCACAAACTCACTATTGGACGACGACACTCTGAAACGGTATCCACACATGGCCGTGATGAAGAGCATATCAAAGAGTTACGGCGTGCCAGGCCTACGGCTGGGAATTTTGTGCTCAGCCGACACAGAACTGATTACGGCTACGAAAAAATCGGTTTCAATTTGGAACCTCAACTCTTTCGCAGAATACTTCATGCAAATTTACAGCAAACACGAGAAAGACTACCATACAGCATGCGCTAAATTCATAGAAGAGCGCAACAGTTTTGAGAGTCAACTGCAAACGGTGCCTTTCCTGCGCGTGATGCCAACTGAGGCAAACTATTTCCTTTGTGAAGTTTTGCAACCTTACACTGCAAGCGAAATCGTGATCTACATGCTTAAGCACCATAATATACTGACTCGCGACTGCAGTAAGAAAACCGGACTGGATACCAACCGCCAGTATATGCGCATTGCCGTACGCAACCACGACGATAACACACGACTGGTGGAAGCACTGAGAAAATTCACAAGATGAAAATCTGTATTTGCGGAGGTGGAAACCTCGGGCATGTTGTTGCAGGCTTTGTGGCTGCACAGAAGCAGCACGACATTAGCGTGCTTACACGTCATCCAGAACGCTGGAGCAAGGACTTGACGATTGAAGCACCAAGAGGAACAACCTTTTCAGGACATCTGGACGGCATTTTCAGCGAAGGAAAAAATGCCGTGGAAGATGCTGACATCGTCTTGCTTTGTCTGCCTGGCTACGCTATCCCTCAAACACTTCAGGAAATCAGAGATTTTCTGAAACCAGGCGCAGCAGTTGGAAGCGTGGTGAGCAGTACAGGGTTTTTCTTCGAGGCTATCGACTTACTCCCATCCGCCCAGCCTCTGTTCGGATTTCAGCGGGTGCCTTTCATTGCACGCACTATAGAATACGGCAATAGCGCCCGTCTGATGGGCTATAAGGACAGCCTCAACATGGCTGTAGAACACTGCGAGGATCCTGAGTCATTGCGCAACACTCTGGCTGAGATATTCAAAACTCCTATAAATCTCTTGACAAGCCACTACGAGGCCAGCATCAGCAATAGCAACCCACTGATGCACACTTCGCGACTCTATTCGTTGTGGAAAGACTGGCATGAAGGCAAGGTCTACGCGCAAGTGCCTCTGTTTTACGATGACTGGACAGAAGAGGCCGCTCTGTTGTATATCCAGATGGACAACGAACTACAGGCCCTGCTGGAACTGCTACCTGTCAGGAAAGGCAGTATACCCTCTGTGTTAAACTACTATGAGAGCAATGACGCATCATCATTGGCCAGAAAGTTGCGTAGCATAGAGGCCTTCAAGGGCATCATGGCTCCAATGAAGAAAACAGAAGGCGGATTTGTGCCGGACATCAGTAGCCGCTATTTTACAGAGGATTTTCCCTATGGCTTAGCACTCATTTATCGCCTTGCACATAAAAACAATGTAGATACCCCAGTAATTGATATGATATACAACTGGGGTATGAATATTATCAAGACAATAAGATAAAGGGGGCATGCCTATGCCTCTGCAAAGGCAGCAGCCTCGGCTTCAGCAATTATCTCTTCACGGGTCTTCTCTCGGGGAGCGGCAGTAATGTCATCAAGAGAGAAGTCATCGCTGACGGCATTTTCAACTTTCTGATTATTCTTTGCCTGCCTATCAGCGGTGTCGGCAGTGACACCATCGAAGAAATTCTGCTGTTCTGCCTCCAAGTCAGGAGCGACAGCAACAGGTTCTTCCTCCATCTTGGTACGGTCGGCCTTGGCAGCAAACACAGCATCTATGAACTGAGGCTCACGGCGAAGCCGCGCAAGAGTGTCCTTTGAAGCATGCTGCTGGCTTTCCTTCTTACTATAGCCGCTACCTGTACAGCCCTCTACACCCTCGATAACAACCTGATACACAAAAACCGGGCTTCCGTTTTTATCTGTGGTCTGCTCAAGTTGCAGGAACTCCATCCTCACACGGTTCTTCTGACTCCACTCAAGCAACTTCGACTTGAAATTGACCTCCTTGTAGGCCACCTTGTCTATATTGATAATCTGCGAAAGTATGCGATGCTCCATAAACTCCATACAGGCATTGTAGCCATGGTCGAGATAAGCAGCACCGACAAGAGCCTCAAAGGCATTGCCTCCCATGTAACTATTGTGAGAGTTTCCACAACCGGCACTCACGACAAGGTCAATGACACCCATTTCCTTAGCCAGTCTGCCCAATGTCTCACGCTGAACAAGTTTTGAGCGTGTGTTGGTGAGAAAGCCCTCGCGCTTACCTTCGAAGTGTCTATAGACAATATGTCCCACAACAGCATCGAGAACAGCGTCGCCAAGAAACTCCAGACGTTCGTTATTGATTGGCCTACCCTTTTCGTTACGCCGGCGCACGCTCTTGTGCATAAGCGCCTGCTTGTAGAGTTCTATATTGTGCGGATAGAAGCCAAGGATGGAATAAAGAGACCGCCTCAACTCCTTTTCGTCTTGGAAAGGGAGCAAGAGGCGGTCAAAGAGATTTCTAAAATTCATAGTCTACTGATCTGTGTACTTCTTGAACACTACACAGGCGTTGTGGCCACCAAAACCAAATGTATTGGAAAGACCAGCGCGTACCTCACGTTTCTGCGCAGTGTTGAAGGTGAAGTTCAGATTGTAGTCTATCTCCTCATCCTTGTCGTCCTCCTCGTGATTGATGGTTGGAGGAACGATGTCGTTCTTGACAGCAAGCAGTGTTGCCATAGCCTCTACGGCACCGGCAGCACCCAGCAAGTGACCTGTCATAGACTTGGTAGAAGAGATGTTGAGTTTGTAGGCTGCGTCACCAAAGACTTCTTTGATGGCTTTTGCCTCGGAGATATCACCAACGTGCGTAGACGTTCCATGCACATTGATATAGTCAATATCCTCTGGCTTCAAACCTGCATCCTCAAGAGCGCTCTGCATTACGAGTTTTGCACCAAGGCCTTCAGGATGAGAAGCAGTGATATGGTGAGCATCAGCACTCATACCAGCACCTGCCATTTCGGCATATATCTTAGCGCCACGAGCCTTGGCATGCTCCAACTCTTCAAGGATGAGACAGCCAGCGCCTTCGCCCATGATAAAGCCATCACGCGAAGCACTGAATGGGCGTGACGCCTTCTCCGGCTCATCATTGCGAGTAGAAAGGGCATGCATAGCATTGAAGCCACCGACACCTGTCTCGCATATTGCAGCCTCAGCACCTCCGGAAACAATTATATTGGCCTTGCCAAGACGTATCAGGTTGAAAGCGTCTGCCAGTGCATTACTTGACGAGGCACATGCCGATGCTGTGATATAGTTTGGACCATGAAAGCCATACATTATAGAGATCTGGCCTGCTGCTATATCGGCAATCATCTTTGGTATGAAGAAAGGATTGAACTTTGGGCCGTCATCAAAATGGGCGCCATAATATGTCACTTCATCCTGGAAAGTACGAATACCACCAATTCCGACACCAAAAACAACACCGATGCGGTTCTTGTCCTCTGTCTCGAGATCCACGCCGCTATCTTCCACTGCCTGCTTTGCAGCGATAAGGGCCAGTTGAGTGTAACGGTCCATCTTGCGTGCCTCCTTGCGGTCAAGATAGTCGTTGACATTAAGATCCTTCACCTCACAGGCGAATTTTGTCTTGAACTTAGTGGTGTCAAACTGCGTGATAGGGGCTGCACCACTCTTGCCTGCAAGCATATTCTTCCAGGTCTCCTCTGGCGTGTTGCCAAGTGGCGTAACGGCTCCCAATCCAGTAACCACTACTCTTTTCAATTCCATAAACGTATATGAAAAAAAATAAAACTACAAATAAAAAAAGATGTCTGTTTCAGACAAAAAAATGAAGAATGAAGAACTCACCACCAAAACTTTTGCGGCAGTAAATTCTTCATCCTTCACTTATCATTCTTCATTCAGAATGATTTATTTTGCATTCTCCTCGATGTAAGCGATTGCATCACCAACAGTGGCAATCTTCTCAGCACGATCGTCGGGGATAGAGATACCAAACTCCTTCTCAAACTCCATGATGAGTTCAACGGTATCAAGAGAGTCTGCACCAAGGTCGTTAGTGAAACTTGCCTCTGGCTTTACTTCTGCTTCGTCTACACCAAGTTTGTCAACGATGATTGCCTTTACTTTGTTTTGAATTTCAGACATGATTTTTCTCTTTAAAATGTTAATACTTTATTTCTGATTTAATTTTCGCCAACCTAAACACTGCTGGTTAGCGGGTGCAAAGTAACGCATTTTTGTTGAGTTGTGCAAAAAAAAAGTATAAAAAAGCGCCTCGCTTTGCACAACCACCCCATACCTGTGCAAGTTTTTGATATATGTTAAGCGTATTTTCAACACTTTTCAACACTTTTCAACATCATAGCATTCTCTGCGCAGCGGATAACTGCCACGGAAATGCTCAAAAAGTGCTGGCTGACGCTTCAGCATATCGCTGTCGCGCATAGGATTATACAACTCCAAAGGATTTCCAGTATAACAGAAAGAAGCAGGCAACTGCGGCGGAAGAATCCTGTCGGGCTTTGGCAATCCGAATTGCTGACAAATGGCACTTACCACCATGTTGTCGGCATTGGCTTTGCCGTCGGCAGAGTAGCCTGCGATGTGCGGTGTGCCAATGAAAACACGCTGCAACAGATCCGTATTTACGTTTGGCTCGCCCTCCCACACATCTATTATCGCGTCACGCGCGCGCGAGGTTTCCAAGGCATGCAGCAAGGCAGCGTTGTCTACTACAGCACCACGTGATGTGTTGACTATGAAAGGCTGACGCTCCAACCTGCTGAAGAAAACATCGTCTGCAAGATGCCATGTCGGGTATGGTACATGTCGCGTTAGTGGTACATGAAATGTTATGATATCTGCTCGCCGCGTCAACTCGTCAAGGGAAACAAAACCGTCACGCGACAACGGCGGATCGTTGACAAGCACTTTCATTCCAAGGTGCTCCCCAACGTTACAAACAAGTGAACCGACATGACCACATCCCACTACTCCAAGAACATGTTGCGAAAGGTCGAGTTCGTAGTGTTTGGAAAGCAACAGAAGAGAGCACTCAACGTACTGGGCCACAGAACTTGCGTTACAGCCTGGACAACTGACCCAACGGATGCCGGAACGCTGAAGATATTCGACATCAAGATGGTCATAGCCTATTGTGGCTGTGGCAACAAGTTTCACGCTGCTGCCACTGAGCAGCGAGGCATCGCAACGGGTGCGCGTGCGCACCACCAAGACATCGGCATCGCGAACGTCAGTCGCACAGATATCTGCTCCAGGTAGCGCAACAACCTCTTCTGCAAGCATCCGAAGCGTCGGAAGAATATACGGTATCTTGTCGTCGACTACGATTTTCATCTGTCGCTTATGTATTTAACCAACTGTATAAGACCACATATTCTATTGCAATACATCAAGCATGAATATGGCATCGAGCGACCAAAGTGCTGCGTCGTTTGTTGACAGTCCACGCCGTGGCTGCAGCAAAGCACGCCACACCTCGTTAGCACGTACTGCATCACTGTCGTACCATGCTGCGAGAGCATCAAGTCGACGCACAGGGAAATGATTGCGCCCTATCTTTTCCACCATAGCGCGGTAACGGCGGGCATGGTCAAGCCACACAATATTGAACTCAGGACAGAGTTGCAAGGGAAGCAACTCGTTCATCACCTCAAAACCGCCCATGATAGTCATTAAATGGTTGGTATTGCACAACCCAGCCGGACCATCATAACTAAGCACCCCAGTGTCCGGCCGATATCCCAGAGCCTTATTGCCAGTAAAGAGTCCGTCGGGCAATGCTGCAATACTCTTCATTCCTGCCACTATCTTATTACGGTATTTTGCATTACCAGTGCGCTCCCACTCCGTCATCCAGTTACCTACATATGCTACCCAGTCTGGCCCGATGCGCAGTCGCGCAGGTGCAGAACAAGGAAATTTATCACGCGGCTCTGCCAACCGCATTGGGTCAAGATGCCACAGCAGCGTGTCAGCATCCGTCTGCGCATGCATCAGTTCTGCCATTCTCTCGTCGGCTGTCAGATAATGATAGAAGCGCAGGAATGCAGACTGCGAGATGCGTGCTTCCTTTGCACCACACCCCCAGTGGCTAACATTGTGTCGGCTGCCGAGAGGAGCGAAGGGACCAATGTGATAAGTGTCTACCTCGCTGTTATGACGTGTCATGGCCTCAGCCATACGCCACACATCTGCACGTCCGCTACGCAAGAACATATACCATAGCCACATGGGCGATGCAAGTTCAGTGTTGTCCCATGCATATCCGCCCACGTCATATCGCCACTCGTTTCTTTCCGGATCGTAGGCATGCATCACGTCACCATAGTTCCAAAAGCCATACCAGTGACAGCGTTCTGTTTCCTGCTGATAGATGGATATATATTCATCGAGCCGCTTTTCCACCTCTTTATTATCAGTGGGCAATGACCAAACGCCAAAGGCACGACGCGAATGCAGGTATTGTGGGGTCGGCAACAGTTGGTTAAGAGTTGTGAGATGCTTCATCTGTTCGCACGCCTGTTTCTCCGTAGGGCATCCATCCTGCGGCAACAGCCACAGAGTACTTGTTCGCGCAACACCATATGGTGTACTCATTCCCTGCTGTACATCCTCGTAACTTTCAGCCAGCCCATGAGGTATAGTGTCGTAATGGCATAGATTCATTGGCTCAGCCTCAGGACTCCAAAGGTACATAGTTACCGTTGCCTCATTGCTGCGCGCGTCATTCACCTCTATTGTCGACGGATAGGCCTGCCAGAAATCTGCCAGACGCAGGGCCATACCGCCATCTACATCACCCAGGAAAAGGTAACCCTCACTGCGATGTCCCGACAGTGTTCCTATCCACGGCGACTCACGCGTAGCCCGTTTGCGAATAGAGAATGCGTTGTCCGTAAGATGTGACAACCTGAAGCCGTCCCATTGTGCCCAATGACGGAGCATTGCCTGGCCAATGCTGTCAAACCGTTCTATTGAAGGAATACGCCTGCACTGCTGCTGTTCCACCTGCAAATGCTGACTGCGTGGTATACCACGTCCTTCCTCTGACGGCGACTGGCTAAGGCGCAACTCGCGCCGGCCATCAAGAGGCTGAACCGGCTCATGCCACAGCGTAGAGTCACTCACAGAAAACATCACATGACGATTGTATGGCTCACAACGCATTGGTATGCGGCATCTTATACCCATGGAGGTAATCATATCAACGGCGGTACTGCCGTCGTAGATAAAACTGTGCACCATTTTAACCTGCCGACTACCTGCAAAGAAGTATAAACGCACCACGAAAGGCAGCCAACTGCGCTGGCCATCACCGTGGAAGCCTTCAATGCGGACAATCCCACTCACTGGCGTATTACGCTCCACGCTGACTGCGGAAATTTGAGAGACATATCCAGTATTGGCTGTAGTTGCCGTGAGCGAGACAGCACCACCGACACGCTTTCCACCTATGAGCATGCTGTCTATAAGATTTTTACCCGTCAGCGGTATGTATGTCAAGGAAGTCCCTGTGTTAACCACTACCTGACGATGGGTTGTCACTATTGAGAGATGTTTTTCTTGAGAAACGCCTCCCTTTTTCCTCATCACGAGTCGTGGTGCATCTGCCTGTGCAGGCACGACAGCAGCGATGGCAGCCCATTTCACGGAGCCATCAGGCCATTTTGCCAACGGCCACGCACTGGCAGGTAATCCGTTGTCGAGCGTCAGCCCTTCAACGTCAACTATCTCGCCTTGTCGGAAGGGTACCCCAAATGTGACAGGCGTCGGCAATGTCGGTGTTCCGTTTAACCAGTGCAATGGAATGCCGTGCCCTGAAACAGAGAAGTCATCCGTTTTACCTCTTTTGAAGTTTGCTATCTTTGTATGTGACAATGTGGTACGGAAACCAAACCATCCGCTTTCAAGAGGTTGCGGGTCGCAGTAGTCGACAATCATCTCACCGTCGATGTAAAATCTCGTACGATCGCCACTGCTCTCTACACGCACGTGATACCAATGATTAGGACGGAGCAGGTGCGCGCTGTCGCTATACTCTTTCAGTATATGTGGACGATAGTTGATATCCTGTACGCCACGCTCGTCACCATTATATCTGCGAAAGCGAGTGGTTGTGTTATAATTGCCACCATAGCCGAGATAATACATCTGCAATGTATAGCAACGCATGAAATTACCGTTTCTCCACGCTTGGCGCTTCCATATACTTTGCTGTTGCGGATCGGAAGCCATCCAAAAACAGTTCATGTCGCTAAGACGGTCGAAGGCGCCACCTTTGTCCACTACCATGGCGTCGTATTCCACCCAACTATTCCGCTTCACCGGTTGCTGGCGCCACAGCGTAAATCCTTTAGGAGCAACAATATCGCAGGTATCACCTATGAAGGTCACCTTGAAGTCTGTAGCCTCCGACTCCACACGCCAAAAAAGTGAAAAGTCGCGACTGTTTAGCCCCGACTGTCCCACCGCTGCCATTGTAGACAGCAAGAATATAAATACGTGTATTGTCCGCACTAAATTGCCGCTCATAGCAAATCGGCATCTTTCATTTTTACCCCATTCCCAGCAACGGCATCAGTTCGCCTTCCTTATGAAGTATGCGTACACTGGTAATAATGAAGGCAAGGAACAGGAAAACAAGCACGGTCTTCGCTCTTCCAGGTCCTGCTTTCCTCACAGGCACGGTAGCACTCTGCAACGTGGTAAATGCCGGAGTCTCTTCCTGCACTTTAGCCTCGGCAGCCGTAAGTTGCGCTGATACCGTAGTGTAGGCATTATACTTCAGTTGCATGTCGTTTTCAAGGTCGATGAGTTTGGTACGCGCACTTTGGAGTATCATGTCCTGGTTGGCATCAGAGAATGTAGCATATTGCTGGCGAGCCTTATCATATCGCGCCTTAGCCTCGACATACAACTTGCGATTAAACTCAAGATCTACACGCGACTTTTTCGTACGATACTCTGTAATGAATTCCTGCAGGTGTGACTTTACAGAGTCGGCCATTACGGCAGCAATAAGTGGGTCTTGGTCTTGCACGGTGATTGTTATCATCATTGTCTTATTATCGACGTCGCACACAATTTTCTTCTCCAGCATTTTCACTATGCTCGCCTGCTTTTTCGTAAGCATGAAAGGATTTAGGGTGTCAGGTTCCTCTTCCTCTACCTCTTTTTTGGGAAAAAGCGAACCAATACCTTCAAAAGTAGCCTTGATAGCCTCACTCCACCATGGAACCTTTTGCTCGTTCTTCAGATAATCGTAGTATGACATCATGCGCGTGGAGTCCTTCTTATGAATCATCACCGGGAAAAGTGTGATTTTAAAGTCGGTAGAGTTCATCAACTCAGGATAGAGCGTGGGAAACAGTGCCTCAGTATTTGTCATGGCATTTGTTCCCATTTTCATACCAAACTGCTGCGCCAGCACCGACAATGAGTTGCTGCTTCTACTCGTGGATAGTTCTGGGGACAGCAACACTTCGCACTTATAATAATTCGGAACGGAGAGCATCAAGATACAGCCCACGACAAACGTAATGGATAGCACCTTGTAGTATGTCTTCTTATGGCTACGAAGCACAGAGAAGATATGCGCAAAATCTATGCTACTTTCCTCTTCCTGCTCGGCAATATATTTCTGTTCTTCTGTCATTACGGAATGCTTATGTTGTTTTATTTAGACACACTGACGATAGTCGCTATCATGGCTGCGATAGACGCTACACTCACACCCATTGATCCCCACTGATTGAACGATGGGGTGTTCTTCTTTGGCTTTGTGGGTACGATAATCTCACATCCCGGCTCAATCTTGGCGTGTTTGTTTGCCATTGACATCGTTCCGTTCTGGTAGATTATCCATGTCTTGCGCTTCTTGGCCTTCGTTCCGAAGCCGCCCGACTGGTTGACATACCACTTGTAGCCTTTGCCTTTCAGGTAGGCCACTGTGTTAGGATACATCACATCGCCCGAAACCTTCACCGTTCCGTTGTACTCAGGCACAACGATGCGGTCGCCTTCGCGCAACACGATGTCAAAATCCGAACCTGGTTTTGCCAAAGCCTTCTCCAGATATATACCAACAGTATACGTGGTTGCCAACTGCAACTTAGCAATATCAATAGAGTCCTTGTCATTGCTCTGCGAAGCAAGTTGCTGTAACAGGAAGTCACGGCGTGCACGCTCGTCGACATTCATCGTACGCTCCAAACGGGCACCCTTTACATAAGCCTCATCGGTCACACCACCGGCAGCGGCGATGGCCTCAGAGAGCCGCATATTCTTCTTGTGCATGGTATATACGCCAGAAAAAGCAACCTCGCCTTGCACACGGATGTTACGTGGCGTCTGGAAACCAGGACTGCGGCGCACATAGACGATATCATAGGGTTTCAGCAGGAAACCAGGTTGTCCGTCAATAACAAAACCGTCTTTGAGTGCGAAGGTGAATGTCTCCGCCAACTCACGCGTTGTACTGGTAGATTTGGAGTCAAGGATGCGGCGCGACACATCAACTTTGACAGTCGACGCAGCATCGGTAAGACCACCGGCAAGCATTATAAGATCCTCCAGCGTAGTGTTGTCGGCAAACTCGTAGTCACCCGGATGTATCACCTCACCATGCACCGTCAGTATACGCTGCTGTTGGGCCTCCACTATAGTAGGAATGAACAGGATGTCTTCGTTTGCCAAGGGTATATCGGGCACTGTTCCTGCCAAGATGCCTGCCACGTCAACAGGAATGGTTCGCAGTGTGCGGTCTTCGTTCAAACGGTGTATCACACCGTGTGCCGTAAAGGCATCCTCGGTTACACCTTCTGCTGTTTCTATCAATGAGCGTACGGAATTGACACCTGTACCGAGTTGGTAGACCCCTGGGCGGAATACCGCGCCCTTTATTTCTACCTTGTTCTCATAACGGTTGATTATACCGTCGATTGACAAAGCGTCGCCGTCTTCCAGTTTGAACGAAGAGAAGTCGAACTCATCGATATTGTACACCTGATAGCGTGAACCCGTCTTACGCTCAAGGCGAACAGACTTTTGGAAAGCATCACCTGTGAAACCACCGGCATATTTCAACAGCGTAGCAACTGTCTCAGTGCGCCGCATTTCGTAGAACATCGGGCGCTTCACATTTCCTGTAATACCAACGAGACAATCGTATGGCCCGACTTGAATAACGTCGCCTTCCTCAAGACGTATATCGCCCTCAAGTTTGCCGTTAAGGATATATTCGTAGATATCCACTGTTGTGACGAGACGTCCGCCACGGAACACCTGAACGTTACGCAACGTACCGAGTTGGTTTATGCCACCAGCCATATACAAGGCATGGAAAACCGACGAGAAGGCACTCAGACGGTATGTACCAGGCGTTCTTACCTCGCCCATGATGTTAATCATAATGGTACGCGTCTGTCCTACCGTAACGCGAATGTCGCTGCTCTGATAACGCGAGCCTACGGTAGAACGTATTTTGCGCGCAGCCGAAGAGACCGTCATGCCGTTTACAGTGATGGGACCGTAGCCAGGAACTGTAATTGTTCCTTCAGGACTGACACTGAGTTGCAGAGTTTTCTGCGATGCTCCGTAGATATCAATCACCAGTTGGTCGCCAGGGCCAAGCACGTAGTTCTGCGGAGTGGGAATGTTCATATTAGGCTCGAACGACAGGGTGCGACGACTGAATATGTCGCGGCCGAAGACACGCTTGTTGGCGGCATCACCAGGCGTATCCTGCGTAGCCTGCACATCCCCCTCAGCCTTGTCGTGCTCTGTGCTGGCATCGGTATTGTTGCTACCAGGACGTGCAGTGTTTGTCTCCTGCTCGGTGGTACCGTCGTTGTTGGCGCGCAAGCGCTCCTGCACCGGATCATCGCCTCCTATGCTGGTACCAGTGCGCAATTGTGCCTCATACTGCGTGCGCACACGACGTATCTGGTCTATTTTCACGCCGCGTTGCATCAGTTTCGTAACAATTTGCGACTGTGCCGTTCCGGCTCTCATTTCACTCTGGACGAATCGCGCCACCTGCGTGTCGCTCATCACCTGTGCAGCAACCGACTGTAGCGCCAAGGCAAGCACAAGAGTGCATGCGGCGCGTCGGACAGCAGCAAAAGATCTGGGGAATGATGAGCAATGAAGTTCTATAAAATTCATTATCTTATCGTATCTGTTTCTTCTGATTTATGAAAACTTCGCATAATGCGCTGCAAAGTTACGCCATTTCCATGAAATGGCAAAAAAATTAAAGCACGTTTTTCTTATTTTTTCTACGATATTACATCTCATTGACACGCTGACGTATTATCGCTCCAGTAAATAGTCTGCCACTGGCCGTACCCAATCGGCGTGCAGAAAAATATCTCTCCGGCATAGCGTATGTACATGCCGGTGACACCAGTTCGTTATCCGTGCTGACGCCACACTGCGCAAGAAGCCAGCGATTGCACTCTTTCAAATCGATATGCCATTTTGCCATCCGCACACTGACAATATCCATCGGGAAACCAGCACTGCAGAACGCATCGTACACCTCGTCACCCACCTCAAAATTGTCTGTTGAAATACACGGACCTATCACCGCCCTGACATAAGCACTCTCTGTACCATACGCATTATGCATGGCATCCAAGGCTTTGACGACAATGCGCTGCAGTGTCCCACGCCATCCGGCATGCGCTACGCATACCGCCACATGCTGAGTATCATATAATATAATAGGTGTACAATCGGCTGTAGAAACTCCGACGCACACCTCTTCCGTGTCTGTCATCACGGCGTCTGCTCCTTCGAGGAAACCGGCACGCTCCTCTGGCGATAATTGCAGAATGGCCTCGTCCACACGGCATACCACCGTGCCGTGCACCTGATGGGGCATTATTAGTCGGTCGATGCTTATCTGCAACAAGTCGGAGAGAATCTTCCTATTGCACGCCACGTCAGCAGGATTGTCACCACAGAATCCGTTGACATTCATCGAAGCATAATTGCCACTGCTACACCCTCCCCGACGTGTAGTAGTGAATGCCGTAAGCCTGTCGTCGATGCTATAGACATCGGCAATTTGTTCAAGCCTCGTCGTCGTAGTCTTCATATTCAAAGTCGTCGACGTCCTCCACCTCTTCGTCGTCGACAAACTCTATTTCCTCATCGGCTCCTTCGTCGGCCATTTCCTGCGCGAAGCGCGTCATGTCCTTGTCGCGATGCACCAGAGTATCCTCTTGCAATGCCACGGCAAGTTTATTGCTTTCGGCATTCAGTTCCTGCCACAGCACATCCTTCAGAGCATCAAGTCCATAGCCAGTAACAGCAGAGATGAACACTACAGGCAGGTCTGTTGGCAGTCCTTCACGCAGCATTTCTATGAGTTCCTCATCCAGCAGGTCACACTTGGTGACTGCCAAAACGCGATGCTTGTCGAGCAGTTCGGGATTAAAGCGCTGCAGTTCGCCGAGAAGCGTCTCATATTCGCCACGAATGTCGTCGCTGTCGCCAGGCACCATAAACAGCAGCAGGGAATTGCGCTCTATGTGCCGCAGGAAGCGCAGTCCGAGTCCACGGCCTTCTGCCGCTCCCTCTATGATGCCGGGGATATCGGCCATAACAAAAGATTTCTGGTCGCGATAGCCGACAATGCCGAGCGAAGGCTCCATGGTGGTAAATGGATAATTGGCTATTTTCGGGCGCGCATTGGAGAGCGCCGACACAAGTGTCGATTTTCCGGCATTTGGCTGTCCTACAAGTCCCACGTCAGCGAGCAGTTTCAGTTCCAAGATTACCGTCATTTCCTGCATGGGCTCGCCGGGCTGCGCATAGCGCGGAGCCTGATTGGTAGCCGAGCGGAACTGAAAGTTGCCCAGTCCGCCACGTCCGCCTTTCAGCAATACGATTTCCTGGCCGTCGTATGTGACGTCGCAGACAAAGCGCCCTGTCTCGGCATCGTATACGACTGTTCCGCACGGAACGTCAATATAGACATCCTTGCCGTCTGTGCCGTGACATTTGTCGCGACCGCCGTTGCCACCATGTTCAGCAAAGATGTGGCGCTCGTAGCGGAGGTGGAGCAGAGTCCAGTAGTTGTGGTTACCACGCAGGATAATGCTGCCACCCCTGCCGCCGTCGCCTCCGTCAGGGCCGCCATTGGGGTTATATTTCACGTGGCGCAGGTGCATTGAGCCACGTCCACCCTTTCCCGAGCGGCATAATATTTTTACGTAGTCTACAAAATTGCTCTCCATCGCCGAAGCAAGTCGTTAAGCGGCTTACAAACTGTCTATCACCTGTTGTATGTCGCCGAAAATACGCTCCAGCGAACCGAGTCCGTTTATATGGTGATGCAGTCCCTCCTGCTTATACCATTCAATGAGCGGCTGCGTCTGCTGATGATACACCGTGAGACGGCGTTTAATCGTTTCCTCGTTGTCATCAGCGCGTCCGCTCTCCTTACCACGTTTGATGAGTCGCGTCATAAGTTCGTCTTCAGGCACGTCGAGTTCCAGCATGGCAGCCACGCGGTCGCCGCGCTCGTCAAGCATCGTGCGAAGAGCCTCAGCCTGTGGTATGGTGCGTGGAAAACCGTCGAATATCACTCCCTTGTGAGCACGTCCGAAACTGTCGTATACGCTGGCAAGTATCCGCACCATCAGGTCGTCCGGAATAAGGTTTCCCTTATCGATATACTGCTGTGCAGTTTTTCCCAGTTCCGTTCCGCGCTTTATCTCGCTGCGCAGCACGTCGCCCGTAGAGATGTGCTGCAGTCCGTAATGCTTTATCAGCATTTCGCTTTGGGTGCCCTTGCCCGAGCCAGGAGCACCGAAAATCACTATATTCTTCATAATAATATGTTTCTCTTGATTGTTAGTAGTCGCTATTATCTCCTTTCCCCGTGTCCAGTCGAGCACTACGTCTCCCTTACGGGCTTCTGCGTCGCTTGGCAGATGTGGAAGTTTTATCTGGCGCATTGCCTGTTATTGTTTCAGAGTGTATATTTCCTTCAGGCCACGCCCCTGCTGGTCGTAGTCGAGTCCATAGCCAAGGATGAAGTCATTGGGTATTGAAAATGCGGCATAGTCGATATCCAGGTCGACCTGCAGTTTTTCCGGCTTGACAAACAGCGTACAGATATGCACCGATGCCGGATTGCGCGTGCCTATCTGCTCTATCATGCGCTTCATAGTCAGTCCGCTTTCCACTATATCTTCTACGATAATCACCGTGCGTCCTGTCAGGTCTTCGTTAATACCAATCACTTCCTTCACCTTACCAGTAGAAGTAGTGCCCTGATAACTTGCCAATTTCACAAAGGAAATCTCACATGGAATGGTAATCTGACGCATCAAGTCGGCAGCAAAGATAAAAGCCCCGTTCAGAACTCCAAGAAGCAGCGGATTTTTCCCTTCCATGTCATGGCTAATCTGGGCTGCCACTTCTGAAATACGCTTTTGCAATTCACTTTCAGTGATTGACGTTTCAAAGGTTTTATCCTTGATTTTAACGATACTCATATTGACAAATTATAAAATTTGGCACAAAATTACTATTTTTTTCCAAAAGAATGGACACGGGTAATGTTTTTTTCTTAATTTTGCACGTGAATGAAGATATTTACCAGCGCTCAGATACGTGATATAGACCGCTTCACTATCGAACATGAGCCCATTGATAGCATAGACCTGATGGAACGTGCGTCGACTGTTTTGACGCAGGCCATCATGGAGACATGGCGTCCGTCGACGCCCGTTGTCGTTTTTGCCGGACCAGGCAACAACGGAGGCGACGCAATGGCCGTAGCAAGAATGCTGAGCGAGCGAAATTATCAGGTAAGTGTCTATCTCTTTAACATCAGCGGCCAGTTGTCAACCGACTGTGCCACAAACAAGCAGCGTCTGCTGGCAGCAAAGCGCCTGAAGGACTTCGTGGAAGTGACACAGGAGTTCGACCCTCCACGCCTGGAGCGCGACATGCTGGTAGTAGACGGTCTCTTCGGCTCAGGGCTCAACAAGCCATTGGCCGGAGGCTTTGCGTCGTTGGTGAAATACATCAACGCATCGCCGGCGCAGGTGGTGAGTATCGACGTACCTTCCGGGCTGATGACCGAAGACAACAGTTTCAACGTCAGAGCCAACATAATACGCGCCGACATAACGCTGACGCTTCAGCAGACGAAGTTGGCTTTTCTCTTCCCCGAGAACCAGCCTTTCATAGGCCAAGTAAGAATTCTCGACATACGTCTTAGCAAAGAGGCGACAGAGCAGACCGACGCTCAGTATTCTATTCTCGAGGAAAACGACATTCGCCAACTTCTCCTGCCGCGCGACAGTTTTGCCCATAAGGGCATGATGGGCAAGGCGCTCATCATTGCCGGCAGTTACGGCATGGCTGGAGCGGCTGTTCTGGCTGCGCGTGCCTGTCTGCGCAGCGGAGCCGGAAAGGTAACCATTCATACGCCACGCAAAAACTACGCCGTGCTGCAGGCCGCAGTGCCAGAGGCTGTGCTACAACTCGATCCGGAAGAGACAATCTTCTCTGAAGCAGTAGACACAGAGGACTACCATGCACTGGGCATCGGCCCTGGACTCGGACAAAGCGAGCAGACGGCAATACCACTCATAGCACAGTTGCGGCGCACCACCTGCCCTGTCGTAGCAGACGCCGACGCCTTGAATATACTCGCTAACCACAGAGCATGGATACAGCAGTTGCCGAAAGGCATCATCCTGACACCGCATCCTGTGGAGTTTGACCGCATGGACAGCCATTCTGCCGACAGTTACGAACGGCTGACCAAGGCGCGCCACCTTGCAGAGAAACTGCATGGCTACGTGATACTCAAGGGTCACTATACCGCAATATGTACGCCCGACGGGCGCGTGGCATTCAACCCTACGGGAAATGCAGGCATGGCAACGGCTGGCAGCGGCGATGTGCTGACAGGCATCATCACAGCACTGCTGGCAAGGGGCTACAAGTCGCAGGATGCCTGCTATCTTGGAGTTTATCTCCACGGACTGGCCGGCGATCTGGCAGCGCGCGACCTCGGAGAGGAAAGCCTGCTGGCAAGCGACATAATACGCTATCTGTCGAGAGCCTTCAAACGTTTGAAAGAATAAAAACATACTAACAAGGATATGAAGAAATTACTGATTATAGCCATGGCGCTGATGAGCCTGTCAGCAATGGCACAACCCGTAGCCACGCCTACGAAGCCGGGCATCAACGGCGATGCCGTCACCTACTTCCTTCCGAAGTCGGCCATACGCCTGCAACTGCTCATCGAAAAACGTGTCTATACTCCTGGCGACTTCTGTAAATATGCAGAGAAGTATCTGCGCATGACGGGCATAGAGCAGGAGGAAGTGGTAACATACACCGTAGTTAACTTCGGCATCAACCAGATAGGCGTGCGCGACACCTCGAAATGCTACACCGTCAAACTGAAGGGAAAAACAGTCGGCGCAGATATCCGCCTGAACGAGGAGGGAGTGCTGCAAGCCGTAAATGCCGAGCCCGTAGCAGTGCCTGAGATGAAGCACTTCAAGCCCGGCCCACAGCCGGAGCGCATCAATCCGCGCCAATACCTTAGTGCCGAAGTTCTTGCTGCCGGCAGTATGGCCAAGATGGCCGAACTCACCGTCCAGCAGATTATAGAACTTCAGGAACGCCGTCAGGCTCTCATCACTGGCGAAGCCGACGACACGCCAGCCGACAAGCAGCAACTGCAACTGATGCTCGACGAGATTGAAAAAGAGCGCGAGGCTCTCATGTCAATGTTTCTCGGAACCACAACACGTGACACAACGGAACAAATAGTCACCGTGTGTCCCGACAAAGAAGTGGAACGCGAGGTCATTTTCCGCATAAACAAGAAACTGGGCCTTGTTGACAAGGACGATCTCTCAGGCATCCCCTACTACATGACCGTACAGGACATGCACCGCACTCCTACCCAGCAGTACGACATGGCCGACAAGAAGAAAGAAGGTGGTTTCTGGGTCAACGTGCCTGGCAGGATAAAGGTAACGCTGCAGCGCGAGGAGCATCTGCTTGGAGCCTTCGACCTGTACGCTGCTCAGTTCGGATTCGTGGAGTGCCGAAGCGGCTCACTATTCACGCGCTATGTCACCCACATGATATTAAATCCGGTACATGGCTCGGTAGACCGCATAAATGCTGAGATGCCAAAATAAGGAAAGGCTGACAAACGATAACACAACAAAAACGGAATAAAAAAATGCGGCGCGTAATCTGCATAACGCGCCGCATTTTTTTCACTGCTGTTTTAATTTTTGCCAGCGCTGTTTTTATTTTTAAAAACACTGCTGTAAATTTTGCCACAACAGCATTTGCCTCTGCCGTCGGTGCTGACGACTTTCCGTCAGCACCGATTACTTTATCTTGATGCTTGTCTCCGGCAGACCGTAGGTGCGCACGCTGAGTGTTCCCTCACCACGTACCACGGCAAGCGCCCTTCCGAAGAACGCCCGCCGCTGAGCACTTGTAAATCGCTCCATTGACGTCTGACAACCGTTGTCGGTGGCCACGATTTCCACGTCTTTACCCGAGAAGAAAAGTTGGTTTTCAGCCCACGGACAGCGATTGCCATGCTCATCAACGACGGTGGCACGCACAAAGGTAAGGTCGCGGCCACTGTAGTCAATGTCAAGTTGCACATGGTGGGGCTCGCCGGCAGTGCGCAGCGTCTGACGCCCTACCTCACGGCCGTCACGACGCGCCACAACGCTCACTTCGCCTGGTTCAAACACCACGCGCCATCCAACATGGAACTCCGTGCAGAGCGGTGCTCCACTGCCCTTGCGCCTCACGCCTTGCGAACGGCCGTTGACAAAGAGTTCGACCTCATCGGCCTGACTGTAGTAGCACCACATGTCGAGTTCCTGGCCCTCAAGCCAGTTCCAGTGGGGAAAAAGGTGCAGCACGGGACGGTCGGTCCATTCGCTCTGGTACATATAGTAGACATCCTTGGGCTGGCCGGAAAGGTCTACGATGCCAAAGTATGACGAACGGGCAGGAAAGCCGTAGGGCGTGGGTTCGCCGATATAGTCAAACCCTGTCCATATAAACTGTCCGCCAACGTATGGCGTATGCTTCACCACGCTCCACGTGTCTTCATGTGTAGAGCCCCAGGGCACTCGGGAGTTGTCGTAGGCCGAGCACATGTACGAAGGGTCGCTGTACGGAAGCCACCACTCCTTCGGAGCAATGCGCACGGAGTCGCTGGGTTGCAGATAATGACTCGTAGTCTGCAGCGCCGATACGCTCTCCGTCATAATAAACGGCCTGCCAGGGAAGTTTTTCGGCACATCTTTAATCCACTCCGTATGATAGTTGTAGCCAATGACGTCAATACCTTTCCCACGGAACAGGTGATTGCCAGGCGACGGCTCGTTGCATCCGGCAGTGACGGGACGTGTGGAGTCGAGACGGCGCACAATGCTGGCCAGATGGTCGCACAGCATCGTATTGACACTCATCTCGCCAGCCTTGGCAAGCGTTGAGGCGTCGTGACCGGCATTAAGTATGAGATTTGCCTGCTCAAGCGTCAGCGTATCGGCATCGGCGCTCGACCACTGCTCAAGCACCTCATTGCCAATGGACCACATCAGTATGCAGGGATGGTTACGGTCGCGCATAACAAGGTCGGTAAGGTCGCGCTCATGCCATTTGTCGAAGAAGCGCGCATAGTCGCCCGACGATTTGCGGCGGCGCCACATGTCGAAACTTTCATCCATCACTATCAGGCCCATAGTGTCGCACATGGCAAGAAGTTCGGGCGCAGGCGGATTGTGGCTTGAGCGGATGGCATTGACACCCATTTCCTTAAGCCGAAGCAGTTTGCGATGCATGGCATCCTCGCTGAGAGCAGCGCCAAGACTGCCAAAGTCGTGGTGTTCGCAGACGCCGTTGAGTTTCAGGTTGCGGCCGTTGAGCCAGAAACCTGTGGCTGCGTCGAAACGGAATGTGCGGAAACCCGTGGGCGAAGTTACTTCGTCGACAACACGGCCGCCGTCTATCACGCGCGTGCGCACGTAATATATATAAGGTGTAGTGATGTCCCACAGATGCATCTTTTTGCGCCCGAGGGCAAGCGTGGCAGTAGTGCCGCCCTTTGTCTGGGCCACCACGTTTCCCTCGGCATCTATCAGTGCGTGGTGCAACTGCACGCGCCTGCCCGTGGGATTGTCTACTCGGGTGGTCACCGTCACGGTGCCTTTCGTGGCATCTGCCACGGCATGCACGCCCCAGTGGGCAACGTGTATGTCGCTTGTCATGGTGAGCCACACGTGGCGATAGATGCCACAGCCGCTATACCAGCGCGAATTTGGCTGGTCGCTGTTGTCCACTCTCACCGCCACAACGTTGTCGCCCTGACGCAACAGCGGCGTGATGTCATACTCAAAAGTGCTATAGCCATAAGGACGCGTGCCTACGGATTTCCCATTGACGTAGACGGTAGAGTTCATATACACGCCGTCGAACTCCATGAACACGCGCTCGTCGGCAGAGCGCTCCACACGGAAGGTCTTGCGGTACCAGCCGACACCGCCAGGCAGCGCGCCACCGCCGGCACCGCTGGGATTGCCGGCAAGAAAGTCGCCCTCGCGCGCCCAGTCGTGCGGAAGTGAGAGAAGGCGCCAGTGAGCATCGTTGTATGTGTCGCTTGCCATTGCAGCCGAGTCGGCAAGCATGAAACGCCAGTTGGCATCGAAGTTCTGTCGGTTGCGCGCATTTGCAGAAACTGCCATCATGGCAGCAACCACAAGTATCAGATTTTTCATGGTGTTATGATTATTTTACTATTATCTTCCTGCTCTCCCCACTGCGGCCGAAGCGCACGACATAAGTGCCGGGGGCAAGTCCGTCAAGCGTTGCGACATGCTGCTTAAGCAGTTGGCCGCCGCAGTTATACACATCGTATGTATCTCTTTGCTGTTCACGCACCGGTGCGGCCACAGCAGAATATCCCTCCTCGCCATAATAGCCTTTTATTATGGCCTGCAGCAAGTCGGGCTGGTCTATCTGGGGCACGCTGCGCGACTCGCCGTCGGAGAGGCCCATCCAGTAGAGCGTCACAAAACCATGCTCTTTGGCGCTCTCCACGAAGTAACGGGCAAATTCAAGCATGTTGCTGCGGTTATTCTTGTAGTCGGCTTCAGAGTCGCTTGTCCCCCATTCGCCTATCACCACAGGGGCGCGCGAAGCCAAGTGGGTGGCAATGGCCGCCATCATCTCGCTGACCTCACTCTTAGCATTGGCAAGATTACTGATGTTGGGATATGAATGGACTTCAAAGAGGAGATGGTCTGCAACATTGTCGCCGGGCAGAGCCATCTGTTCCAAGGGGTCCTTAAGGTGGGAATTCCACGTACCGCCGCCACTGCATGCGCCGTAGGTGCTTACGATGAGGTTGCGCTGCGCATTGTTGCCGCCAGTAGCACGCACCACGTCGACAAAACTCTGTGCATAACTGTTGATTGCCTTGTATGCGTCGGCTGCCAGCGCTGCGTCGTAGCCCGAAGCACTGCCGGAAGAAGCGAAACACCACGACCGCTTCGCATCGAGCATTTCGTTGTAGCCTTCGAAGAGCAGATGCTCGTCGTAGTCACGGAATTCCTCTGCTATCTGCTGCCATACGGCTTCGAAACGCTCCTTTTGCCTGACGTAGACCTCAGTGTCGGCCAGCAGCCACGCCGTATTTGACGCACCAGTGTCGTGATGGACATTGAGAATACAGTACATTCCCTGCCCAACAACGTAGTCTACGACCTCTTTTACACGCGCCATCCATGTGGCATCTATCTTTTTGCCTATGTCGTCCTGCCATGGCAACCATGGCGTGAGCGAACTCGTACTGCTGTTGTAAGTTACCGAACTGAAAGTGGCCTCCATGTGAGGATACCACGTCACAGGGATGCGTATCGTGTTCATTCCTGCCTCGCGCATCATTTTCATCAGTGCCGCCGTTGACTGTCTCTGTCCCCAGGCAGTCTCGTAGGCTCGCGGCGAGCGGTCGGTCCATTGCTCTATCCACATGTTGAGCGTATCTCCTGAGTTACTCTCCAGGGCATTGCCTGCATTCCATCCCACACGCATGTTGCGCGCTGCCTCGGCGGCAGTTTCAAAATCAGCGCCAACGGCACCGACGGCACAAAAGGCCAACAGGGTAACCGTCATCAACAAGGAACGGCTACCTGTCTGTTGTTTTCTCATAGTCAAAAAGGGTTAGGTTTACTGTTTAGCAAAAAGTGACTGGTCGTCCAGTCACTTTATCTTAGTGTCGACACTTGGATTCGAACCAAGGACCCCCACCATGTCAAGGTGATACTCTAACCAACTGAGCTATGCCGACTTGAAAATTTGCAAAGAGCAGGTGCGCCTGACAGGACTCGAACCTGCACGTCGCGAGACACCAGATCCTAAGTCTGGCGCGTCTACCAATTCCGCCACAGGCGCGTTCCCGAAATGATAGCGGATGCAAAGGTAAGAAAATATTTCTCTTCAGCAGCCAAAGAAAAGGGAAAAATTTCTCTGTCGCATTGTTTTTTCTTTTTTTTAACGCTATCATTGTTACTAAATCCCCTACCATGAATTCAAAAAAAGGTGCTCCCGTTTGGCAAATTTGGAGTTCCATTGACAAGGAGCGGCTATAATGCAGGGCAAAAAAAACAAAATAACTTTTGTTTTGCGCGCGCTTAATCGTACCTTTGCACCCTGAAAACGCAATCACTACACTCACATGGCAGAAACAACTAACAGCATTCTGCAGAAACTTGATGGTCTGGAAGCACGCTTCGAAGAAGTATCGACACTGATTACAGACCCTGCAGTAATAGCCGACCAGCAGCGCTTCGTCAGGCTTACAAAAGAATACAAGGACCTGGGAGACATCATGGATGCGCGAAAGCGATACATCGCATGCCTTAATGCAATACGCGAAGCGAAAGACCTGCTGGCCACAGAGCAGGATGCCGAAATGCGCGAGATGGCTCGCGAAGAACTGAACACCAATGAGGCTCTTCAGCCGAAACTTGAGGAAGAAATAAAGATTGCCCTCATTCCCAAAGACCCGGAAGACGCGAAAAACGTACAAATGGAAATTCGTGCAGGCACTGGCGGCGACGAGGCAGCGCTCTTTGCCGGCGACTTGTTTAAGATGTACAAGAGTTTCTGCGACTCAAAGGGATGGCAACTCTCAATAACCAGCGTCAGCGAAGGTGCTGTAGGCGGATTTAAAGAGATAGATTTTGCCGTCAGTGGAGCCGACGTCTACGGCACATTGAAGTATGAGAGTGGCGTACACCGCGTACAGCGAGTTCCTGCCACCGAAACGCAAGGCCGCATGCACACTTCGGCTGCAACAGTAGCCGTTCTGCCAGAGGCAGACAAGTTTGAGGTACACATAAATGAGGGCGAGATAAAATGGGACACGTTCCGCTCCAGCGGTGCAGGCGGTCAGAACGTCAACAAAGTGGAGAGTGGCGTGCGCCTGCGCTACATGTGGAAAAACCCGAACACTGGAGAGACAGAGGAAATACTCATTGAGTGCACCGAAACACGCGACCAGCCAAAAAACAAAGAGCGCGCACTGTCGCGTCTTTACACGTTTATCTACGACCGCGAGCATCAGAAATATGTCGACGACATCGCCTCGCGACGCAAGACACTCGTTTCCACAGGCGACCGCTCTGCAAAAATTCGCACATACAACTTTCCGCAAGGCCGCGTGACCGATCATCGCATCGGATACACTACCCACGACCTGCAGGGCTTCCTCGGCGGCGACATCCAGCCCATGATTGATGCACTGACAGTGGCCGAGAATGCGGAAAGAATGAAAGAGACAGAACTGTAAGACATGAGCGACAAAAAGGCACTACGTAATCGCACCCTGACACTATCGCAGACTGAGCAAAAGGAATTTAGCGCAAGGCTCGTCAGCCTTAAGCAGTTGGCAGATGGCGCTTCGTTTATCGACAAAACCATAAACGCCGACGCGATGAAAGTGTTGCCTATGTTGCCCGACGCATTTGCCGATCTCATCATCATTGACCCTCCATACAATCTTAGTAAAAATTTCAACGGAACGAAGTTCAGCGCCCGCTCAGAAGGCGACTACCTGGAATATCTGCGTGAGTGGCTGCCGCTCGTGGTCAGCAAACTGAAGCCCGACGGCTCGCTATATCTCTGCGGCGACTGGAAATGTACGGCAGCACTGCAGACAGCACTGTCGGAACATCTGCACATTCTCAACCGCATAACATGGCAGAGAGAAAAAGGGCGCGGAGCCATGCATAACTGGAAGAACAGTATGGAGGATATATGGTTTGCCGTAGCAAACAGCAACGACTACTTCTTCAACGTTGATGCCGTGAAACTACGCCGTCAGGTGATTGCTCCATACCACTCTGACGGAAAGCCGAAAGACTGGGAAGAGACTGCCGACGGCAACTACCGCATGACCTGCCCGTCAAACTTCTGGGATGATATCTGCATTCCTTTTTGGTCAATGCCTGAAAATACCGACCATCCCACACAGAAACCAGAGAAACTTATTGCCAAACTTATCCTGGCCTCGTCAGAGAAAGGCGACATTATTTTCGACCCTTTCCTCGGCAGCGGCACTACAAGCGTCGTGGCCAAGAAGTTGGGCCGTCACTACTGCGGCATAGAGGAAAACAGCGAATACTGCTGCTGGGCTGAGAAACGGCTTATGCTGGCAGGCCACGACACCTCCATCCAAGGCTATACGGGTGGCGTATTCTGGGAGCGCAACTCGCTCAACAAGCATAAGCCTACGATTGCAAACTGACAAAAATAAATAACTAAACATAATACCGATGACACGGAAAGAACTGATTGGACAAATACGCACAAAGCAATCATTCCTGTGCGTAGGACTGGACACCGATGAGCGCAAGATACCGCAGCACCTGCTGGCAGGCGACGATCCAATTTTCGACTTCAACCGCGCAATCATTGACGCCACAGCGCCCTACTGCGTGAGTTACAAGCCAAACCTCGCTTTCTACGAGGCAGCAGGAGTGAAAGGACTTGTGGCATTTGAGAAAACAATAGAATATCTCAAGACGAACTATCCCAACCATTTTATCATCGCCGACGCCAAGCGCGGCGACATTGGCAACACGTCTGCAATGTATGCGCGCACCTTTTTCGAAGAGTATAATGTCGATTCACTGACTGTAGCACCTTACATGGGCGAAGATTCCGTGACGCCATTCCTCGGTTATGACGGCAAATGGGTCATTCTCCTTGCTTTGACCAGCAACAAAGGCAGCCATGACTTCCAACTCACGGCTGATGCCGACGGCGAACGCCTTTTTGAGAAAGTGCTAAAAGTGTCGCAACAGTGGGGAACAGACGAAAACATGATGTATGTCGTTGGAGCCACACAGGGAAAAATGTTTGAGGAGATAAGAAAAATCGTACCGCGCCACTTCCTGCTTGTCCCAGGAGTGGGGGCACAGGGCGGTTCTCTCGAAGAAGTTTGTCGCCACGGCATGACAAGCGATTGCGGTCTGCTCGTCAACTCAAGCCGCGGTATCATCTACGCTTCCAGCGGCGAAGACTTCGCCGCCGTGGCAGCCCGGAAAGCCAAGGAACTTCAACAGGAAATGGCGCGCCAGTTGAATCGCTAAGCATCGCGCGCGTACGTACCTACTTTAAACACATACTTACGAAGTGTGAAATTAAGAATTGCGTGTTGTGAATTATGAATTATAAATTGTGAATTATATAAGATGATAACAGTAACAAATCTGGCCATACAATTTGGCAAAAAGACATTATACAAAGACGTTAACCTGAAGTTCACCAGTGGCAATATCTATGGCATCATCGGTGCCAATGGTGCCGGAAAATCTACCCTTTTGCGCGCCATCAGCGGCGAACTTGAGCCCAACAAAGGCAGCGTAGAACTTGGCCCGGGCGAACGTCTCAGTGTGCTGGAACAGGACCACTTCAAATACGATGAGTTTACAGTGATGGACACTGTACTGATGGGACACCAGCCGCTGTGGAAAAACATGAAGGAGCGCGAGGCTCTTTACGCCAAAGACGAGATGACAGAGGAAGACGGCAACCGCGCTGCAGAACTCGAGATGGCCTTTGCCGAAATGAACGGCTGGGAAGCAGAGAGCGAGGCAGCACAACTGCTGCAGAACCTTGGAGTGAAAGAGGATGCACACTACAAGCAGATGACCGACATCTCAAACAACGAGAAAGTGCGCGTGATGCTGGCAAAAGCCCTTTTTGGCCATCCAGACAACCTGCTGCTCGACGAGCCAACCAACGACCTTGACCTTGACACCGTACAATGGTTGGAAGAATACCTTTCCAATCTTGAGCAATGCGTACTTGTAGTATCCCACGACCGCCACTTCCTTGACGCCGTGTCAACACAGACTGTCGACATTGACTTTGGCAAAGTGACGCTCTTCTCCGGCAACTATTCCTTCTGGTATGAGTCCAGCCAGTTGGCCCTGCGACAGGCACAGAACCAGAAAATGAAGGCAGAAGAGAAGCGCAAACAACTGGAAGAGTTCATACGACGTTTCTCAGCAAATGTAGCAAAATCGAAACAAACCACTTCACGAAAGAAGATGCTCGAAAAACTGAACGTAGAACAGATTGCACCCTCTACGCGCAAGTATCCTGGCATCATTTTCCAGATGGAACGCGAACCTGGCACGCAGATACTCGAAGTGAAAGGACTGAAAGCAGTAGACTCCGACGGCACCGTGCTCTTCGATAACGTCAATTTCACCATCGAAAAAGGACAGAAGACGGTTTTCCTCTCCCATAATCCAAAAGCCATGACAGCGTTGTTTGAGATAATCAACGGCAATCGCCAGGCTGATGCAGGCGAATACAAATGGGGAGTGACCATTACCACAGCATACCTGCCTCTCGACAACACCAGTTTCTTCCAGTCGGAACTTAATCTCGTTGACTGGTTGTCTCAGTACGGCACTGGCAACGAGGTAATGATGAAGTCGTATCTTGGCCGCATGCTTTTCAAGGAAGAGGACGTGCTTAAGAAAGTCAACGTGCTCTCCGGCGGTGAGAAAATGCGCTGCATGATAGCACGCATGCAACTCAAAAATGCCAACTGCCTCATACTCGACACGCCGACAAACCATCTCGATCTGGAATCGATACAGGCATTTAACAACAACCTTATTTCGTTCAAGGGCAACATTCTCTTTGCCTCCCACGACCACGAATTCATCAACACCGTAGCCGACCGCATCATTGAACTCACTCCTCGCGGCACCATCGACAAACTCACCACATACGATGACTACATCTACGACGAGCGAATAAAAGAGCAGAAAGCAGAGATGTACGCATAAGGTGGCACGAAATTTGCTGTTACAGAAGAAAAACAACATTACCATGAGTGAAGAAAAGAATATAAACATAGAAGACGAAGAACTCGATGCTCAGCCTGCTGAGCCAAGTGAAGGACAGCCTACAGAAGAAAGCGAACAGACAGAAACTGCAGACGAAGAACAAACGGAAGAACAACCTGCCGAAGAGAAAGACCCTCTGGAGGCCGCTCTTGAAGAGGTGGAAGTTCTGCGCGACAAATATCTGCGTTCTGTTGCTGAGTTTGACAATTACCGCAAGCGCACTTTGAAGGAACGCGCTGAACTGATACTCAATGGCGGAGAAAAAGTGATAACAGCCATTCTTCCCGTGGTTGACGACATGGAGCGCGCCATTGATAGCGGTGAGAAAACCGACGATCCTGAAGTGCTGCGCGAAGGAATGACTCTGATTTATCAGAAACTGATGAAAACACTTGAGTCACAGGGTGTCAAAACAATAGATACCAGCGATGCCGACTTCAATACCGACATTCACGAGGCTGTAGCAATGGTTCCTGGAATGGGCGACGACAAAAAGGGAAAAGTCATCGACTGTCTGCAGCGCGGCTACACGCTCAACGACAAGGTGATACGCCATGCAAAAGTTGCCGTAGGACAATAGGTAACAATTCATATTGCATAATATATAATTGTAATTTATTTTTTATAGTTCATTGCTTATAACATAATGGCACAAAAGAGAGACTACTATGAAGTGCTTGGTGTCGACAAGAACGCCACAGAAGACCAGATAAAGAAGGCCTACCGCACCATAGCCATTAAATATCACCCAGACCGCAACCCTGGCAACAAGGAAGCCGAGGAGAAATTCAAGGAGGCTGCCGAGGCTTACGATGTGCTGCACGACCCGCAGAAGCGACAGCAGTATGACCAGTTTGGATTTAACGGGCCTGGTGGAAGCGGCTTTGGCGGCTTCAGTGCTACAAGCATGAACATGGACGACATCTTCTCCATGTTTGGCGACATCTTTGGCGGCAGGGCTGGCTTTGGCGGCTTTGGCTCACAGTCGCGCAGCCCGCAGAAGCACCGTGGCAACGATCTCAGGCTAAAGGTGAAACTTTCGCTCAACGAGATAGCCCATGGCGTGACCAAGAAATTCAAGGTCCGCAAGGATGTCACATGCTCCCACTGTCACGGTTCAGGTGCAGAGAACGGCAGCAGCAGCGAGCAGTGTCCTACATGCCGCGGCACAGGTGTCATTACACACACCACACAGAGCATATTCGGCATGATGCAGACACAGGGTGTTTGTCCTACGTGCGGCGGCTCTGGCAGCGTGATTAAAAACAAGTGCCGCCACTGCGGAGGCACAGGTGTGGAGAAAGGCGAAGAAGTTGTAGAGATAAAGATACCTGCAGGAGTTGCCGAAGGAATGATTGTCAACGTTCCCGGGAAAGGAAACGCCGGTCACAACAAAGGTATCAACGGCGATATTCAGGTCTTCATTGAAGAGGTTGACGACGAAAACTTCATCCGCGACGACAGCGACATCATCTACAATCTGCTGCTCGACTTCCCGACGGCAGCGTTGGGAGGCGACGTGGAAATTCCAACGATAGACGGCAAGCGCCTGCGCGTAAAGATAGAGCCGGGAACACAACCAGGCAAGACGATGCGCCTGCGCGGCAAGGGTCTTCCTGCTGTACAAGGTTACGGCCGCGGCACTGGCGACATGGTTGTCAACGTTAGCGTCTACGTACCAAAGACTTTATCGCGCGAAGAGCATGAAGCCATTGAGCGTTTCCGCCAGAGCGATAATTTCAAGGGCGACGCCGCAACGAAAGAGAGCATCTTCCATAAGTTCAAGAACTACTTTGCATAGGGCTTAGTCCTTACTTATATCCATGAACTACCAAGAGACCTGCGAATACCTCTACAGCCAGACGCCAATGTTTGAGCAGCAGGGCACTGACGGCTACAAAGAAGGCCTCAGCAATACGCTTGCCCTTGACGAGCATTTCGGCCATCCCCACTGCCAGTATGCCACCATTCACGTTGCCGGCACCAACGGCAAAGGTTCCGTGTCGCACACCTTAGCAGCAATATTGCAGTCGTGCGGCTACAAAGTAGGTCTCTACACATCTCCCCACCTTGTTGATTTCCGCGAGCGCATACGTGTAAACGGAAAGATGATAAGCGAAGACTACGTTGTAGACTTCGTAGAGAAGGAACGGCAATTCTTCGAACCTCTCCATCCGTCATTCTTCGAGGTGACAACAGCCATGGCGCTACGCTATTTTGCCGACATGCAGATAGACATAGCCGTAGTTGAGGTAGGACTTGGCGGAAGGCTCGACTGCACCAATATCATTACGCCAATAGTCTCGATAATAACAAACATAAGCCTTGACCATACCCAACTGCTTGGCGACACGCTGGAGAAAATTGCCGCCGAGAAGGCTGGCATAATAAAAGCCGGAGTGCCCGTCGTGATAGGCGAGGCGACAGCCGAGACACGTCCTGTCTTCGAGCAGAAAGCCAAGGAAATGGGAAGTCCCATTGTCTTTGCCGAAGACAAACCGGAAATTGTCAGTGCCCAGCCGCTTCCCAACGGCGGAATGCACTATGTCACCGTCCACCTCGGCGAATACGACGGCGACCTGAGCGGTATCTACCAGGAGAAAAACCTCAACACCACATTCTTCGCGCTACGTGTGCTGACAGGAAAGGGCTACCTCTGCCGCTGCCAGAAAGAGAGCAATTTTGCAAAGAACAGGCTGGAACTGGAAGAGGCGCTCAAGAATGTCTGCATGCTTACCGGACTTCAAGGCCGCTGGCAGACGCTGAAGAATGCGCCACACGTGATATGCGACACAGGCCACAACGTAGCAGGATGGCAGTATATCGTACGCCAACTTGAAAACACGCCATGCCAGCACATGCATATCGTTTTCGGAATGGTCGACGACAAGGATATCGACACCATTCTCGACATGCTTCCCAAGCATGCCACATATTATTTCACTAAAGCCAGCACCAAACGCGCCATTGGCGAAAATGTAATACGCAGTCTTGCCATGCAGCGAGGCATCGAAGGCCTGGCGTTCCCATCTGTCTACGAAGCATATAAGGCTGCCATGGAAAATGCAGCCCACGACGACCTTGTCTTTGTCGGCGGAAGCACATACGTAGTGGGTGATTTGCTGAAAAATCTTATTTAGTGGTTTTTAACACTAAAAAATTATCTTTTTTTCGTTCAAGTCATTATTTTTTGGTTACTTTGCAAAAAACATTACAGTAACTAAAACCGAAAAATATGGCTAACACAACGGAAAACGCGAATTTGTGTGGCCTGAAGCGTAAAGACTTTCAGACCACTATCAACGGCAAAAAGACAGACTTATACATTCTGCGCAACCGCAAGGGTTACGAAGTTGCCATCACCAACTACGGCGGTGCCATCGTTGCCATTATGGTTCCCGACAAGAACGGCAACATTGCCAACGTCATCCAGGGCCACGACAATATTCAGGAAGTCATTGCATCGCCCGAACCATTTCTCTCTACACTTATCGGCCGTTACGGCAACCGTATCAACAAAGGCCAGTTCACGCTGAACGGCAAGGAGTACCAACTTGCCATCAACAACGGCCCCAATGCGCTCCATGGCGGCCCCACTGGCTTCCACGCCCGCGTCTGGGACGCCAAGCAGATGGGTCCTCGCTCCTTAGCGCTGACCTATACGTCGGCCTACGGCGAGGAAGGCTTCACCGGAGAGTGCCGCGTCACTGTAGAATTCACGTTTACCGACCTCAACGAAATTGTAATAGAATATCTTGCTACCACCAACAAGAAGACTGTCATCAATCTCACCCACCACGCATTCTTCTCGCTTGCCGGCATTGCCGATCCTACACCGACCATAGAAAACCAGGTGATGGAGGTCAATGCCGATTTCTTTATCCCCATCGACGAGACGTCCATTCCGACAGGCGAGATACTGAAGGTGGCAGGCACGCCATTTGACTTCCGTGCTGCAAAGGCCATCGGCAAGGATATCGACGCTGACGACGAGCAGATAAAGAACGGTGCAGGCTACGACCACTGTTTCGTGCTGAACAAGAAAGAAGAGGGCGAACTGTCATACGCTGCCAAACTGACAGAACCGGTCAGCGGACGCACTCTCGAAGTGTTTACCACAGAGCCTGGCATGCAGGTATACAGCGACAACTGGGCCGACGGCTACAAGGGCCAGCATGGCGCTACGTTCCCACGCCGCAGTGCAGTCTGCTTCGAGTGCCAGCACTTCCCCGACTCGCCCAACCGGCCTTATTTCCCCTCTGTCGTGCTTAATCCTGGCGAACAGTACAAGCAGAAGACCATCTACAAGTTTGGTGTAGAGTAGTCGCTGCGCGATAACGCAACCGCAGTAACCTAACAACGCGATAACTCAATACCGCAATAACGAAAAACGTAATAATACTATGTCACAAAAACAATCTCCCAACTATTTGTTCCCGTTGATTATAGTGTTCATCGTATGCTTCCTGATAGGATTCATCACCACGATGAACAACTCTATGATCGAGTTCTGCAAAGAAGCCTTCAAACTGACCGACACACAGGGACAACTTGTCAACACATTCTTCTATGGTGCCTACTTCTTCTCCATCCCGTTTGCCATGATGATGAGCAAGATAGGCTACAAGGCAACGCTTGTCCTTGGTCTCACCGTCGTAGGCTTAGGCTTTATTGCCAACAACCTGGGTGTCACCGCAGCACTCGGCACTGAGAGTGTCTACACCGTATTCCTCTGCTGCATGAGCGTAGTTGCCCTGGGCGTGGTAATGCTTCAACTGGTAGCCAACCCCTATGTGATGGTTCTTGGCAAGCCTGAGAGCGGCGCCTTCCGCATGACGCTGTCGCAGGCCCTCAACTCGGTGGCTACTACCGTGGCACCTATCTTCATCACCACCGTTATCATAGCCGACAAGCCCAAGTTGCCCGAGAACGTACCTGGTCCGTTCCTCATGCTGGGCCTCTTTGCACTTGTCATAGCAGCCATACTGTTCTTCATCAAGTTGCCCGATCCTGACATGGACAAGCAGGAAGACAAGGAAGAAACCATCGACACCAAGCAATACAAGTCGAGCGTCTTCAAGTATCCTCACGTATGGCTTGGCGCACTTGGCATTTTCATGTACATGGGTGTCGAGATTGGTATCCCGTCAATGCTTCCAGCCTACTGGAAAGCCGACCCGTCGCTGCCAGGCTCTGCTACCGACTTCCTGCCTCTCTATTGGGGCGGCATGATGGTAGGCCGTTTCGTCGGCTCTGCTATCCTCGCCAAGTTTGAGGCTCGCAAGTTGCTCACAGCATGTCTGGTGCTCGGCGCCTGCTGCGTAGGCATCTCGTTCTTCCTGCCAGGCATGTCGGCAGTCTATGCCATGCTCGCCGCAGGTCTGTTCCATTCAGTGATGTGGCCTCTCATCTTCAACCTTGGCCTTCAGGAACTTGGTCCTCACACTAAGAACGCTTCCGGTCTCATCAATATGGGTGTGCTGGGCGGTGCTACCCTGCCTCTGCTGATGGGTACTGTCGTCGACAATCCTTCACTCGGTGTTGGCGTGGCCATTATGATGATGTTTGTCTACTATGCCTACATCATCTGGTTCTGCAACTGGGGCTCAAAGATTGGCCTGCGCTAAACAGAGATTAGCAAAGAAAACAAACAATAATATTAACTGCTTTGAGACAGAGCAATGAGATAATTATAAATCTCAAATCTCAAATCTCAAATCTCAAACAAAAAAAGTTATGATGGAAATTGATTTCGTAAGAAGCCGCTTTATCAAGCACTTCGATGGCAAGACAGGAAATGTATATACATCTCCCGGCCGTATTAACCTTATTGGCGAGCACACCGATTACAATGGCGGTTTCGTATTCCCGGGAGCAGTAGATAAGGGCGTCATGGCCGAGATGCGCGCCAATGGCACAGAAGACACCGTGATGGCATACGCCATCGACCTGAAGGACCGCGTGGACTTCAAGTTGAGCGATCCCAACGGTC
>CALFIY010000043.1 GCA_937877595.1 uncultured Prevotella sp.
GCGTCTCGTTGAACATCTTCATCTCTTCCTTTGTGTAGCCGTTGGGCTGGAAAACGTCGATTTGCGGAATGACGTTATAGGCTAACTGGTGTGGAAACTTCTGTATTGTCTTTACCTCGCCGGTTTCTACTATTTCGCGATACTGCTGCTGCAGTTCCTGCATTGCTGCCGCGCCTGCGCCAGAGGCACTCTGGTATGAGGCTACGTGTATGCGCTTGATGTGCGACAGTTTTTCAAGTGGCTGGAGCACCACAACCATCATTATGGTGGTGCAGTTGGGATTGGCAATGATGCCGCGCGGACGGACAAGGGCGTCCTCAGCATTACATTCGGGCACTACAAGAGGCACGTCGCTGTCCATGCGGAAGGCACTGGAGTTGTCGATCATCACACAGCCGTATTTTGTGATGGTTTCGGCGAATTCCTTGGATGTGCCGGCGCCGGCAGAGGTGAAAGCAATGTCGATGTCGCGGAAGTCATCGTTGTGCTGGAGCAATTTTACTGTCAACTCCTTGCCGCGAAAGGTGTATTTCCTGCCTGCAGAACGCTCGGAGCCAAACAGAACTAACTCGTCCATGGGGAAATCTCTCTGGTCGAGAATTCTGAGAAATTCCTGACCTACTGCGCCGCTGGCGCCAACAATTGCTACTTTCATTGCTATGCTATTTATTAAGTATTCTTTTATTTTCAGCGCGCAAAGGTAGTGAATAATTCATAATTCACAATTTATAATTCATATTTTTTATAATTCGTAATTTATAATTCATAATTTGTAATTTATTGCAATTCGTAATTTATAATTCACTATCTTTGCGCGCTGTAAGGTAAGAAGTTGGTTGCGTAATGGCACAGAGCAGATTATATTATCACGTCGTTGCTTTCCTGACGGTGGCTGTATGGGGCAGCACGTTTGTCATCACGAAGATGCTGCTGACCGCAGGAATATCGCCGGTTCAGATTTTCACGTTGCGCTTCATCATAGCCTATGTGCTGTTGCTGCTGTGGCAGTTGCTGGTGAGCAACAGGGGCCGAAGGATGCAGTGGATGTGCGATACGCCTGCCGACGAATGGCTTATGGTGGCGCTCGGAGTGACGGGAGGCTCGGCTTATTTCCTTGCCGAAAACTCGGCAATGCTTTTCACTACCGCTACCAACACGTCGCTCATCGTGTGCTCATGTCCGCTGTTTGCCATGTTTCTAATAGCCGCAGTATACAGGCAGACAGAACATATCTCGCGTGTACAACTGGCAGGTTCGTTGATGGCCTGTGTGGGTATGGCTGTGGTGGTGCTCAACGGCCACTTCGTGCTGCATCTCTCGCCAGTCGGCGACATGCTGGCCTTTGTTGCGTGTATCTGCTGGGCGGTTTATTCGCTGCTTATGAAAAGAGCGGCAGAGCGCTACAGCACTATTTTCATCACAAGGAAAGTCTTCTTCTACGGGCTGCTGACCATTATACCTTATTATATAATAGAGCCAGGTTTCCCGTCAATGCAGACGCTGACGCGGCCGGACGTTATGGTGAATCTGCTGTTCCTCGGAGTGGTGGCATCAATGATTTGCTTCCTCCTGTGGAACTGGGTGATAAGGAGGTTGGGTGCTATGGTGGCTACCAACTGGGTTTACTTCAACCCGATTACTACCATAATCTTTGCGTGGTGGCTGCTAAGCGAGAAGATAACGCTCTGGTTTGCAATTGGCAGCGCGCTCATCATCACTGGAATGTATCTTTGCGAGCGCCGTCAGCGCTGAGAGGAAAGTGCATGCCCTGAAAACAGAGAAGCGACAGGGTTTCACAACCATGCCGCTTCTATTCATGCTAATGATAGTATTAATAATGGAAAAGAAATTATGTGCTCAAAGATACTTATTTCCAGATAATGCAAAAAACTTTTCAGAGGAAAAAAACGAAAACATGTTGTACAACATCTTTTTATCGCTGTTTTTTTTTAACTTTGCAGCCCGGTATGAGATATTTCATTTGGTTCAGTTACGACGGCACAAGGTATCACGGATGGCAGCGGCAGCCTTCGGGCCACTCTGTTCAGGCAGAGATGGAACAGGCTATGGCCACGCTGTTGCGCCAGCCTGTAGACCTCACAGCAGCAGGACGTACTGACGCAGGCGTGCACGCCCGACAGATGGCGGCTCATTTCGATTATTGCGGCACTTATGACATCAGCAATCTGGCCTACAAACTCAACCGATTGCTGCCGCAGGATATAAGTATAGACAGAGTAGAGCCTGTCGCTGACGCTCTACATGCGCGTTTCTCTGCCACGAAGCGCACGTATAGGTATTTTGTTCATGTAGGCAAGGATCCCTTTCTCCGCCACTATTCGCTGGAACTTCATTACAAGCCTGACTTTACGCTGATGAACGAGGCTGCGGCGACGTTGCTTGCCGTGAGCGACTTTGCTGCGTTCTGCAAGTCGGGCAGCGACGTGAAGACGACGCTCTGCAATGTCACCCACGCAGAGTGGCTTCCTGCCGGAGCGACGGGCAATGCCTGGTATTTCGAGATTTCTGCCAACAGGTTTCTGCGCAATATGGTGCGTGCTGTGGTTGGCACACTGCTGGAAGTGGGGCGCCATCGCATGACCGTCAGCGAGTTTCGAAGTGTGATAGAAAGCGGGCGGCGCACAATGGCTGGTGAGTCCATGCCAGCCCATGCCCTTTTCCTGGAAAGCGTGGAATATCCTGCAACAGGAAGCGATGTCCTGACGACGGAAGAAACGGAATAATAAAAAAGAAAGATACGCTTTGACCTGGTTAATATTGGCTTTTACGTCGGCAGCACTGCTTGGCTGCTACGATTCTTTCAAGAAAGAGGCATTGAAAGACAATGCCGTTATACCGGTGCTGTTTCTCAACACGCTGTTCTCTTCACTGATTTTCCTGCCCTTTATTCTGCTTAGCGAGGGAAGCAATGCGCTTGACGGCACGGCAGTACACGTCGCATCAGGAGGATGGAACGAGCACAAATACATACTTCTCAAGTCTGTCATCGTGCTTTCCAGTTGGGTGCTTGGCTATTTTGGCATGAAGCATCTGCCGCTTACCATTGTCGGACCGATAAATGCCACTCGTCCGGTGATGGTTCTTGTCGGTGCGCTGCTTGTTTTCGGTGAGCGTTTAAACTTGTGGCAATGGGCAGGTGTGCTTCTTGCTGTCATTTCTTTCTTTATGCTGAGTCACAGTGGCAAGCGTGAGGGAATAGACTTCCGTCGCGACCACTGGATATGGATGATTGTCGGTGCTGCAGCGTTGGGCGCTGTCAGCGGATTGTACGACAAATACATCATGGCACCCGTGGAGAGTGGCGGCGCTGGTCTGGACCGCATGATGGTACAGTCGTGGTATACCATCTATCAGTGCATAATGATGTTTGCTATGCTTGTGTTGCTATGGTGGCCATATCGCCACCACACTACGCCATTTCATTGGCACTGGTCGATTATCGGCGTGAGTGTTTTCCTTTCTGTTGCCGACTTTGCGTACTTCTATTCCCTTTCCATGCCAGATGCCATGATCAGCATAGTGTCTATGATTCGTCGCGGCAGTGTTGTGGTCAGTTTCCTCTTTGGCGCCGTCTTCTTCCACGAGCGTAATTTGAAGGCAAAAGCCGCCGACCTGGCGCTTGTGCTCCTTGGAATGTTGTGCCTTTACATCGGATCGCGCTGACATCATCATTTTTAGGTATTTCCGCATTTCCGTGTTGCCTGTACAGTGGAAATGTCGTAACTTTGTGCACAGGTTATATATATTAATAAGGTGTAGGGCATGAGATTGTCAGAACTGCATACCGGCCAGCGTGCTGTGATAGCCAAGGTGCACGGCCATGGAAGTTTCCGTAAGCGTATCATTGAAATGGGATTTGTGCGCGGCAAGACAGTGGAAGTGCTTCTTAACGCTCCGCTGCAAGACCCCGTGAAGTACCGCATTATGGGCTATGAGGTCAGCCTGCGCCGCCAGGAGGCGGAAATGATTGAGGTTAGCAGTGAGGCGTATGATGCCGGCGCCGAAAGCCATGATGTCAGGCAGGACGTTGTTGAGGTGAGTAGCGAGACGCGCCACCGGGCTCTTAAGCAGCATCGCAGCATTGCCGTGGCACTTGTCGGAAATCCCAACTGCGGCAAGACTTCACTTTTCAATTACGCGTCGGGAGCACACGGGCATGTGGGAAATTACAGTGGTGTGACGGTAGATGCACACGAGGCCCACGCTTCTTATTTCGGCTATGACTTCCAACTGACCGACCTGCCAGGAACATATTCGCTCTCATGCTATTCGCCGGAGGAACTCTACGTGAGGCAGCATCTCACGGAAGAGTCGCCCGACGTGGTGCTGAATGTGATAGATGTGTCAAACATAGAGCGCAACCTCTATCTCACGACGCAGTTGCTCGATATGGATATTCCGGTAGTGTGTGCGCTGAATATGTATGACGAGTTTGAGCGGCGCGGCGACACGCTGAACATCGAGACACTGCAGACGCTTCTCGGCACACCGATGGTTCCGACGTCGTTCAAGACGGGGCGGGGCGTGCAGGACTTGTTCCGCACTATAATACAGGTTTACGAGGGAACAAACCGCTGGGCGCGCCACTTGCACATCAACTACGGTCACGAGATAGAGCAGGGAATAGTCCAGATACAGAAAGTGCTGAAGACGGATGAGCATATACGTCAGCACTATTCCACGCGTTATCTCGCCATAAAACTTCTGGAGAACGATGCCAGTGCCACGAGATACGTCGGCCAGCATCTTGCTGACGAGAACCGTGCTGAAGAGCGTCGCCAACTCTTTGCCGCGCGCGACACGGCAGTGGCGCGAGTGCTGGAAGAGACCATGCAGGATGCCGAAACGGCTATCATGGATGCAAAGTATGGATTTATCAACGGTGCGCTGACAGAGGCGGAATTCCGTACAGGCACCAAGGAGGATACCTATCGTGCCACGCATCTAATAGACCATGTGCTGTCTAACAAGTATTTGGGCTTCCCCATCTTCTTTGCCATACTGTTTCTGATGTTCCAGACTACGTTTGTCCTGGGCCAGTATCCAATGGACTGGATAGAAGAAGGCGTCGACTGGATAGGCCGTGTGGTCAGCGACACAATGGCCGACGGACCCCTGCGCTCCATGCTTGTCGATGGAGTGATTGGCGGCGTCGGCGCAGTGATTGTCTTCCTTCCGCAGATACTTATCCTCTATTTCTTCATATCATTAATGGAAGACTCCGGCTACATGGCCCGTGCTGCTTTCATTATGGACCGCCTTATGCACAAGATGGGGCTTCACGGAAAGTCGTTCATTCCTCTTGTCATGGGCTTTGGCTGCAATGTGCCTGCAGTTATGGCCACCAGAACCATTGAGAGCCGTCGCTCACGGCTTATTACCATGCTGATACTGCCCTTTATGTCGTGTTCGGCACGCTTACCGATATACATAATGATTACAGGCACATTCTTTGCGATGGAATATCGCTCGTGGGTGATGATTTCGCTATATGCCGTGGGCATTCTCATGGCTGTGGTGATGAGCAGGATTTTCTCCACCCTTGTTATCAAGGGCGAAGACACGCCTTTCGTGATGGAACTGCCTCCCTATCGCTGGCCTACGTCAAAGGCTATTGCCCGTCACACTTGGGAGAAAGGCAAGGAGTACCTTAAGAAAATGGGTGGCATTATACTTGTTGCCTCTGTCATTGTGTGGGCTCTTGGCTACTTTGGCACGATGGGCGTTGCGCCGTCAATGGATCAGAGTTTCATCGGCAGGATGGGGCAGGCAATAGCACCGCTTTTCTCTCTACAGGGTTTCACCTGGCAACTTGACGTTAGCCTAATGGCAGGTGTAGGCGCAAAGGAGATAGTAGCCTCTACAATCGGCGTGCTTGGCGGACTGGAACAGGTGACGCCACTTGCAGCCTACTGCTATCTGCTTTTCGTACTGCTCTATTTCCCGTGTATCGCCACCATAGCAGCAATACGCCATGAGACGGGCTCGTGGCGCTGGGCCTGCTTCGCTGCCGTCTACACCACGTGTGTGGCATGGGTAGTCTCGGCTGTTGTGTATCAGGTTGGGCTGTTGTTTGCCGGCGCTGCCTGACGTACTATTCGTGGTGATACGGTTCCCCTTTTATTATTGTGCACGCGCGATATAGTTGCTCGGCAAATGTGAGACGTATCATCTGATGTGAGAAAGTCATGCGCGACAGCGACAGTTTCTCGTTGGCGCGCTGATAGACGGCAGGCGAGAAACCATAAGGACCGCCAATCACGAAGACCAGACGGCGTGCCGACTGCTGCTTCTGCTCCAGCCATCTGGCAAATTCTATGCTGCGGTATTCGTTGCCATGCTCGTCAAGGAGAACCACAGTATCCGACGATTGAAGTTGTCGGAGAATCTGCTCGCCCTCCATGGCTTTCTGCTGTTCCTCAGAAAGGCTTTTGGTATTTTTGAGTTCTGCGATGGTGAGCACATCAAACGGCATGTAGTGGCCGATGCGCTCTGCGTAGTCGTCGATGGCTGCGATGAAATGCTTATTTACCGTCTTGCCTACCTGTATCAGTATTGTCTTCATCGTCGATGGCGTATATGCTGCGTCCCTTGTGCACCGGGCACAGCGTCTCGTTCTTGTCGATTGGCTGATACTCGTCGCGCCGACGTGGGTTCATTGGAAACCATCCTTTTTCCACTCGTTTCTTCTGTGAGAAGAGTTCGCCGATAGCCCACAGCGATGATGCCCCGACCACTCCGACTACTGCCGAAAGCATGGCGTTGGCTATAAATAGTGCACAGACGAGGCAGCCAAGTCCTACGCAAAGAAAAATCCACCACGGCCGTGTGCCGTAGTAGTATTCGGCTTTTATCACAATGGGATGAAAGAAACCGATGACGAGAAATGTGGATATGGCAATGATAATTCCAGTGAAATACATGACGTTAATGTTTATCTTGTAGTGTGGAAGCCTTCCAGGTTGGTGTATCTGCGGCGCATCATGCGCTGATAGATGTTGCGCATCCATAGAGGCTCGGTGAGAGTGAAGGCAAGTCCGATGACAATCATCGTAACGAATGCCACGGTCTCGCTGAATATGGCCTGCAAAATCATAACCACCGTTACGGGCACGATGAACACTATCAGTTCTACTATGATTTGCAGTTTGTTTTCCATTTGGTTCTTGCCCGTTATCTTGTCGTTCAGCGGCAGAGTCTGGTTGTTCCATATCGCCAACTGGAAGAGTATGAAATATTCCAGGCCACTTGTTATGAAGAGATAGGCAAGTATCATCAGCAGCGGAAAGCGTCCGGAGATAACCGGCGGGATGAGTATCAATGTTGGCAGCAGCAGTATTGCGCAGTAAAAATAGTATTTTGCGCGCAGCAGCGTGAGTATGTTCTCGCGGTGCACCATCAGCATATCGATATAGTTGCCCTCAGGTCCCATAATCTTCACCAGATTTACGGCACCGAAGAAGACAAAACAGTAGAGGCACCATCCGTTGCGCGCAAAAGAGCCTGTATACGTGTCGGTGAAGGCAATGATGAGCGACAGGACTGTGATGATGGAAATGCCCTGTATGAAGCGGGTGCGTATTGCCTTGTTGCGCATGGTGCTCTTCACTTCGAGTTTCAGGTATTCGCCTATCAGTCCGAAGCGGTTGAGTGCCTTCAGTTCCGACACGGTGCGCAGTTTTGTCTTTTCCTGTTTTGAGATTTCTGAATACACCAACCGCATCTGCAGGCTGCGGTTTACTATAAACAAAATGGCCACCGCTGTCACTAAGATGACGAAAGTGGGCCATGTGAAGGCATGGTCGTAGATGAATTCGAGCACGGTGTCGAGTGTCTTGTCGAGCGTCTTCTCCGACAAGAAGAACAGCGGTAGTATCATGCCGCCGTAGATTGCTGCCGGCAGTGCCCACCATAGCATGCTCTCGTTCACCAGTGTCCGTACGAGCATGTACCACTGGCTGTTGATAGTTACAATCAGTTGCAGCATCAGCAGCAGGGCCAGCGTGGCCCATATCGACATGCCGCCGCAGAAGCAGATAAAGGCATAAGGCAGAAACAGTGTCATCCAAACCAAGTTGCCCAGGTCGAGCAGTTGATTGATGAGAAAACATTCTATTGCCGTAAACTTGCTGATAGGTGTGAGCAGATATGGCTTCACCAGCATGGTTGGCGTCTGCTGTGTCATAAAGCGTGCGCCGAAGTCGAGAATCATCAGCAGTGGCATGAGGAAGAAAATCATCTCTGTCACTCCCGTGTCTACAGCCGCCCAGCCAAGGAACGTGCCAATGGCTATGAAGTAGACGGCCATAAATCCCATTCCTATGTATGCGAAGAGTTTGCCGTACTGGTTGGCCTCAAACATAGTGCTGCGCTTCTCGCTGAGTTTCACGTTCTTGCGCAGCAGAAGGTATAGTTGCAGCCTGTTTATCGTGTTTGTCATTTTTCTTTATCTCAGGTCGATGACCTCTGCCGTAGGAAAGTCTTTTGTATTGAAGCGGAAGATGCCGTCAGCCAGTGCCGTCTGCTTGAAGTTGCTGATGTCGATGGTGGTCCATCCGTTTTTCTGCTTCATGCGTATCTGCTTTGGCGCGTAACTCTTCTTGTCGATCAGCAGATACATTTCGCTGATGGCCTTTTGCTTTGTTGTGGTCAGATGCACCTCATAGTTTGCTTTTCCGCTCACAAGTGACGAGGCGTAGCCGTCCTTGTATATATATATAAAGGTGTAGGGATTGATGGCATTGACCTGTTGTGCCGACGGCGTAGTGATGTTGACTTCGTCGTTCTTGTTTACGTAGGTCCATTGTGTCTTTCCGTCAAACCACACCGTTGCCTGTGGAGTGGTGGCTTGGAATTTGCGCCCCTTGATAGCAATGGTGCCTGTGGTGTTAAGTTGTGTGCCTTTTATGGTGAACGAGGCTTTGGCTCCTTGCTTTGCCGTCACTACGGCAGCGGCGCGGTCGAGCACCTGCCGTGCTGTCTGTGCCGTAGACAGCAGTGGGGTAGTGCCCATGAGCAGTAATGCCACTAAGAGGCATTGCCTTGTGTGAGCATAGCGTTGTGTCATCGGTGTCGGTAGGGAATTGTTTTACTTTGTAATTTGGGCGAGCAGGTTCTGCAGGCTTACCTCGTCGGTGATGAGCACGTCGCGCGGCTTTGAGCCGTGGGCTGCTCCTACAATTCCTGCTTTCTCCAGTTGGTCCATCAGACGTCCGGCGCGGTTGTAACCGATGGAGAACTTTCGCTGTATGAGCGATGTCGAACCGCTCTGCTCGCGCACTATCAGCAGCGCAGCCTCGGCAAATTTCTCATCGAGGTGCTGCATGTCGACATCACGGCTTTCGCCGAAGTCTCCTTCCTCTGTATCGGGCTCAGGCAGTTCGTAGGCCATCGCGTAGCCCTGTTGACGTGCTATGAACTGATTGATTCGCTCCACCTCGGGCGTATCTACAAAGGCGCACTGCACACGTTCCGGTTCTCCGCCGTTCAGATACAGCATGTCGCCACGGCCTACAAGTTGCTGTGCGCCCGGGCGGTCGAGGATAGTACGCGAGTCGATCATTGCACCAACGCGGAAGGCTATACGTCCGGGGAAGTTGGCCTTGATGGTACCTGTGATGATGTTTGTTGTAGGGCGCTGCGTGGCTATTATCATGTGGATGCCTACGGCGCGAGCCAACTGGGCAATGCGTGCTATCGGCAGTTCCACCTCCTTGCCTGCTGTCATAATCAGGTCGCCGAACTCGTCGATCACCACGACGATGTATGGCATGAAGCGATGGCCGTGCTCTGGATTGAGTTGACGGTTGATAAACTTCTTGTTGTATTCCTTGATGTTGCGCGCACCTGCAATCTTAAGCAGATCGTAGCGCGTGTCCATCTCCTTGCACAACGAGTTTAGCGTACGCACCACTTTTGTCACGTCGGTTATGATTGGATCGGCGTCTTCGTCGGGTATCTTTGCCATGAAGTGTTTCTCTATGGATGCGTAGACGCTGAATTCCACTTTCTTCGGGTCTACGAGAACTATCTTGAGTTCTGCCGGATGCTTCTTGTAGAGAAGCGATGTCAAAATGGCGTTCAGACCAACCGATTTACCTTGTCCGGTAGCACCGGCAACAAGCAGGTGGGGCGTTTTTGCCAAGTCGAACATGTAGACTTCGTTGGTGATGGTCTTGCCGATAGCGCATGGCAACTCCATCGTTGTCTCCTGGAATTTCTTGGAGTTGAGTATCGACTCCATCGACACGATGGCGGGCTTGGCGTTAGGCACCTCTATTCCTATCGTGCCTTTGCCTGGCATAGGCGCTATGATACGTATGCCGAGGGCTGCCAGGCTCAGTGCTATATCGTCTTCCAGATTGCGTATCTTCGAGATGCGTATTCCTGGTGCAGGCGTAAGTTCGTAGAGCGTGACGGTCGGTCCGACGGTAGCCTTTATGCTCGTTATCTCCACGCCAAAATTGCGCAGTACATCGACTATTCGGTTCTTGTTCTTGTTCTGTTCCTCCATGTCGATGAAGGGCTTGCTGTCGCTCTCGTATTCCTTAAGAAGGTCGAGAGTCGGGTAGTGGTAGTTCTCAAGTTCAAGTTTCGGGTCGTACGGCGTGCCGAGGCTGCCATAGTTGCCGGCAAGATTCTTGCCTTGTGCCGTCTCTTCGGATTTTATCTCGTCGATTTGCAGTTTCACGTCGTCATTGTTTGGCTTTATCTTTTTGTCGTCGACGGGCGTGCTTGGCTGTGTGTTGACGGTGTCGGTGTCGTCGTCTATGGGGAATTCCACGGTCTGTTTCTCAGGGTCGTCGAATACGTCTGGGTCTTCGTTGATGTCGTCGGCATTGCCCTTATCCTCGCTGTCTCCATGGCCGATGCTGATGCTCATTGGCACCGTCGTCAGATAGTGCATTGGATTGAATATCTTTCTGATAATGATGATAGTCTCCATGCTGAGATATGTCAGGAAGGCTACTGCCGTAATGCCGAGGATTGCCGTCAGTCCTGGCGTGCCGAGCAGCCCCTCTATGTGCCGGCATATTGTGAGGCCGTGGTCACCTCCGGGATTGAAGAAGGAATCCTGGAAGAACGGAGCGAGGAATTTCGCCATTGTCACGGAAGCCCATATCATTGTGATGGACAGACAGAGAAACCACTTCAGCAGTTTCACCTTGTATGCACGCATCAGGTTGACCGATGCCATCAGCATGAAAATCGGAATGAGAAATGCTGCCAGTCCGAAGCAGCGTTTGATGAAAAACCAGGCTGTCTTGGCTCCCAGCGAGCCGCATGCATTCAGGAACTCGCCGTTCTGATTTGCCATTTCGCCCTCGCGGGTCATCTCTATCACGCTTTGGTCGGCGGCGCCGGTGCCAAAGTAGGAGATGAAAGCCCATATCATGTAGGCGGCAACAAAGAGCAGGCAGAAGCCTAATACAAAATTTACTCGCTCGTTGTGGAATATGTTATCTAATCCTAAGGCTTCGGAGATAGATACTGACGACTTCCCGGCAGCCTTGCTTGTGGTTTTCTTCTTTGCCATTACGCGTATATATAATAATGTGTGCAAAGTTACGACATTTCAAATTAACGGCAAAATTTTTTTCAGCGTGATGATGCTCCATTTTACATTTTCATTGCGTGATGTTGCAGTTTGTTGGAAAAAGTGTATTTTTGCAACCTGTAAAAACGTAACAGATGAAAATAACGGCTACGATTCAGCGACTGCACGAATGGCGTGTGGCTCATGTGAGTGACAAGATGTACCTGTGCATCCTGGCTTTCGTGGTGGGCCTTTTGGCTGCCGTAGCCGCCTACGTGCTCCATGGCATAATCAATCTGATAGTGCAGATGCTGACGGGACAGTTTGCAAAGACCAGTTACAACTGGCTGTATCTCGTCTATCCCGTGGTAGGTATCTATCTGACATCGCTATTCGTGCGCTACGTGGTGCGCGACAACATTTCGCACGGCATAACACGCATTCTGTATGCCATATCTTCCAATCGTTCGCTGCTAAAAGCCCACAATATGTGGTCAAGCGTCATAGCCTCTGCGCTGACAATCGGTTTCGGTGGCTCAGTAGGTGCCGAGGCTCCGATAGTGCTCACGGGGTCGGCAATAGGTTCCAATTTGGGCCGAATGCTGCGGCTCGACTCGAAAACGCTAATGACGCTGGTCGGCTGCGGCGCTGCAGGAGCGATAGCAGGTATCTTCAAGGCACCCATAGCAGGACTTGTGTTCACGCTCGAAGTGCTGATGATCGACCTCACCATGGCTTCGCTGCTGCCCATCCTTATTTCCTGCGTCACTGCCACATGTTTCACCTACGTCTTCAGCGGCAATGCCGTGCTGTTCTCGTTTCACCTCGATTCCGACTGGACTGTTCAGCGCGTGCCGGCCACTATTCTGCTGGGCGTGGCATGCGGTCTTGTAAGTCTTTACTTTATTCGCACCATGAATGCCTGCGAGGACATTTTTGCGCGGTTCAAGTCGCGACCGCATGTGCGTCTTGTGATAGGCGGAACGGTGCTCAGTTTGCTGATATTCCTGTTTCCGTCGCTATATGGTGAGGGATACCAGGCCATTAATCTGCTTTTGGAAGGACGCACTGAGGCAGACTGGAACCATATACTCGACGGCTCGCTTTTCTATGGCCACAGCGAATATCTGATACTCTATATCGCTCTGGTAGTGCTTACCAAGGTTTTTGCCACATCCGCTACGAATGGTGGCGGAGGCTGCGGCGGTACTTTTGCTCCAAGCCTCTTCATCGGCTGTTTCACGGGCTTCCTTTTTGCGCGCGTGTGGAACATTCATCAGTTTGGCGTCTACGTTCCCGAGAAAAACTTTGCGCTGCTTGGCATGGCTGGTGTGATGTCGGGCGTGATGCATGCTCCTCTGACCGGCATTTTCCTTATTGCCGAAATCACCAGTGGCTATAATCTCTTCATGCCGTTGATGATTGTTTCGGTCTGTGCCTATCTCACGATCATCATTTTCGAGCCTCACAGCATTTATGGCATGCGGCTGGCGCGCCAGGGAAAACTGCTTACGCACCATACCGACCATTCAATACTGACGCTGATGAGTCTGGAGTCGTGCATAGACAGCGACTACCAGGCTGTGGATCCCGACATGGAACTGGGCAATATGGTCCATAAGATTAGCAGGTCGCAGGGCAGTGTGCTGCCGGTAGTCGATGCTGCAGGCATTTTGCTGGGCGAGGTGAATATCAAGAAGATACGCCACGTTGTTTTCCGCCAGGAACTGTATCATCACTTCCGCGCGTCGCAACTGATGAGCGAGCCTGCCGCCACGCTCACCGACACGACGCCCATGACCGACGTGATGCGCACCTTTGAACGCACACAGGCCGACTGGCTTCCTGTGCTTGACGGTGAGCGCCATCTGCGCGGTTATGTCTCGCGCCACCGCATTTACGACCTTTATCGCAAGATGGTTCGCGACTACAGTCAGGACTAAGCAAAAAACAACAGCAGTAATCGGAAAAATTACTGCTGTTTTAATTTTTGCCAGCGCTGTTTTAATTTTTGCCAGCGCTGTTTTAATTTTTAAAAACACTGCTTTTATTTTTTTAAAAACAGCAGTGGCATTTTCTTATGGTTCAACGGCCTTTTCTGCACCTTACGAGAGCAACAGCGAAACGGGGCAGTGGTCTGAACCGAGCACGTCGGAGTGGATGGAAGCGTCGGCAATCCTGTCGCGCAACCTCTCTGAACACAGGAAATAGTCGATGCGCCATCCTATGTTCTTCTGTCGGGCCTGGAAACGGTACGACCACCACGAAAACTCCTGCCGCTCTGGATATAGCGTGCGAAACGTGTCGACAAATCCGCTCTCGAGCAGGCGGCCGAACTGCTGGCGCTCCTCGTCGGTGAAGCCTGGGTTCTGGTGGTTGCTCTTCGGATTTCGGAGGTCTATCTCCTCATGGGCCACATTGAGGTCGCCGCATATCACGACTGGCTTACTGTTATCGAGTTTTGCAAGATACTGGCGGAAACTGTCTTCCCAGTTCATGCGATAGTCCAGTCGGCGCAGCCCGTCTTGCGAGTTGGGAGTGTAGCACGTGACGAGATAGAAGTCTTCCATCTCGAGAGTTATGACGCGCCCCTCGTGGTCGTGCTCGTCGATGCCTATGCCATATTCCACCGACAGGGGCTCATGGCGAGTGAAGATGGCAGTTCCGCTATAGCCTTTCTTGTCGGCATAGTTCCAGTAGGAGCGATAGCCGTCGAAGTCGAGGTCGAGTTGTCCTGCCTGCATCTTCGTCTCCTGAATGCAGAAGAAGTCGGCACCCATTTGCTGAAAAACGTCAGCGAACCCCTTGCCGTAGCAGGCGCGCAGTCCGTTGACGTTCCATGATACGAATTTCATATCTTTTCTGATGTGATAGTGTGACAGAGTGGGGACTATGCCTTCTGCAGTGCTGCTATCGACTCGCGCAGTGCTGCTATCTTCTCCTCGGCATCGTGCTGCTTCTTGCGCTCCATGGCCACCACCTGTTCGGGTGCGTTCTGCACGAAGCGCTCGTTCTGAAGTTTCTTCATCACTCCGGCCAGGAAGCCCTCAAGGTGCTGCAGTTGGGCCGTCTGCTTTTCTATTTCGGCCTTTACGTCTATCAGGTTGCCCAGCGGTACGGCATATTCGCTGGTGCCTATCATAAACGACGAGGCTGTAGCGTCCTTCTCACTCACCACGCTGATGGCTTCGAGATTGGCCATCTTCATCACCACGGCACTGTATGCCTCGAAGATGTTGTTGCCGATGGCATGCAGCGTGAGTTTCTCCTTGGTGGCGATATTCTTTTCTGAGCGTACTGTGCGCACGCTGCTCACCAGTTGCTTCACCGACTCTATCTCTTCCAGCAGTTGCTGCTCTTCCTGCGAGGGTGCGGCCAGTTTCAGGCTTTCGCGCATTATGCTGTCGCCGGCCTTGCGCTCTGCCATGGCCTGCCATAGTTCCTCGGTAATGAAAGGCATGAAGGGGTGGAGCATCTTAAGCAGGATGTCGAAAAACTCCAGGGTCTTGCCGTATGTCTTGGCATCGATGGGCTGTGGCTGTCCGTCGACGTAGGCAGGCTTGACCATCTCAAGATACCAACTTGAGAATTCGTCCCAAAAGAGTTTGTAGACCACCATGAGTGCTTCGCTGATGCGGTATTTGGAGAAGAGGTCGTCCAACTCCTGTGCGGCAGCCTTCAGTTTTGCCTCCATCCAGCGCGCAGCAGTGGCGCTGGCCTCGTTCTGCGGTATGTCGGCCACCTGCCATCCCTTGACGAGTCGGAAAGCATTCCATATCTTGTTGTTGAAGTTGCGGCCTTGCTCGCAGAGCGTCTCGTCGAAGAGAATGTCGTTGCCTGCCGGTGCCGACAGCATCATTCCCATTCGTACACCGTCAGCGCCGAACTTTTCTATCAGTTCTATCGGGTCGGGACTGTTGCCCAGCGATTTCGACATCTTGCGTCCCAACTTGTCGCGCACTATGCCCGTGAAGTAAACGTTCTTGAAGGGAAACTTGCCCATGTATTCCTCGCCGGCCATAATCATGCGTGCCACCCAGAAGAAGATAATGTCGGGGGCAGTGACGAGGTCGCTGGTGGGATAGTAGTAGCGCAGTTCCTCATTGTCGGGATTGCGAATGCCGTCAAACAGGGAGATAGGCCAAAGCCAACTGGAGAACCACGTGTCGAGAGCGTCTTCGTCCTGTCGCAGGTCAGCGTCGGTCACCGATGCGTCTTTTTCCTTAGCAAGGCGCAGTGCCTCCTCGCGAGTCTCAGCCACTACGTAGTCGTCGTGCTCATTGTAGTAGTAGGCCGGAATGCGGTGGCCCCACCACAACTGGCGTGAGATGCACCAGTCCTGTATGTTTTCGAGCCAGTTCTTGTATGTGTTCTTATACTTCTCAGGATAGAAGTGCATTTCGCCGTTCATCACTGGTGGCAGCGCTATGTCGGCGAAATGCTTCATTCGCAGGAACCACTGCAGCGAAAGGCGCGGTTCTATGGCGGTGTCGGGGTTTCGCTCCGAGTAGCCCACCTTGTTGTTGTAGTCTTCCACGCGTTCCATAAGTCCTGCCGCCTCGAGATCCTTGGCTATCTGGCGGCGGCAGTCGAAGCGGTCCATTCCCACGTAGAGCGGCGACTGTTCCGAAATGGTTCCGTCGGCATTGAAAATGTCGATCGTCTCCAGATGGTGGGTCTTGCCGAGCATGTAGTCGTTTGTGTCGTGGGCTGGCGTCACTTTCAGACATCCCGTACCGAACTCTATGTCTACGTAGCGGTCTTCTATCACTGGTATGACGCGTCCCACGAGTGGTACGATGACGCGGCGTCCCTTCAGCCACTGGTTTTTCGGGTCTTTCGGGTTTATACACATGGCGGTATCGCCCATTATGGTTTCAGGACGTGTGGTGGCGACAACGGCATAGTAGCCTTTGTCGTCGCGATGAATCACGTTGCCTTCGCTCTCGGCGATTTCTCCATCCTTGACACCGTCTACATAATATTTAAGATGGTAGAGTTTTGAGTGCTCGTCCTTATAGATAACCTCTTCGGTGCTCAGGGCGGTGAGGGCTTTCGGGTCCCAGTTCACCATGCGCAGGTCGCGATAGATAAGCCCCTTGCGGTAGAGATCGACGAATACTTTTATGACGCTCTCCGAGCGTGTGGCATCCATGGTGAATGCCGTGCGGTCCCAGTCGCACGATGCGCCCAGTCGGCGCAACTGCTTCAGGATTATTCCGCCGTGCTCGTCGGTCCACTCCCACGCATGTCTGAGAAATTCCTCGCGCGACAGGTCGTGCTTCTTGATACCCTTCTCGGCCAATTTCTTTACCACTTTTGCCTCGGTGGCTATTGAGGCATGGTCGGTGCCTGGAACCCAGCAGGCATTCTTGCCTTCCATTCGGGCACGACGCACGAGAATATCCTGAATGGTGTTGTTCAGCATGTGGCCCATGTGAAGCACACCGGTAACATTGGGCGGCGGAATGACTATAGTGTATGGCTCACGATTATCGGGCTTGGAGGCAAAAAGTTTATAGTCCAACCAGTACTGATACCATCTCGATTCTACGGCTTGTGGGTCGTATTTGCTTGCTAATTCCATATTTGTTATAAAAATAAATTTTCAAAAATCGCTGCAAAATTAGTAAAATCAGACGAAAAGTAGTAACTTTGTGGCACTAATTTCTGCAAATATGCATACAAAAGAGGAGAAAGTTGCAGCCTTCGGCAGAATGCTCGATGTGCTCGACACGCTGAGAGAGAAATGTCCATGGGACAGAAAGCAGACCAATGAGAGCCTGCGCCCCAACACAATAGAGGAAACCTATGAACTCTGCGATGCACTGATGAACGAAGATACCGCAGAGATTTGCAAGGAACTTGGCGACGTGTTGCTGCACATCGGTTTTTATGCACGCATTGGTGAGGAGAAAGGAGAATTTGATATTGCTGATGTATGCAACAGACTGGTCGACAAACTGATATACCGCCATCCTCACGTTTATCATCCCTCGCAAATAGGTGCTGACGAACCGCGTCCGCTGCCATACGGCGAAGACGGCGAGGCTGGAGAATTCCAGAAGGTTACTGGTGTGGAGCAGGTGCTTGACAACTGGGAGCAGATAAAGCAGCGTGAGAAGGGCGGCAACAAAACTGTGCTGGGAGGCGTGCCGACATCGCTGCCGACACTGATAAAAGCGTATCGCATACAGGACAAGGCGCGCCATGTGGGCTTCGACTGGCAGCAGCGCGACGACGTGTGGCAGAAAGTGCATGAGGAACTTGGCGAACTTGAGGCAGAACTGGCAAAGAACGACGTGGAGCGCTCGGAGAGTGAACTGGGAGATTTCCTCTTTTCAGTGATAAATGCCGCAAGACTCTATCACCTCAACCCCGACAATGCGCTGGAGCAGACAAATCAGAAATTCATCAGGCGCTTCAACTACATTGAGCAGCACAGCATAAAGCAGGGACGGCCGCTGACAGAGATGACGCTCGGAGAAATGGACGAACTCTGGAACGAGGCAAAGAAGCAGGGACTCTGAAAACATTCAACAGGAAAAACAAATCAAAAACTACGAATATGAAAAAACTTACTATCTTGGCAACGGCGTTGTTTGCCATAATGATGACTTTGAACGGCTGTATGGGAAAGACACAGCCTGTTCCGTTCGACAACGGCGACAGTCTGGATGCCGAAGCGCTAAAGGATCCAACAGTGTATGGCATCTGCGGACAGGAGACAGCAATGAACACACTGCAACTCATCAATGACCTCGGCGATACCATAGTGTTCGACATATCAGAGGCCAATGAAACAGGAAAGGTGCTTGGCGGACTGCAGGCTGGCGAGCGCCTTGTCGTAGTGCCCGGAAGTCAGGAAGGAGTGGCTGCCATGGTAATCAACCAAGGAGCGCTGCTCGGCGACTGGGTGATGCCAAATCCCCTGGACGGAAGTTCGGAAATGGGCTTCAGCATAAAGGAAGGCGGCATTGCAGAGGGAATCGAACAGAGTTCCCTAAGTTACAAGACGTGGAAACTGGTGAAAGGCCAACTGGAATTCTACTGCATACGCGAAGGTGGTGGCGACCAGGAAGAGTACAATATGTACGACATCATTTCTCTCGGTCCCGACTCGCTTGTGCTGAAAGATGCCGACGATACCTATCGCTACGGAAGGCTGCAGGAGCATAAACTCGACTCCGACATAAAACTGGAAGACGTATCGGAAGACGACTATAGGATTTAACGCCGACAGCGGCAACGATGGCCTTATAGTATCTCCATGGAACCATTCAATATCTATATTCTTGGGTGTGGCAGCGCCATTCCCAACCGGAGGCACAACACTTCGGCACAGGTGGTGGAACTGAGAGGCAAGCAGTTTCTCGTTGACTGTGGCGAGGGAACGCAGATGTGGCTTCAGCGTTCGCACGTGAAGTTCAACCGACTGCAGGCTGTGTTTATCAGTCATCTGCACGGCGACCACTGCTTCGGGCTTATCGGTATGATAAGCACCTTCGGACTGCTTGGGCGTACGGCATCGCTGTCGGTATATGCCCCTGCAGAATTGCAGCCGCTGCTCGACGCACAGTTGGCTCTGTTCTGTCGCGGACTGGAATTCAGCATTGATTTTCATGCCGTGGATACTACGAAGCATCAGATTATCTACGAAGACCGGTCGCTCACGGTAGAATCGCTGCCGCTGGAGCATCGCATGCCATGCTGCGGATTTATTTTCAGGGAAAAACCGACCTTGCCACATATCAGGCGTGACATGATAGACTTCTATCATATTCCATTGAGCCAGATAAACAATATCAAGGCCGGCGCCGACTGGATTACAGAGGATGGAGAGATGGTGGAAAACAGCAGGCTCGTGACAAGTGCCGACAGTCCAAGAAGTTACGCCTACTGCAGCGACACAAGATATATGGCTGGTCTGCATGAGAGACTGAAAGGCGTGACGGCGCTGTATCACGAGAGCACCTACGCCGACGACATGATAGCCATGGCCGAAAAGTATTTCCACTCCACGGCACGGCAGGCCGCAACGGTGGCGCGCGATGCAGGCGTGGACAGACTGATACTGGGCCACTACTCATCACGTTACGAGGATGAGAGTGTGCTGCTTGACGAGGCGCAACAGGTATTCCCCAATGCCCAACTGAGCAAAGAGGGAATGGTGATAGAGTTGTAAGTCTTAGAGAGTTCCCTTGGTGCTGGGCAGTTCGTAGTGGAAGATGTCGCGACGGACGGCCATGCGCAATGCCCGTGCAAGGGCTTTGAAAATACCTTCTATCTTGTGATGCTCGTTTGTGCCCTCGGCACGTATGTTGAGGTTCATAAGCGAGGCATCGCTCAGACTCTTGAAGAAATGGAGGAACATTTCTGTGGGTACGTCGCCGACATGCTCACGGTGGAACTCTGCATCCCACACAAGCCATGGGCGTCCACCAAAGTCAAGGGCTACGGTAGCCATGCAGTCGTCCATGGGTAGGCAGAAGCCATAGCGCTCTATGCCGCGCTTGTCGCCAAGAGCCTTGCGGATACATTCGCCAAGGGCCAATGCCGTGTCTTCAATGGTGTGGTGCTCGTCGACGTTCAGATCGCCGTTGGTGTGTATGGTAAGATCCATCATTCCGTGGCGGCCAATCTGCTCGAGCATGTGGTCGAAAAATCCAAGACCAGTATGAATGTTGCATTTTCCGCTGCCGTCGATGTTGAGACGCACGAGTATGTCGGTCTCCTTAGTGGTGCGGCGTATCTCGGCACAGCGCTCGCCAGCGAAAATCTGCTCTGTGACGGTGCGCCAATCGCCTATCTCAGCAAACTTGCAACCGATATTCTTGGCAAACTGACGGTCGCTGTCGCGGTCGCCAATGACGTAACTGCCGGCAATGTCGTATTGGGCGTCGTGGAGATATTTCTCTACAAGACCTGTGGCGGGCTTACGGGTAGGAGCATTGTCCGTAGGGAAATGGGTGTCGATGAGAATTTCGTCGAAAGTGACGCCTTCGCCTTCCAACGTCTGAAGTATGAAATTCTGAACAGGCCAGAAAGTATGTTCTGGAAACGCATCGGTGCCAAGCCCGTCCTGATTGCTAACCATGACAAACAGGAAATCGGTGTGCTGGCGAAGGAAAGCCAAACTGCTGATGGCTCCTGGTACAAACTGCAGTTTTTCAAATGAGTCAATCTGCTCGTCGGCAGGCTCGCGGATAATAGTACCGTCGCGGTCGATGAAAAGAATGCGTCTCGTCATATTCTATTGTAGATTTTCTGTGTGTTGCCGCTCTTCGGCTTCAACGGTGCCATAGGCAAAGTAACTGGTGAAGAGCAGTGGCGCTGTGGTGTAGAACGACATGCCGCCTGCTATGAGGAATGTGGCAAGCGACAGCCATGAAATGTAGGATGGCATCCCGTCGGGGTCGCCGGAAAGAGTGCCAAGGAAAGAGGTGATGCTGGCAATGCTGAGAACTATGGCAGGCAGTACGACAACTGCGGTGCAGAGCAGCAACGTAGCGTATGTGATAAACCATACGCTGAAAAGTTTGCCCCAGTGGCGGAATCCTATGGAATAGCCGTGCCAGAGCAAAGGCCAGAAACCTGCCGTGGTATAGACATATTTTGTGGAGGTATAGAATAATGGGACAAGCAGTATGACAAGCAGCAGTAGCACTATGCAACATGCGACAATGGTCGTGATGGGTGAGAAATGGCTTTTCAGCAGATAGCCTCCGTATATTATTAATAAGGTGGGAACCATCACGAGAACGGTATTGAAAAACAAAGCCTTGACGATACGCCACGTGAGTCGCCCGTTGAATGATATCCATCGGGTGGGAGAGGGAATGGCATCGCTCTCAGAGTGTTGGCGGAGCAGGTCGGCCACGATGGCTATGGCAGTCGTTATGGCTGCCAGTTCTATTATGCTGAGTACAACGGCAGTGCAAAACGATAAAACGGTAGGGTTGGCGCGAGTGACAATGGCGAGCGTGGCTTGAAGGGCATAGGCTATGGCAAAGAGCAGCACCCATGGCCACGAGGCACGAAACACGGTGCGGAGATTGCTGAAGTACAAACCAAAACCGGCTGCAATCACTCCGCGATAGCCTCTGATCTTTTGGTGGATGTAATTTGACATCGGATAAGTTGGGTAGGATTTATTTTTCTTATCGTTACTAAGTTCACCTCAGCAAAGGTACATATTTCAATTGGAAGAGCAAAAAAATAATCCCTAAATCATCTTTTGATATCATCTGTTGCCATAATGTATACACAAAAAGACAGGAACATTGTCCGCTGTGGACTTCTGTTCCTGACTCTTTTATCTTTGTGTTTAAAGGATTCTAAGAAATTAGTTCTTGAAGAAGTCCTTTACAGCCTCGTTTGGCACCATCTGCTCATCGAAGATGTAAGCGCCAGTCTTGGGGCTCTTCACCATCTTGATAACCTTTGTGTATGCGCGACCATCCTTTGAACCTTCATGGAGGGTAGCAACGGTTTTCTTTGCCATGACTCTTTACTTGATTTTATTTGCTATTCTTTACCCCTTATTATTTGATTTCCTTGTGCACTGTCATGCGCTTCAGGATGGGGTTGTACTTCTTAAGTTCCAGACGCTCCGGGGTGTTCTTGCGGTTCTTCACCGTAATGTAGCGGCTTGTGCCGGGCAGACCACTCTCTTTCATCTCGGTGCATTCCAAAATAACCTGCACGCGATTGCCTTTTGCTTTCTTGTTTGCCATAGTCGTTAGTCTCCTATTACTTTAATGTCCTTCCAGTCGACATATCCCTTGGCAACAGCCTGCTTCAGGGCAGCGTCCAGTCCTACCTTGTTAATCATACGCAGACCAGCAGCACTGATCTTCAACTGAATCCAGCAAGCCTCCTCAACGTAGTAGAACTTCTTGCTGAACAGGTTTACATCAAAGACGCGCTTTGTGCGGTGCTTTGAGTGCGACACATTGTTACCACGCTGTGCCGTCTTTCCCGTAATCTGACAAATCTTCGACATTGATATCTACTTATTTTATGTGTTCCGTAATTTGTTACTTACTCCAAACAGGGTGCAAAAGTACGCATTTTAATTGATAACAGAAAAACGCGAGTTAATATTTGTAACATTCTTAATATTTTTTAACCTATGTGCGTCTTTATGTAACTACTCAGTCATTTTGGGAAAGGGCAGAAATGATTATCATTTCAAGTCTCGCATACGCTCAACTTGCAGTAGTTGGGTAATATGGAGATGTGGAGGTAAAGTAGGGATGACAGAGAAGTTACCCTTTATGTTATCTAACAGTTTGCTGTTTCAGTGGGAGTTGCACTACAAAGCGTGAGCCTTTGCCTGTGTAAGTGGTGTCATAGCACACTGTTCCACCAAGTCTGCTTGCCATTGTGCGGCTCATTGGGAGCCCGAGGCCAAGACCGTCCTTGAAACTGTCAAGTTTTACGAAGCGTTCGAAGATGTGTTCTGTCTCTTCCTGCGGAATGCCCTGTCCGTGGTCGGTAACCGTAATGGTCAGTGTAGTGGTGTCGGCAGTGGCATGGAGCAGCACATGCTCTCCGTTGGGCGTGTTTTTCACGGCATTGTCAAGCAGTGGAGTCAGCGTGCGGCGCAGTGTACGCTTGTGGCTGACGATAGTAAATGAGTCGTCGAATGTGGTGGTAATCTCAATGATGTTCTTGTCGATGTTGTTTGCCAAGCAGAACTCGTTGACCATTTCCGCCAAAGTTTCATTAATGTGAACTTTGGTAAGTTCTGACTCGCTGACAGATGCTTCGCCTACAGACATTTCAAGCATTTGGTTGATCATTGTTGTGATGCGTGTGGTGTTGCGCATCATAGTGTCGGCAATATGGCTGCGCTCTTCAAGTGATATGTCGGAATCGGGGTCGGCCATTACCTGCGCAAAGCCGCTTATCACGTTGAGCGGAGTACGTACTTCGTGGCTGACGTTTTGGATGAAGGCAGTCTTCAGACGATCTGATTCAAGGGCGTGTTCGTAGGCAGCGCTCATATCATGGAGATGGCGGCGGCGTGAATGGACGATGTATACCAGCGCTACTACAAGGAGTAAAAGCAGACAGGCTATCGCTATCAGCGCGTAGAGCCAGCGGCGTGCTGCCTGCTGCTTGGTCTCGTAGAGACGCAGTTCATTCTGTATTCCCTCCATGTTACCGCTGAGAATGACGCTGTTTAGCGAGTCGTTGGCTGCCACTTCCGCCTTTGTAACTTCATAAGCCTCTTTCCAGCGTCCTGCCGTGGCATATATCTCGGCAAGAGTGCTGTAGCGGTCGTCGTCGAATCCTTTACGCGCCTGCTGAATGGCTTCTTCAATACGTCCTTGGCTGGTGAGATAGTACACTTCAAGCGTGCGGGCGTGCACTGTGGAGTAGCCGCTGTCAATGCCAGCGCGATACGACTTGTAGCCTTCCAGGAAACGCTCCATGTCGCCGAGATAGTAATAGGCAAGTGTGCGGCGTGCTTCTATGTCGAACACACGCTGTGGGGAAGTTTCGCGTGCTATGGACAGAGCCTTGTCGATAAGTGCAAGGGCTTCGTGCGGGTCTTGGTCCATTGCGATATTCACCAGGTTCATGTAGATGGGGGGCTGGCTTTCCTTATAGCCTTCGTCTTCCATCCGCTTGATAACGTCGAGGAAACATCTCTTGGCAGCCTCCTTGTTGCCACAGTAGCGGTATATGTGTCCCATCATATTGATGGCCATATACATTTCCTTGTCAAGTTTGCGCTCTGTGAGTTCCTTTGAGAGTTGGGTGGCCAGTCGGTAGGCCTCAAAGATGCGTTGGCGGTTGAGTTGGAATACTATCTCGTTGCAGCGCTGAGTGTAGTAGGCATGGAGGTCGTTTTGCTGCAGGAGGTAGTCTTCCAATGCTTTTACAGCAATAAAGAAACGGGCACTGTCGCCGTCGTTGAAAGCATGGTGGAGAGAGTCGCGCAGTGTGATATATTCTGCCGACTCTTTGTAGTCATCGTCGGCAGCAATGGCGTACGTAGTGGCAAAACCTATGGTGATAATTGCTAACAGCAGTTTTCTGAGAAACATCACGGGTTGTGTTTTTTGTTTTTTATAGTTTTACACTTGTTTCCTTGCCGGTGTATTGTATCATCTTGCCCTCGGGATTTTCTGTGTTGAGTTCGCGCGGCTGGTCCTTGGATACGAATACAATGTTGAAGCGGCGGTTTTTCAACATTCCGTTGAACGTTCCGTTACGCTTTCCAAACTTAACGGTTCTGGTGGCATCGCTGTACGTGATGTCAATGGTGGAATATTTTCCCTTCTCGTAATTGTAGTTTGTGCCCTCGTCCTCGTAGAGTTGGAACTGTGAGTCAGCACCTGCGTAGACGTAGAGATTGATAAGTTCGGCAGGCTTCTCGTCGCAATACTGTATCTCAGGACCGAAGGGAATGATGCTGCCAGCGCGGACATAGACAGGAATGCGCTCATAGGGAGCGTCGACGATGAGCGACTGGCCGCCGTCAATGTATTCTCCTGTGTAGAGGTCGTACCAGCCCGACTGCTTGGGGAAGTAGACACTGCGGTTGCGTGCCTTGTATTCGCCGACAGGGCATGCCATCAGCGCCGGGCCGAACATCCACTGGTCTTTTATGTTAAGAACGTTGGTGTCGCCGTTGAAATCCATGACAAGACCGCGCATCATGGTGTAGTCTGTCAGGTGTACCCAGCCAACCATGGAGTAGAGATACGGCATAAGGCGGTAGCGCAACTTGTCGTAGTAGACAAACGACTTGTAGCATGGGTGATTGTCGGGGGCAAGGTTCCAGATTTCGCGCAGCGGCCACTGACCGTGTACGCGGAACAAAGGAATGAAGGCGCCGAACTGGCTCCAGCGTGTCTGTAACTCGCGCCACTCCTTAAGGTCTTCGTTCTCAATACCTGTACGTGCGTACTCACCTTGAGCCTTCATGTATCGGTTTTCTACGCAGAAACCACCCTGATCCATGCCCCAGAAAGGCAGTCCGGACATTGAGTAGTTGAGGCCCGCAGTCATCTGGGCGCGCATATCCTCCCAACGGGTGCCGATATCGCCCGACCATGTGGCCGTAGAGTAGCGCTGCTCGCCGGCGAAACCGCTGCGAGTGAGCAGGAAGACGCGCTGATTGGGCTGAACGGAGCGCTGGCCATTGTAGATGGCATCGGCATTGACAATGGAATAGGCGTTGAAATACTCTGTAGTTGTGCCGAGGGACGTGGGACCGCTGAGAGCCTTGCGGTACCACATCGGGGTGCAGTCGCGGACGTTAGGCTCAGAGGCATCCATCCACCAGGCATCGATGCCGTACTTGTATTTGGAGAAGAGGTTGTCGTCCATCTGCTTCCAGAACAACTTGCGGGCACCAGCGTCGTAGGCATCGTAGAAAGAACCAACATAGCCAGGGCCAACCCAGTCATGGATGTCATCAGTGACTGCTTGATGATACATCCAACCTTTTTGGTCAATCTCCTTATAGTTGTCGGTATTGCAGTAGAACTTTGGCCAGACAGAAATCATAAAACGGCCACCCATCTGATGCACGCTGTCGAGCATGGCCTGTGGATTAGGATAGCGTGAAGTCTCAAATTGATGTGAGCCCCACTGGTCTTCTGACCAGTAATTCCAGTCTTGTACGATGTTGTCGCATGGAATTTGGCGCTTACGAAACTCTGCCAGGTTCTCCTCAATCTCCTGTGACGTCTTATAGCGCTCGCGGCTTTGCCAGAAACCTAATGCCCATTTGGGATAGACAGGGGCACGCCCCGTCAGAGTGCGATAGCCAGAAATTATTTCGTCTGCGTTCCGTCCTGCAATGAAATAGTAGTCCATGTCCTTGGCCATCTCGCTCCAGATAGAGAGTTTTCCCTGGTCCTTGTTGGGTTTGGCCACTCGCAGACCGCAGTAACTGACATCGCCGTCGGGCTGCCACTCGATGCGCAACTGGTAGCGCTTGCCTTTACTTAAAATCTTGCGGAACTTATAGGTGTTGGGGTTCCATGCCGTACGCCAGCGCTCGGGTACAACTAACTGGCCACCGATGTATACCTTAATATATCCTGCATAATAAAGGATGAAATGATACTGCATGTCGCGAGGTGCTTCGATAAAGCCTTCGTAGACTACCTTGGAACCGTTTAGCGCAAAGCCCTTCGGCAAGTTCTTGATGCCGCCTGGCTCTGTCTGCCGGGCCAGAATGGAAGCAGCAGGCGTGTCAAACTCATAGTAGATTGAATCCTCATCGCGCACTAATTTATTACCGCTTTTATCCACGTAGGTACCTGTCAGGTGCCCCTTCTTGCCTTGTTTGTCGTAAATCTTGAAGGCATGGTGCAACTGCTGATAGTCGTCGGGGTTGCCAAAGCGGCAGTAACTGTAGGAGTCCCACAGCAGACCGTAGTTCCTGGTCGACAGGACAAAAGGTACAGAGACTTTGGTGTTGTATTGAAACAGGTCTTCGTTCAGTCCTTTCATGTTGAGTTCTTCCGACTGGTGCTGGCCCAAGCCGTAGAACGACTCTTCCTTAGGGCTCACTGGGCTGTCGAACAGCAGACGCCACGTCAGTCCCTGCCGTTGCTCCTCGGATACTTTTGCCACATCGACACCAATCTCGCGGTCAGGTACGCGGAATGGCTTGAATGTCTTTCCGCCATTCTTTGCCTCGCGCAGCAGTTTCTTACCGTCGGCGTCGTAGAAAGTGACGCGTCCTGTAAGTTTCTCTACACGCGCCTCAACACCTTGCGCCTTTATACTCACTTCGTCTCCGTCGCTGACGGTAAACTTGGGCTTCTGGGTTTGCGGTACTATGATGAGACTTTCCTTTTCTGGCAGCGTGGCGTTGCTTGTGGCCTGTACGCGGATGATGAGGTCATTGACGACCTGCAGTCTTACAACCTTGGCACCATCGGGCTGTGGCTGTTTGACGTTGATGGTAACAAACTGGCCTTTCACCTCGTAGTCGGCCGCGGTCACAGCAGCAGCGCAGAACAAAAAGCAGGCTGCTGAAAGTATGCTAATCTTGAGTTGTTTCATGTTATATCGTTCTATTATTTTTTTCTTAATGCCTGATTAATTATTATTGGAGGGCTCGTCGATGATTTCGGCTTCTTCTATGACATCTCCCTGAGGCAGGGTGATGACAAAAATGGTGCCTCCGCCAGGGTTGTCTTCGATGCGGATGTCGCCGCCATGTCGTGTAATAATATCCCTGACGCGATCCAATCCGATGCCTTCACCATTGACAATAGGGTCGAAGGCATGTTCCTTGTATTCATCGCGTATGCCTATGCCATTGTCGGCAACCTGTATCTGCGCGCAGTCGTTTGCAGTGCGTGCCACGCCGACACTGATGGTGCAGTCGTTTGGAGAGAATTTTACAGAGTTGTGGAATAGCGTCCGTAATACATCGCCTATCTTTTCTGCATCGAAATCAACAATCATTTCTCTTACTGCTGTCAGGAAGTTGAGTCTCAGGCGTCTGTCTGTGATTTCCGGTTTGTAGCCTTCGGTCTGTTTGCGTACGAAATCCACAATGTCGGCATTCTTCTTGTTCAGCGTTATTTCCTCCACGGCAGTCTGTGGCTCATTTTGTTTGCCTTTTTGCTCGGCATTCTCCTTTGCCAGTTGCAGGCGCATCTCGTTCATCCACTGTTGCTTTTCCAAATCGCGTCGTATGCTCTCTACGTGCATGCGCTTCAACTGCCGCTTCATCCACCACTTACGCCACCACCATGCTGCTGCGGCAATGAGAAGCATATAGACGAGCACCATCCAGCGTGTGCGCCAGAGTGGCGGACGTATCGTGATTTCCAACTGGCTTTCCTCGTCTCCCATTGTGCCGTCGTCATTCAACATTCGTACATATAGAATGTAGTTGCCAGGGCGCAGGGAGTTGTATGTTATGTTGGGGTTAAGTTCTGACGTGCGAACCCAGTTGTCGTTGAAGCCTTCCAACCGATAAACGAACCGTGACTGGTTGTGGATCTCGCCACTGCTGCTCGCCAGTTGAATGGTAAACTGGTCGTTGTAGCGCAGGTCTACGGAACGACAAATGTTAAGGGCTTCGTCGATGGCTATTCGGCCGTCTATACGTTCGCCAACTCTTACGTCGCGGTCGAACAGTTGCAGGCCACTGAATATAGGCTTTTCTCCCATGCGCCCTTCGCCAAGATGACTTGGGTCTATGATATCAACGCCATCCTGTCCTCCTATGAGTACAAGTCCACTGCGTGTAACGTATGTGGAACGTTGGTTGTGCGTGCCCTGCTGAATTCCGTCACGGCTGTTGAAACTTCTTACCACAAACTGCCATGTGCCATCCTCAAGTTTCTTGGGTACAACGTTCGACACACCATGCTCTGTGGATACCCACATGGTGTTACGCTTGTCTTCTTTTATACCAACAACGCTGGAGCCAAAGAGGCCGCCGTTCATGTCAATGAGCCACTGCTGCTTTGTCTTCTCATCAAAAATGCAAACACCGGCTGTTGAGCCCTGCCAGATCAGTCCGCGGCTATCCTGCATGATGTCTGTGGTGGCAGCCATTGCTGCCATCTGTCCTTGCACCACAGGAATTTCGCGGTTAATGATTTTTCCTGTCTTTGGATTGAGTATCAAGTAATATTCTGTGTTTCCTGCAAGAAGCCAGCCCTTATCGGTCCATGAAAGAGTGGTCATATAGTCGCTCTTCATCACGCTGTTCCTTGTGCTCCACGACTTGAAACGTCCAGTTTTTACGTCAAGCCGTTGTATGCCGTTGCCCAGTGTGCCAATCCAGATGTTGTCCCATCTGTCTTCGGTGACGCTCCACACATTGTTGTTGTTGAGCCCAAGAGTATCGCCGGTGTTAAGGTAGTTGGTAAAGTGGCCGTCGTGATAGCGTATCAGACCGCCGTTGTATGTGCCAAACCAAACTGAGCCATCACGGGTGCCCTTGCTTGCCACCATAACGTCGGATGCTATTCCGCTGTTGGCTTTGTTGAATAATGTCTGTTCATCGGTGGCGGGATTGTAGCGTATTATTCCACGGTCGTTCATGCCAAACCACCAGAAACCGTTGGTGTCCTCCGTAATGGCGTTGACGTCGCCAACTTCCAGCAGGCGTATGTTTGACAGATTTTCCATGTAGAGGCTTATGCCGTTGCGGTAAGAACCTATCCAAACACGGTCGCTGGTGTCGATATACATGTGCTTCAAGGTGTTCTCGCAGATGCTGGTCTCGTCTTGGCGGTTGTTGACATATTGGCGTACCTCTTTTGTCTTAGGGTCAGCAATTACCAGACCGTCGTGGTCGGTTGCCATCCATATCCAGCCTCTGTTGTCGGTTGCCACGTCCCACACTATAAGTTCGTGGTCAACAGGAGACGTGATGTCAAGAGCGTTGAGATAGTCGGTTACTGAATGGAACCATTTGTTCCACCTTTTTATATATATATAGGCATTGCCTTGTGTAAGGAGCCAGTAGTTGCCATGTTTGTCGGTGTGTACGTCGTAGGCCTGATTGTCCCATCCGCCGTTTTTACGTGGATAGTCGGTGCGCCAGCCAATCTTGCAGTCTTTGCTTTCAATGTAGAACACCTGACCGTTGGTAGTGGCAATGAGAATGCCGTCGGCATAATTGTCGAACGATGAGACGTAGGCTTCTTTTGGATACTCACTGTCGCCATAGCCATAGTGCAGAAGACTAAGTTTTTTTGTATCTGGGTGGTAGCAGTAGATGCCTTCGTCGTATGTCTTTACCCAAAGGTTGCGCTTGTTGTCAACGAAAACCCTGTCTACACCGCCTTTTATTCCTAATTTGGCAAAATAGACTTGTGGATTGCGCTCACACTTCTCCGTGGTGGGATTTAAGAGAGTGTAGTTCATTCCCTGTTTGACAATAAGCATGCCGTCGGCTGTTTCCATTACGCCGTCGATATAGTTGTTGCGCAGGGAAGTGGTATCGGTTGCATCAGAGTAGAATGTGCGGAAGCGATAGCCGTCATAGCGGTTCAGTCCATAAGAGGTGCCGAGCCATACAAAGCCGTGGCTGTCGCGATAAATGCAGTTGACTTGTGAATTGGAAAGTCCGTCGCGTGTGTCAAGTCGACGGAATTTTATGTCTGGTAAAGTGGCTGTTGCTGAGAGAAAACAGAAAACAACAAGTATAGTGGAGAGAAGTCGTTTCATTTTTGGGAGTTGTCGGTTGGTGTGTGATGATTGACGGAGGACGTTTTGGCAGACGTGTCTCTGATTACCAGTTTCTGTGGTACTATCTGATGATACACTTTCGTGTCGCCTTCTATAGCCTGCAGCAACATCTGGCATGCGGTAATACCCATCTGGTGTGACTGGTCTTCTATAGCAGAAAGGCGGGGAGAAACGTATTCCGCGTGAGCGTCGTCGGTAAATCCGATAAGTGCAACGTCGTCGGGAATGCGTAGCCCTTTCTGCTTTATTGCAGAGAAGGCAGCAAATGCTATAATATCGTTGAAGGCGAGTATTGCATCGGGTGGTGTAGTGCTTTCGAGCAGTCGTAACGTTGCCTGCAGTGCTATGTCATAGTCTATCTTGTCGCAGGCCACAAGGTTGCGGTCTATCGGAATGTGGTTTTCGCGCAAGGCTTCAAGATAGCCGTGCTTTCTTCTTTTCACCATGTCCAGATGATTTGGTCCGCCAATGAAAGCAATTCTCCTGCTGCCTGTATCGATGAGATGCTGTGTGGCCTGTTGTGCGGCTTCGTCGCCGTTGGCTGTCACGCTGGAAAACTTGTCAGAAAGACACGTGCGCCCGAAAAAAACCAATGGAATGCCCATTTGTGCAATTTCCTCGTAGTGCCTGTAGTCGGTTGTTTCTTGTGACAGACATGCTATGATGCCCTCCACGTGCAGGCTGATAAAATTGTCAACAGCCTGTGTCTCGTCGTTGAAGTCTTCGTGGCTGTTGGCGCTTATCACGCTATAGCCTTTTCTGCGCGCCTCGTCTTCAATGCCGTCAAGCACGGCAGCGTAATAGTGAGTCACAAGATTTGGAACTACGACGCCAATCATGCGTGGTGCCTCTTTGCGCAGACTTTGGGCAAAGGGATTTGGCCTGTAGTTCATTTGCTGAGCCAACTCCTTGACGCGTTGCCTCATTTCCTTGCCAATCTCGGGAGAATTGCGCAGTGCCCTGCTCACAGTGGCAATGCTGACATCAAGTTCTCGTGCAAGGTCTTTGAGCGAAGTGCGATGTAATTTGTTATTGGTCATTTCAGCCGCAAATATATGTAAAAAGATTTTACCACGCAAACGTTTACGTTTCTTTTTTTAGTCTTTTTGTTGTTTGTGCATGTGAAACCGCATATTTTTGCAGCCAGAATAGAATGAGTAATGAATAGTTGATAATAAGTTAGTTAGAAAAAGGAATAGGATTGTCGTGAGACAATCCTATTTTTGTTATCCTCGGACATCTGCACCCCACATCATTTTTTCTCGCAGTGTGTTGAAATATTGTGTTCCGGCACGTTTCACAACCTTAACGTCGTATGATGCTTTCTTAAGTGTGAGACGTGTTGCTTCGGGCAGTTTTTCCGAGCGTCCGTCAAGTGCAACGAGGAAGTTGTGCGTACGGCTTTCTACCATGATTTCTATCAGGGAGTTTTCCGAGACCACCAACGGTCGCACGTTGAGTGAATGTGGTGCAACGGCGGTAAGTGACATCACGTGCGTGCCAGGTACGATTATTGGTCCGCCAACAGAAAGAGAATACGCAGTGGAGCCTGTTGGCGTGCTTACTACGAGTCCGTCTGCTTGATAGGTTGTAAGATAGTTACCGTCAATATTCACATGCAAAGCAATCATTGAAGCCGTGTCGCGTTTAAGAATAGCAACGTCGTTAAGTGCGCAGGGATAGCCTTGAAGAGATTCTCCGTTGGTTGCCACTTCTATTGCCACACGTGTCTCTGTGGTATAGTTGTTGCCATGTAGGTCGGCAATAGTAGTCTTTATTTCTTGTGCATTGACATCAGCGAGGAAGCCCAGTCGTCCTGTGTTTACGCCCAGTATGGGAATTTGCTTGTCGCCCACCATGCTTGCTGTTCGCAGGAAAGTTCCATCGCCGCCCATGGAGATAGCAAAATCGGCATCGAATTGATTGTTTTCGAAAATGTGTACTCCTTGTATGGGTAGTTGTTGCCCGTTTGTCAGGAAATTGTAGAAGTCGCGCTCTATGCTTACTTCTGCATTGTGGTCGGCAAGACAGTTGAGAATGGTCTGTATAGACGCTGACTTTCTTGGCTGATATAGGTTTCCGAAGATTGCAAAACGTAGTGGCATGGCTGGTCTTGGATTTTGTTATTATAATGTTTTGTCGTTTGGAGAGAGTGTATAGTCTACGAAGGAGTAGGCGAAGGCATGTCGCTCGTCGGCAACGTGGTTTTCGCGCCATGTTTCGCTCCACTGGCTATAGTCGGGGAAGAATGCGTCGGCATCTTCGGGCGTATCGTCAACTTCTGTCAGACATAGTTGCGTGGCGAGCGGCATGGCTTCAGCATATACCCTTGCTCCACCAATAACGTATACACTATCGTCATCGCTGCAACTGTCAAGCGCTTCTTGCAGTGAAGGATAAACATCGCATCCCGGCAGTTCATTCACTGTTGTGCTCAGCACAACGTTGCGCCTGTTGGGCAGTGCACCTTTGGGAAGCGAGTCGAATGTGTTGCGTCCCATGATGATGGTGTTGCCAGTGGTGAGTTGGCGGAAGCGTTTCATGTCGTTCGGCAACCAGTAGAGCAGGCGGTTGTTAAGTCCGATTGCTCCGTTGCGTGCTACGGCAGCAATAATCTTAAGATTGCTATTCATTTTTTCGTTGGGAAATCAGACGCTTACTTCTGCTTTGATATGCGGGTGCGGATCATAGCCTACCAGTTGGAAATCTTCGTATGTAAATTTGAAGATATCCTTGACGTCAGGGTTGATAATCATTTGTGGCAACTGTCGTGGTTCTCGTGTCAGTTGCAGTCTTGCTTGGTCCAGATGGTTTAGATAGAGGTGAGTGTCGCCGGTGGTATGTATAAATTCGCCAGGCTGCAGCCCCGTCACTTGTGCCATCATCTGCAAAAGCAAGGCGTAGGAGGCAATGTTGAATGGCACTCCAAGGAATGTGTCTGCAGAACGCTGGTAGAGTTGTAGTGAAAGTTTGCCGTTTGCAACATAAAACTGGAAAATGGTATGACATGGTGGAAGTGCCATGTTGTTCACTTCTGCCACGTTCCATGCTGACACTATCATTCTGCGTGAGTCGGGGTTATGTCTCAACTGGTCTACTACCTGTTGTATCTGGTCTATAGTTCCTCCGTTGTAGTCTGGCCATGACCGCCACTGGTGTCCGTACACAGGTCCCAGTTCGCCGTTCTCGTCTGCCCATTCGTTCCATATTCTTACGCCGTGTTCTTGCAGCCATCTTACGTTGGTGTCGCCATGCAGAAACCACAGAAGTTCGTATATTATACTCTTCAGATGTAGTTTCTTCGTGGTAAGCAATGGAAAACCGTCGGCCATGTCGTATCTGCTCTGGGTGCCAAAGATACTCAAAGTCCCTGTCCCTGTACGGTCGCTTTTCTCATTGCCTTCCCGTAATATTCGTTCAAGCAGGTTTAAGTATTGCTTCATAGTTGTTTGATATGTGTGTTGTTCTTATTCTCCATTCTTTAGGATAGAGGTTGTTTGCTCTGTTGCCAACGTTTTTCACCATTCCGAGAGGAATTCCTTGGAATGTAACGGTAAGCAGTCCTGTCTGTGCCTGTGGCACCAGCGCTATAGCCTCACGTCTGAGAAAGGCAATAGCCTGCTGGTAAGACAGTTCTACGGTGGGAACAGACTTGTTCACGAATGGGGTGTTGGTGTCGGCAAGAATGTTTAGTGTCCTAACATTTCTGTTTTTCTTTTCTGCCGTTGTCGTTCCGCTGTTTTTCCGCATGGCGCAAACGAAGAGTCCTTCGCTTTGCGTCACTCCAGGTATGAAGCGACATACTGGCTGTTGAAATCCGTTAAGCAAGGAGCCAGTTATGCCCCATTCTTTCTCTGTGTGTATGTAAATTATCTCTGCGTCGTATTCGTTGATTATCCATCGGATGTTTTCCTCGTTCTCTTTTGTATTGAAAGTACATGTACTGTAAATGAGAACTCCCCCACAGTTAAGACATTCCCATGCATTGGCTACAATCTCTCTCTGTAGCGCGCTACATCGTTCCACTTGTTGAGGACTCCATTCATCTTGGGTGGCAATATCTTTGCGAAACATTCCTTCACCAGAACACGGCACGTCGCAGAGTATAATGTCGAAAGTCATGCGGTTGGACGTGTAGTCTTGTGGTGTATTACAGGTGACAATGCAGTTTTCTTGTCCCCATTTTATGATGTTCTCTGCTAAAATGTTGGCGCGTCTGCTGTTTGGTTCGTTGGCATACAGAATACATTCGGACGGCAATGCCGAGCGGAGTAGGGTGGACTTCCCACCAGGCGCAGCACACATGTCAAGCACTTTTGTGGGTTGCAGGTGTAGCGTCTTGCTCGACATACACTGCCGTATGATTTCGTCAATAAACATCGAGGCTGCCTCTTGTACATAATAGCATCCTGCGTGCAGCAGAGGATCCTGTGTGAAGTTGGGCCGTGCGTTAAGATACCATCCGTCTTTACACCACGGCACCCTCTCTCCGCCTGTGACATTCATGCCGGATGTTTTTTGCGGATTGAGTCGTATGCTTACGGGAGCAGGACTGTCAAACGATTTGATATATCGCTCAAACAGTTGGCTGTCCATCAACTGCTGTGTTCGCTGAATGTATTCCGGGTTCATTTTAGTCGATGTCTACCACCGTTATACCTGCTCCGCCAAACTGTACGTGCTCGTCGCGTGCCTTCACAACGTTTGGTACTGTGTTGAGATATTGTCGGATAAGTTGTCTCAGTATTCCTGAACCGGTGCCGTGAAGTATTCGTACTCTTGACATTCCTACCAGAATAGCGTCGTCTATGAAGTGCATCACTGTCTCTACGGCCTCGTCGCCGCGCATGCCTCTGACGTCCAGGTCCTGATGGAAGTTCTGCTTACGGTCTTCGATAGTAGAGTTTGTTACACGGCTGTTGTGTATCGCCAGTTCCGAGTGATCGCCTTTTGCTTTCGGTTGCTCTTTCTGCACAGCGGCCAACTCCAACTGCTCCAGTTTTACCTTGGTCCTTACTCCGCCAAATATGACCGTAGCCAGTCTTCCTGTTATACTCTCCACCTTACCGATAGTGGCGAGTCCTTTCATCTTGACCGTTGCACCGACAGTGATTTCTGCAGGCTGGACGGACCTGCCTGGCAAGTTGATGAGCCTTGCAGCAGTTGTCCTCTCCTTTTCGTCTTTCTCTTTTCTGCGTTTCTCCTTGCGAGCCTTGCGTTCCTCCATCTGACGCAGTTTCTTTGCAAAGTCTTCTTCGCTCATAAGTCCCTGTTGGTCGGTGCTTGTCATCTGTTCGCGGAACTGTTGCAGTTCCTCTCTGACCAGTCGGGTGTGTTCTTTCTCTGCCTGTGCTTCTCTTATTTCCCTGATGACATTTTCTATTTTTCTGTTGGCTTCGGCAATCAACTCGTCAGCCTGTTTCTGTGCGCGTTGCAGTATCAATTTGCGTTGCCGTTCGATATCCTCAATGTCAGCATCCAGTCTTTCGCCCCTTACCTCCAGTCTCTTTTCGTGCTGGTGGATGGTCTGTCTTTTCCCCTCCCAGTAGCGTTTGTCGCGTACGATGTCTTGCAGGTATTTGTCGCTTTGTATGTATTCTGAACCGACTATTTCTGAAGCGTCGTTTATCACTTCTTCAGGAAGTCCTGTCTTGCGTGCTATTTCTATAGCGAAACTTGAGCCTGGTTGTCCTATTGACAACTGAAAAAGCGGTAGCATTTGATGCCTGTCGTAGAGCATGGCGCCGTTTACCACTCCGTCATGTTCGTCGGCGAAGTGCTTCAGGTTCTGATAGTGGGTGGTGATAATGCCAAAAGCCTTCCTGTTCCAGAATTGTTTCAGTACTGCTTCTGCAATAGCGCCGCCAATCATCGGTTCTGTGCCGCCGCCAAACTCATCTATTAGCAGCAAAGTCTCCGAATTGCTGTTGCGTATCATCTGTTTCATATTCATCAGATGACTTGAGTAGGTCGACAGGTCATCTTCGATGCTCTGTTCGTCACCAATGTCAATCATAATGTTATGAAACGTGCCGCAAGTCGAACGTTCGCTCATAGGAACGCTGAGGCCACATTGCATCATATACTGCAATAGGCCAGCGGTCTTCAGACATACCGATTTTCCTCCGGCGTTCGGTCCTGAGATTATCAGCAATCGGCCGTTAGGAAGATTTCTCTCATTTTTCACCTCTGGTCCATCACCTTTTATAATAATATCCAGTGGTACGACTTTCTTATCCTGCGCTGCCAGAGCCTGTCGCAGTATTGGGTGTACTGCTCTTATCCAGTCTATCTGTGGTGTGTCTTTTAATTCAGGCTCAAAAGCCTGTTGTTCTTCGGCCATCGCTGCTTTTGCCTGTGTAAGGTCAATCAGTGCCAGAAAGTGGTATGCGTCGAGTATTTCTGCAATGTGCGGCCGCACTTCATCGCTGAACACAGTAAGTATACGTATTATCTCCCGTCGCTCCTGTGCCTCCAGTTCGCGCACTTTGTTGTTGGCTTCCACAACCTCGGCAGGCTCAATGAACACGGTCTTGCCTGTAGCCGATTCGTCATGCACGATGCCTTTTATTTTTCGCTTTACACCAGGAGTGACTGGAAGCATGAGTCGCCCGTCGCGCATTGTTGGCGCAGCATCTTTGTCAATGAGTCCGTCGCGTTGTGCAGAGTGTAATATTGTATACAATGTACGCGAAATGCTACCTGCCGTTTGTTCCATTTCGTGACGAATTCCAGCCAGGGTCATTGACGCCGAATCCTTAATCTTTCCAAACTTGTCCAGAATGGAGTCGATGCGCCTTATCATAGCAGGAAAGGTTTGCACATCGGCAGCCATACGGTTAAGAGCAGGGTAGGGGGCGGAATTCAGAAAGTCAACCAGTCGGCCAATAGTCTCCAAAGAACGCCTCAGATCGAACAATTCATCTTCTTCCAGATGTGTGTGCTCCATGCGAAGTCGTGCGATGCTCTGCCGTACATCAAAGAAGTAGTTCAACTCCGGCTGTTCCGGCTGTTGCCGCATTTGCCGGAATTCTCTTATCTGTTCGAGCCACTCGTTTATTTCCTCTGTGTTATCTGAGAAATATATGTTGTCCACCTGCTCTTTACCGAGAGATGACAGACAATGGTCTCGCAGAATTTGTCTTATATGGTCAAATCCAACTTTCTGTTCGAAGTTCTTTGGATAAATCATGCCGCAAAGGTAGATATAAATTCATAATTCGTGGCTCTCATTTTAGCAATAACTTCGCCGTGTGTTTCTTAAAAAATCTTAACTTTGGGAAAATTGTGAATTATGAATTGTAAATTATAAATTAAATCGCATATCTTTGCACTCGCTTTTCGAGAAAAGGCCACAAGGAGAGATGGTAGAGTGGTCGATTACAGTAGTCTTGAAAACTACCGTACCGAGAGGTACCGGGGGTTCGAATCCCTCTCTCTCCGCTCAAATAATTTAAAACCCGCTGATTTTCAGCGGGTTTTATTTTTCTCTCCTTTAGAGGTTCCGTTTGAGGTTCCGTTTTTCTTTTATGAAAGTTTAACGTGGAATCTTGGTGAAAGCACGATTTTTGACCGTTCAAGAGTGATTATCTCCGCTTAGAGGTGTATTCTACATTGATGAAACCGCAACGACGTAGAAGTTCCACTGCTTCCACAAAATTAGGATCCAGATTATTCCTTTCTTTTTCGTAGTCAACCACAGGCACCTGCTTGGCTGATGCCAAATTGATTGGGTTCCCAGACATAGATTCAAAGAACTCTGATGCCATGCCCATATCCTTTGGGGCATTTTTCTTGTCCGACAACAGACAACGTACAATGTGACCGAGTAGAACGTTTTTCCCTCTCCACTTTATTTTTGTTGTAAGTGGATATGATTCCCCTTTACCACTAAAACGATATAAGAAAAGTTCCTTTGGTGTGTCATAATCAATTAGATTGTTTCCAACTTTTGTTAATTTTTCATATAACAACTCTAGGCTTTCTTTCAACTTTAAGTCCCTCTCGTCTTCGGTATTTCCTTTGATTTTTGAGTTCAATACTTTCACATAAAGCTTTTCTTCTGGAATGTTGTCAATATAGTCAAGATTCTCAAAATCATTTTCATCAAGGTGTATAGAGGTCTGAAAATTGTCTATAGGTTGTAACTCATACTTGATACCATCTTCTATTGAAGAAACGATTTGTTCAATAAACCACGCAATTATATCCCGATAGTGAGAATGATGTATTATCAAACTTATCATAGACAACTCATTTTCTTCCAAAACAGAATTGGCATAACAGAATCGTTTTGCTATTTTATATAGCAATACTAATAACATCTGCTTCAAAGTATCTTTTCTGTCGTGTAGGTATAGTGCTCTTTCGTCATTAGGATCATGCCGTTCTATTGCATGATTCAGACCATATAGAAAGCTTTCGTTTACAAAACGGAAGTCGTGGAAGAGCGTATCAAAGTCATCTTCAAGCCGATAAATATATGACAGAAAAATGGTTGGAGTTTGTTTTTCCTTGTTCCAATCGTCTAACCATGATGGTTCATATGTAAATGCGTCTCTATCATGGCTCAGATAGTATATAATGATGTCCTTATCAGATATGGTGGTTACTTTATGTCTTATCTTTTTCTTTTTTGTTGATACTTCCTCAGCGTTAATGTCCGAGTCCAGTTGTTGAACGAAATATGAATTGTAGTTTGGCCATCTTGTTTTGGTTGAGGAATCTATTAAACTTTGGAGTATTGCCAGAATACCAAAGAATCTGCGGTCTTGTCTACCTTCAAAAGTCCTTATAAATGTTTCTTGGTTGTTTCCTTCAGTTGACCTGATGATAGAGTTATATACATCGACAGGGAAATCATAGGCCTGCACAATGCTGTTTGCACCCTTTTTCCAAAATGTCTTCAAGAAATCGAAAGCTTGCTTCAAACTAAGAAGATTGTCATTGTCTTTAATGGTTTTACACAAATACTTAGACAGTTCCTTATTTCGACTTCTTGCAACATATCTCATTATGTTATCAAGCGGTTGATAAGTTCCAATGAAAAAACTCACAAACTCATAGAACGCATTGCAGTCTGATTTCTCTTCTGAGGACATGCAAACCATTTCTGTGTTGTGCATGATACATTTCATACCAGCATCAAACATTGGAAGGTTCTGAAAAGCTCCTTCATATCCGTTAAAATTTATTTCTTCTATCCTCATTTTTTTAGTTGTACTACGTTATTGCAAAATTAGTCATTTTTCCTCACTTGTCAGTAAAAAATTGTGTAAGTACCCCATTTTTTGTGTCACTTTAACAAATTTCGCCCAATGTTTAGTGCAAAATGGAGAATATTGTCATT
>CALFIY010000044.1 GCA_937877595.1 uncultured Prevotella sp.
GGGGTATGGTGTAATGGTAACACTGCAGATTCTGGTCCTGCCTTTCCTGGTTCGAATCCGGGTACCCCAACTACCGAAACGCCAAGTGCTCAAAGACAAGTGCTTGGCTTTTTTATTTTGTCCCTATAGCGTACACATTCCGCGACAGCAGTTGTAATTTTCAAAACTGCTGTTTTAATTTTTGCCAGCGCTGTTTTAATTTTTGTCAGCGCTGTTTTAATTTTTAAAAACACTGCTGTAATTTTTGTCAGCGCTGTTTTAATTTTTGAAAACAATGCTTTTTCTGACGCAAAAAGTTTGTACGGTAAAAAAGACAGCGTATTTGGATGTAAAAAAAATGCCGACAATTCGGTGAAAAGCAAAAATAGTATTATCTTTGCCACGATATTGTAATATCACAAACCTAAAACAAAAATCAAAGTTATGATAAGACGACATAGCATAGCGTGTCTGCTGGTTCTCCTGTTGGGGGCAATGCCACTGATGGCGCAGATACGTGGCAAGAGTGTAAACATAAGTGTAGTGCCAGACCATCGCGACTGGACATACAAGGTGGGCGAGACGGCGGTATTTAAGGTGTCGGTGACGCGGTCGTCCACGCTGATAGACAACGTGACCGTCGACTATGAGGCAGGCCCTGAGATGTATCCCGATGTGAAGAAGCAGGGCGTGCTGCTCAAGGATGGCACCATGACGTGGAAGGGCAAGATGCAGAAGCCCGGGTTCTACAGGCTGAAAGTAACGGCTCGCATAGAGGGAAAGGACTATGAGGCATGGAGCACTGCGGCATTCTCGCCAGAGAAGTTGCAGCCCACGACGACGTGTCCCGCCGATTTCGATGACTTCTGGAGCAAAACGCTGGCAGAGGCACGCTACACCAGTCTTGACGCTCAGCGCACGCTGTTGCCGGAGCGCTCCAACGAGAATGTCAACGTATATCAAGTAAGTTTCAACAACATGCGCTGGGGCTCAAGGACCTATGGCATATTGTCTGTGCCGACGCGTCCGGGCCGATATCCTGCGCTGCTGCGAGTGCCGGGGGCTGGAGTACGTCCATACAGCGGCGATACATACACTTCGCCGACAGGAGCCATCGTGTTTGAGATTGGTATTCATGGCATAGATGTCACGCAGCCGCAGCAACTGTACGACAACCTTATGAACGGAGCCCTCAACGGCTACTGGAACTTCGGCATGTCGTCGCGCGACGACAGTTATTATCGCAGAGTGATAGTGGGATGTGTACGTGCCGTCGACTATATAGCAGGCATGCCCGAGTGGAACGGCAAGAGCATCGGCGTGACAGGTTCCAGCCAGGGAGGTTTCCTGTCGTATGCCACTGCTGCTCTCGACAACCGCATCACCTTTGTGGCAGCAGTCCATCCGGCACTTTGCGACCACACGGCTTCGCTGCAGGGAGTGGCCTGCGGATGGCCGCACTATTTCTACTGGAACAAAGGAAAAGGCATGGAGCGTGAGATAGCCGTGTCGCGCTATTACGATGGAGTGAACTTTGCCCGTCGCATAAAATGCCCTGTCTGGGTGTCGTTTGGATACAACGATGATGTCGTGCCGCCAACTTCTGCCTATGGCACTTACAATGTGCTCGACTGCGAAAAGACGCTGAGCATCTACCAGCAGACAGCCCACTTCTGGTACGAAGAGCAGTGGGACGAATGGCTCGCCTGGATGCGGAAACAAATGGGAATAGAACCAACTAACTAACAATAAACGGAAAGAAATGAGCAATTTTCAAGAACGCCTTAAGGCTTTGCGCGCTCATCACGAAGAACTGCTGACGCGCAAAAACACCCCGAAAGAGTGGGGCAACGGTATATACGAGAAGTGGACAAACCCAATACTCACGGCAGAACACACTCCGCTGGAATGGCGCTACGATTTCTCAGAACAGGATAACCCATACCTGATGCAGCGCATTATGATGAATGCCACGCTCAACAGCGGAGCAATCAAGATGGGCGACAAGTATGTGCTGGTAGTGCGCGTAGAGGGAGCCGACAGAAAGTCGTTCTTTGCCGTAGCAGAGAGTCCTAACGGTGTAGACAATTTCCGCTTCTGGGATGAGCCTGTCACAATGCCCGACGACGTTGTGCCGGCAACAAACATTTACGACATGCGCATCACGCGCCATGAAGACGGATGGATTTATGGTGTCTTCTGTGCCGAGCGCCATGACGACTCGCAGCCGGGCAATCTCTCGGCAGCCACTGCTACAGCAGGCATTGCCAGGACTAAAGACCTGAAGACTTGGGAGCGGCTGCCCGATCTTAAGACACGCTCGCAGCAGCGCAACGTGGTGCTCCATCCTGAGTTTGTGAACGGAAAGTATGCCTTCTACACACGTCCGCAGGACGGATTTATCGACACCGGTTCCGGTGGCGGTATCGGCTGGGCTCTCGTGGACGATATCACCCATGCCGAGGGGAAGGAAGAGAAGATAATCAATGCCCGCCACTATCACACCATAACCGAGG
>CALFIY010000045.1 GCA_937877595.1 uncultured Prevotella sp.
CACTGCTTCTCGGCGGTGCCATTCTCTACTGGATGTATCGCGGTGAGGACTGGCATACGTTGCTCCACGTCATGGCTCACGACATGGACTGGACGTGGATGCTGCTTTCGCTGCCCTTTGGCTTGCTGGCACAGGTGCTGAGAGGCTGGCGCTGGCGGCAGACGCTGGAGCCGCTGGGCGAGAAACCGCGCTGGTGGGTCAGCGTGCATAGCATACTGCTCAGTTACGGAGCATCGCTCGTAGTGCCGAGAATTGGTGAGTTTACTCGATGCGGCGTGCTGAACCGCTGCGACGGGGTGTCGTTTGCAAAGGCGCTGGGAACGGTGGTTACGGAGCGCGTGGTAGACACGCTGCTTGTGATGCTGATAACGGCTACGGTGCTGCTTGTAGAGATGAGCGTCTTCGGCACCTTCTTTCGTCAGACGGGCACAAACCTGGAGAGCATGCTGGCAGGATTCTCGCTGGCAGGCTATGCCGTAGTGGCCGTGTGCGTGGTGGCTGCTGCCATACTGCTGCATTTCCTACTACACAAACTGTCGTTCTACGACAAGGTTCGTACAACGCTTAGCGGACTGTGGCAGGGCGTGATATCACTGAAGGATGTGAAGAGCGTTCCTCTGTTTGTGGCTTTCACGGCGGGTATATGGCTGAGTTACTTCATCCACTACTATCTCACGTTCTTCTGCTTCCCGTTCACTTCGTCGCTTGGCGTGGGTTGTGCGCTGGTCACCTTCGTGGTGGGCTCGCTGGCCGTAATTGTGCCCACGCCCAACGGTGCAGGTCCGTGGCATTTCGCTGTGAAGACGATGCTCATCCTCTACGGTGTGCAGGATGAGCATGCCCTGTGCTTCGTACTCATTGTGCACGCCGTGCAGACACTGCTCGTAGCCCTGCTTGGCATCTATGCGTGGGTGGCGCTGAACTTAACCAATAAGCGAGAGGCTACAGCAATAACCAATAGACAATAAACATTAAACTCATACAATAACTATGGAACACGAAATTCAGAAACTACAGCCAGAGTGCATCTGGAGAAACTTCTATGCGCTCACACAAGTGCCGCGCCCGAGCGGACACCTTGAGAAAATCCAGCAGTTCCTGCTTGACTTCGGCAAGCAGGCAGGAGTTACGGCTTTCAAGGACCCTGCAGGCAACATCGTAATGCGCAAGCCAGCCTCTCCCGGCATGGAAAACAGGAAGGGCGTGATACTGCAGGCCCATATGGACATGGTGCCTCAGCGCGTGCCGGAGTCTACGCATAACTTTGAGACAGACCCGATACAGCCAAGAATAGACGGCGAGTGGGTGAAAGCCACGGGAACTACGCTGGGTGCCGACAACGGACTGGGCGTGGCAGCCATCATGGCTGTCATGGAAGACAAGACGCTGAAGCATGGCCCGATAGATGCGCTGATAACAGCCGACGAGGAGACGGGCATGTACGGTGCAAACGACTTGCCTGCCGACGAACTGCAGGGTGATATCCTGCTCAACCTCGACTCTGAGACATGGGGCAAGTTTGTGATTGGCTCTGCTGGCGGAATAGACGTTACGGCAACGCTCGAATACAAGGAGACGGCTACCGACAGCACTGATGCTGCCGTGAAAATCACATTGCAGGGACTGCGCGGAGGTCATAGCGGCCTCGAGATACACGAGGGGCGCGGCAATGCCAACAAGTTGATGGTGCGTGTGGTGCGCGAGGCTGTTGAGCAACTCGACGCACGCCTCACCTCATGGCATGGCGGCAACATGCGCAATGCAATACCTTTCAAGGCAGAGGTGGTGCTGACGCTGCCACGCGAGAATGTCGAGGCGCTGAAAGAGATGGTGGCCGAATGGCAGGATGACCTGCGCGACGAATACCGCCAGATAGAGAGCGGCATCGAACTGACGGCAGAGGAAACTGCTGCACCTGCCACACAGGTACCGGTAGAGATACAGGACAATCTGATCAACGCCATATACGGATGTCACGACGGCGTGGTGCGCATGATTCCGTCTTATCCTGACGTGGTGGAGACGAGTTCAAACCTCGCAATCATCGACATTGCCGACGGCCATGCTGCCCTGAAGATACTTGCGCGCTCCAGCCGTGAGGACATGAAGGACTATATCGTCAAGACGCTTGAGAGTTGTTTCAACATGGCAGGAATGAAAGTGGAAACGGCAGGAAGTTACGGCGGATGGGATCCTAATCCAGACAGTGAGATACTTCATCTGCTGCTTAAGGAGTACAAGCAACTCTTTCAGCAGGACGGTATAATCCAAGTGGACCACGCAGGACTGGAATGTTCTGTCATACTTGGCAAGTATCCGCACCTCGATGTCGTTTCGCTCGGCCCGACAATGAAGTCGCCGCACACCACAACCGAGCGCGCACTGATAGCAACGGTGGCTCCTTTCTGGCAGTTGCTGAAGAAGGTGCTCGAGGATGTGCCCGTACGTTAGTCGGTCAGTTTCTGCGGTCCGCGCAGGCGGTCGCCCTCATGCAGGCCGCTCTTGATTTCGATATTCACGCCGTCACTCAGTCCGAGGGTGACGGCGGTTTTCTTGTACGACTGTTTGTCGGCTATTCCGGAAATGACATATACGAAGGTGCTGTCGCCGGAAAACTCTATGGCGCTCTCGGGAATGGCAAGAGCCTTCTCTCGCGAGGCAAGCACTATCTCGGCATTGGCAGAGTAGCCGGAACGGAGAGTGTTGCTATCGGTGAGTTTTACGGCCGCCTTGATTTCAAACTGGTTGGCGCCGTTGCTCTCCGTGGCCTTTGGCGAGATATATTCCAGCGTGGCATCGAACGAGAGGTCCTGCAGTGCACCGACGGTAATCTTCATGGGCATGCCGCTCACCAGTTGGCCGACCTCAGTCTCGTCGATGTTGCCGCGGAAGATGAGATCGCTCATGTCGGCAACGGAGGCAATGGTGGTACCGTCGTTGAACGTGTTTGACAATATCACGGAGTTGCCTTTTTTTACAGGTATGTCGAGAATGGTGCCGCTGATAGTGCTGCGTATCAGCGTTGACGAGGCGGAGGCGTTGCTCTTCGACACGCCGTCGCGCACCACCTGCAGCGCATCCTGGGCGGCAGCCACTTCCTCCTTGGCCTGTCGTAACTGCTGGCTAACCTTGTCGTACTCGTCGGCAGAGACAAGTCCCTTGTCGTAGAGCGCCTTCTGGCGATCGTAGTCTACCTTTGCCTGTCCGGCATTGATGTCGGCAAGTCGTAGACGGGCTTCGGCCGACGACAACTGGCCCATGTCGGGTATGACTTTCACCTTGGCAATTACCTCGCCGGCCTTGACATAGTCGCCGGCCTCCTTGTAGATTTCGGTTATGATGCCCGAAATCTGAGGCTTGACGTTGATCTCGTCGCGCGGCTCTATCTTGCCCGTGATGATGGTTGTCTTCTTGATGTCAGTACGCTCTGCCTTGAGTTCGGTGTATTCTACGGTCTTCGGGCGCGATTTCTGGTAGAGGAATACGAATGTTCCGATAAAGATGATGGCAACTACTGCTGCTGCGATAAGTTTGGAATATTTTTTCATAGTGGAATATGTTTCTGTCGTACGTTTAAAAAACTGTCAACTCATTCGTCACGCATGGCATCTACTGGTTTTATGGCCATGGCGCGCGCGGCAGGAGCCAGTCCGGCCAATACGCCCATCAGCGAAACTGTCAGGGCAGCGGCCAGTGCTGTCCAGAAGCCTACCTGGAAGTTTGCCGCCACGATGCCGTCTTCGGTATTGGCGAGTTCGAGCATTTGCAAGATGAGTACGGCAAAGAGGATGCCCGACAGTCCGGCAACAAGCGTCAGCACAATGCTCTCGGAAATAATTTGCGACAGTATCATGCGTGGCGTAGCGCCTATGGCTCGTCGGATTCCTATTTCTGTGGTACGCTCACGCACCGTAACCATCATAATATTCGACACTCCTATGGCACCGGCAAGCAGTGTGCCAAGACCAACAAGCCATATCAGGAAATTGACACCGCGAAACAGGCTGTCGAGCAGTTGGAAGAGGACTTCGGTGTTGAACACCATGACTCCCTGCTCGTCGGTAGGGTCTATCAGATGAGGGCGGGCTATGGTCTGCCGCATCCTGTCGGTAAGCGTCGACATCACCACGCCCTTGCGACAGGTTACTGCAATCACATCGACATCATTGCCTTTGTTGTACATCTGCTGCATCAGCGACAGCGGTAGGGTGACTTTCTCGTCGTTGCTGCCGTTGATGTTCATGCCGCCGCTGACATTGTAGTCAACGCCTACCACTTCATAGTATGTGGAGTCGATGCGGATGCTGCGTCCGCAGGGATCACCACCGTCCTTGAAGAGGTCCTTGTATATCTTCTTGCCAATGACACAGACCTTGCGGTGCTGCCGCACATCCATCTGATTGATGAAACGGCCGTAGTACATCTTGGGGGTATTCACCAGGGCATAGTCGGGGGTGACGCCTTGCACGTTGACACTCATCTTGCAGTCGGAATGGTAGGCGGTGCTGGTGGCATTCCATGGCATATAGACTATAGGAGCGATGACGTCCAACTCAGGAATGCTCTGGCGCAGACGCTCAATGTCCTGATAGTTCATGTTCCACCAGCGTCCCTTGCGAAATCCCTTGTATGCCTTTGATGTCTGTTGTGCCCAGATTATTGCCGAGTTGGTGGCGAAACCGGAGAAGTTCTTGTTGAGAAGTTCTTTCAGACCCTGGCCGCCGCCAATAAGCGCAACGAGCATGAAGACTCCCCAGAATACGCCAAATCCCGTGAGCAGTGAGCGCGACTTGTTGCGCGTCAGCGTATCGAGAATCTCGTGGTAGGTGTCAATGTCTATCCTCATCGTTGTACTCCTTGCTCTTATTCTGCGCGCAGCGCCTCTATAGGCCGCACCCTGCTGGCTTTCAGTGCCGGTATCAGACCGGCTATGGTTCCTGCAACCACCATTACCATCGTGGCTTCTATGCACACGTCGAGCCCTACGGTGGGATCGACGAACATGGTGGCCTTGAAGAGTCCGGTGTCTATCTCGTTGTGTCCTAATGTGGCGTCCATATATTCGTTGGCGGCAATGGCAAGTATCATGCCGATGTATCCAAAGAATGTGGTGATGATGATGCTCTCGGTGATGATGAGTCGCAGAATGTTCCAGGGCTTGGCACCAATGGCTTTGCGGATGCCGAATTCGTGAGTGCGCTCCTTGACGGTGATGAGCATGATGTTCGATACGCCCACGATGCCGCTGAGCAGTGTGAACAGGCCCACTATCCACAATGCCGTGCGCACAATGACGATGCCCGTCTCCATCTGCAGTGACTGGGTGTATCTGTTCCATAACCATACGGCACTCTCGTCGTCGGGGTGCGCCTGATGGTTAGCGTTGATGCTCTTGCGATACGTGTTCTCAAAGGCTTCGTTGGCCTCTTCCGTTGGCAGACCGTGGAAGGTGAACTCTATGCGGCCTGCGTCGTCGCCCTTGTTGTAGACGGTCTTAAGCGTGGTATAGGATGTGTAGACGCTGGCCTGTCCTCTCTCGTTGTCTTTGTAGATGCCGACTACGCGGAAGGCAAATGCTCCGACATCCACGTACTGGCCAATGCCGACGTTTAGTTCCTTGGCGTGCTTGTTGCTTATCACTATCACCTTGCGCTTCTCCCGAATGTCAATATTGTTGATAAAACGCCCGTCAACCATGTCGGTCTTGTCTATCTGTGTGTGGTTGGGATATACGCCAGAGAGGGTGGTGTTAATGTATTGCTGGCCGTTGCTGATTTGAACGCTCCATTGCTGCAGTTCGGCACCGACATTGTCGATGTTAGCGCGAAACTGGTCGGCGGTAGTTGTGATGTCGGCGTCTTTCAGTTGTATGCTGCGCCCTTCTGAAAGACCGTTGTATGGCTTTGATGTCTCGCCGCCGAAAACTACCATTGAATTGACAAGGAAGCGTGCCGACTGTTGCTGCTGGGCGTTGATGAGGCCGTTGCCTGCACCAAGAAGTACTATGAGCATGAAGATGCCCCACGCCACGGCGAAGCCTGTCAGCGCGGTGCGCAACTTATTGCGCTGTGCCGTCTGCCATATCTCATTCAATAATTCCATCCTTGATGCGAATGATGCGGTTGGTCTGTGCTCCTACGTTGGGATCGTGGGTGACGATAATCTGCGTGATACCCTCGTCGGCATTGAGTTGCTTAAGCAGTTGCATTACCTCAATGGATGTCTTGGAGTCGAGGGCGCCCGTGGGCTCGTCGGCAAGGATTATCTTGGGCTGCGTGATAAGTGCGCGTGCTATGGCAACACGCTGTTTCTGTCCGCCAGATAATTCATTGGGATAGTGTTCAGCCCATTCCTTAAGTCCCAGACGCTCAAGATATTCCATGGCAGCAGCGTGGCGCTTGCGGCGAGGCACGCCCTGATAGAACAAAGGCAGTTCTACATTCTCTACTGCGGTCTTGAAGGAGATTAGATTGAACGACTGAAAAATAAAACCAATCATCCTGTTGCGATATTCGGCTGCCTTGCGCTCAGAGAGATTCCAGATGCGTGTGCCGGCAAGGGTGTATTCGCCGCTGTCGTAGTTGTCGAGAATGCCAAGTATGTTGAGCAGCGTAGACTTGCCTGAGCCTGAGGCGCCCATGATGCTCACAAACTCGCCCTGCTCTATGTCGAGTGTTATGCCCTTAAGCACATGCAACGGCTGGGCGCCCTGATATGTCTTGTGGATGTCTTTCAGTTGTATCATTGACGGGCTGTGTTGTTGGACGTGCAAAAGTAGATACAATAATCTGTGTTACCAAATAATTTGACTGTTGTTTTTTCTCCGCTTACCTGAAAATATAGTACCTTTGCCGCACCGTAAAATAAGAAAAGAAAGAAAAATGGGAAAATTGATAGTCAACTCATACGATGAGTTTGCTGCCTATTTGGGCAAGGAACTTGGTGCTTCGGAATGGCTGGAGGTAGACCAGCAGCGTATCAACCTGTTTGCTGACGCCACGCTCGACCACCAGTGGATACATGTTGATGCGGAGCGGGCGAAGGCTGAGAGCCCCTATAAGTCGACAATAGCCCACGGATATCTGACGCTGTCGTTGCTGCCTTATATGTGGAACCAGATAATAGAGGTGAACAACATAAAGATGCTGGTCAACTATGGCATGAATGACATGCGCTTCGGACAGCCAGTAATAACAGGCAGCCGCGTGAGGCTGGTCACACGGCTGCACAATATCCAGAACTTGCGCGGAATATGCAAGGCTGAGATAAAATTCACAATCGAAATAGAAGGACAGCGCAAGCCTGCGCTGGAGGGTATTGCCTCGTTCCTGTACTATTTTGAGAATTAACGCTTACTGAATTCCCTCAAGCATTCGCTTTAATACCACGGAGCAACTGATTTCACGATTGGCTGCTTCGGGTATTACTATGCTGTCAGGGCTCTCTATCACATCGTCGGTGACTATCAGTCCACGGCGTACAGGCAGGCAGTGCATGAACTTGGCTCCGTTGGTCCATGACATGTGTTCGGTGTCTACTGTCCACGACATGTCGCGGCATGTTATCTTCCCGTAGTCGGCAGGAGAGGTGACGCCAGGATTTGACCAGTTCTTTGCATAAATGTAGTCGGCGCCTTCAAATGCCTTGCGCTGGTCGTACTCCACGCGCGCTGAGCCAACAAAGCGTGGGTCGAGTTCGTAGCCTTCGGGATGGGTGACGACGAAGTCGACATCGGCAGCCTGCATCCACTGGGCAAAGGAGTTGGGCACTGCCTGCGGCAGGGCACGGCAGTGGGGAGCCCACGTGAGTACCACCTTCGGACGGGTAGGCTTCTTCCATGTCTCGCGTATGGTGATGAGGTCGGCAAAGGCCTGCAGCGGATGCACGGTAGCCGTCTCCATGGCAAACACGGGTTTGCCGCTATACTGTATGAACTGCTTCAGAACTGTCTCGGCATAGTCGTAGTCTCTGTCGGTAAGTCCGGCAAACGAGCGCACGCCGATAATATCACAGTAGCAGCCCATAACGGGGATGGCCTCAAGCAGATGCTCGCTCTTGTCACCGTCCATTATCACTCCACGTTCTGTCTCCAGTTTCCATGCACCGGCATTGACGTCAAGCACTATCACGTTCATGCCCAGGTTCATTGCTGCCTTTTGGGTGGAAAGGCGTGTGCGTAGCGAATTGTTGAAGAATATCATCATCAGTGTCTTGTTGCGACCAAGATGCTGATATTTGAAGCGGTCGGCCTTTATCTCCTGAGCCTCGGCAAGCGCGGCTTCGATGTTGCCGATGTCTGTCACGTCGATAAACGAGCGCAGTGGTGTTGTCTTGTTGTCCATGTGGGTGAGTTTATTAGTTTTTGCGTTTATTTATTTTATTAGTTGCTGACTTCCTGTGTTTTTAGCATTTCCTAAAAACTTAAATCCCTGCAAAAATGCGACGGGCATTGGCTGTAGTAATGCTGGCGACTTCGTCGGCACTGACTTGATAGGCTTCTGCCAACTTGCTGATGATGTGCGGAATGTAGGATGGCTCGTTGCGCGTGCCGCGAAGTGGGGTAGGGGCCATGTAAGGAGCATCGGTCTCCAGTACGATACGCTCCAGAGGTACACTGGACGGCAGTACTTCTGGAAGATGGCTCTTCTTGAAGGTGAGCACACCGCCAATGCCAAGCATGAACTGTGGAAATTCCAGCAGTTGGCGCGCCTCTTGCCCGTTGCCTGTGAAACAATGGAACACGCCGCCTTTTATCGCGCGCGCGTACCTTTTTAAAATATTAATAAGTTCGTTCTGGGCTTTGCGGCAGTGTATCATCAAGGGTAACTGCAAGTCTACGGCCCACTTCACCTGTTCCTCGAAGGCTTGCAGTTGTTCTTGCTCGAATTCGCGGCTCCAGTAAAAGTCAAGGCCTATCTCGCCTACGGCGACAGGCGATGGCATATCGGCAAGTGACTGCTTTATTCTGTCAAGTTCTGACTGCCATTCGGAATTAACGTCCTCAGGATGCAGGCCTATCATTGGCAGACAAATATCGGGGTGCTGGCTGCAGAGGTTTGCGATTGAATTAATTGACGCAAGGTTTATGGCAGGCACCAAAATCCTTGTGCATCCTGCCTGTCGTGCGCGCTCTATAACGGCGTCGCAGTCGGCCTTAAACTCCTCGCCGTCGAGATGGCAGTGGGTGTCAATGTAATTCATAATTCACAGTTCATAATTTATTTGTCTCTGTGAAGCAGTTCGTCCATGTATTGTCGCAATGCTATCTTGCGCTCTTCGCTGACGCCTACCTTGTTCAGGCAAAGGCTCGCTTCGTGGAAGTAATAGTTTATCTTCGCTTCGCACAACTCTCTGATGCCGATTTCGTCGTAAAGGCATGTTACGGCCTTGACTTTCTCCTGACGGTCAAAGGTTGCTGCGCTGCACCAGCGCTCAAGTTCTGCGCGCTGCCTGTCGTTGGCGCGCTGACAGGCATTGATAAGCATATAGGTTTTCTTGTTGGACGTGATGTCGCCGCCTATTGCCTTGCCGAAAACGGCAGTGTCGCCGTAGACATCAAGCAGGTCGTCTTGCAACTGAAAGGCAAGGCCGAGTTGCTCGCCAAACTTGTACAGGTTTTCCACATCGTCCTTCGGAGCCTCGGCAAGCAGTGCTCCAATTTTCATGGCGCAGGCCAGTAGCACCGATGTCTTGAGGCGTATCATTTCTATGTACTCATCTTCGCTGACGTCATTGCGTGTTTCGAAAGCCATGTCGTATTCCTGTCCTTCTCCTATCTCAAGTGCAGTCTCCGTGAAACATTCAAGAACTTGCGACAACTTCTCCGAAGGAACTTGCGACATGCGATGATAAGCCAGAACGAGCATGGAGTCGCCGGAAAGTATTGCGGTGTTTGCTCCCCAGCGCTTGTGTACCGTCTCGTGCCCACGGCGCAGATCGGCATTGTCCATCAGGTCGTCGTGGAGCAGCGTGTAGTTATGGTATGTCTCAAGTCCGCAGGCTGGCATCAGTATTTCTTCCGGTGTGTCGCGGTAAAGATTGTATGCCATGAGCATCAGTACTGGACGGATGCGCTTGCCGCCGATTGAAAGGACATAGCGGATAGGGTCGTAGAGCGACTGAGGCTGGCGGTCGTATGGTAACTGATTGAGAAAACTGTTTACCAGCGAAAGAACTTCTTTGGAATTGTACATTTGAACTATGAATGAAGAATTACAAATTGTTGATTACAACTTAAACACTACTGGAATACTTATCTTTGTTCGGCACGGCTGTCCGTTCTGCACCCCAGGCTTCCAGTTTGGCATTAGCCGCAGCACGCGCATCACTTCGATATCGCACTCCTTGGAAAGCGATTGGGTAATGCTCAGACCAGTGATTGTGCCATCCTTTTCAACGTAGAACTGCGCCACAACGCGCCCCTCGCGCTTTAATGTCTGTGCCTTCTTAGGGTAGTGGAGATTATTGGTGAGCCACTTCATAAAGGCTACGGCACCGCCGGGAAACTGCGGAAGGTCTTCGACAACGCGAAACTGTAGTGGATTGTCGCGTGGGTCAATGCCCATGGGAGCAATAGCAGCGAGTACGGTGTCTTTCTGCAGTTGTTTCAACAAGTCCTCATCGGTGGCTTCGCTTTCTGGCTCTGCCAGCAACTCGTCGGGAGGCAGAATTTCGGTTTCGTCGTCAACAATATTCAGTTTCTCTGCCTCTACGGGGCTTGACTCTGCTTGTCGTAACTGTACGAAATTCTCCTCTATTGACATCGGCACCATGTCGGTCTCCTGAACCAACTCGTCAATGTCTATAGTTGGCCCATCGGCTTCGTTACTCTCGCTGCTATTCCACTCCAAAGCGACGAATAGCATGGTGAGAACAACGACGAGCCCAAGCAGGAAACCGGTGGCGCGTTGGCCGTCGCTACTTGACAACAACCTTGCGTCCGTTGTTGATGTAGATGCCATTCTGCGACGGTTTTCCTGTCAGTTTCTGTCCGTTGAGAGTATACCATGCACCAAGCCAGGATGCCTTGTCGCCAGTAGCAGAGAGGATGCCTGTGTCGGTGAGGAAGTTTTTCAGTACGGCGACTGTAGGCATGGCCTTGCCTCCAGGGTAAGTATAGCCTACAGCACTTGTAGTCTTGGCATCGTCATTGAACAGACTGGCATTATACCAGCCGTCGCTGACTCGCTTGGTGTTCCAGTCGAGCCCGTATTCGCAGGCTTCAGGCCACCACCAGTAGAGACCTACCACCTTGTTGTGCTTGTTGAGAGTCGCGATGAGTGCTTCGGTATAGGCTTTCTGTCCATCGGGCGAAATGGGATAAGTTGCCGACAGGTCGACACCTGGCGAAGATATTGTCGGTTGCCATGCGTAGAAATAGCCTACTTCTACTATCATTATTTCCTTGTCGGCAAAGTTTGTTTCCAAACTGTTAAGCGTTGTTTCCAACTGCGTGAGATTGCCGTGGTAGTAGGAATAGAAACTTAGTCCGATGATGTCGTAGTCTACAGCGGCATTTTTCATGTCGTTGTAGAAGTTGACAGCATAGTTGGTGTTGGCTACGCGTTCGGTGTGCAGCACTATCTTGGCGTTGGGACATACTTCGCGGCATGCCTTTCCTGCCTGTTTAAGTAACTTTGTGAAGCGATCACGATTGCTGCTCTGGCCGGCATAATATTTCTTACTGCTACCATCACTCGCTCCCCACAGCATGCCATAGGATATCTCATTGCCTGTCTGAATGAAGTCTGGAGTTGCACCTGCTTCGTTCATTTGCTGAAGCACGTCTTTTGTGTAGTCATAGATTTTTGTGTACAACTCAGCATCGCTAAGGCTAACCCAACTGGCAGGAGTCCACTGCTTGACAGGGTCGGCCCATGTGTCGCTGTAGTGGAAATCGAGCATAAGCGAAAAGCCTGCGTCCTTAATGCGCTTGCCAAGAGCCTTTACGTATTCTATGTCCTGGCATGCTGCACGGTCGCCACTGTTTGTGGGATCTACAAATAGGCGCACGCGCATGGCATTCCACTCCTGCTGCTTCAGGTAGGAAAGCATGTCGGTTATGCGGTTGCCGTCAAGATCATAGTATTGTGCGCCGTTGGTTTCATACTTGGTGAGCAGGGATATGTCGCCGCCCACCTGACGTGCTGTATGTGCTGTCGCTGTCATGGCAACGACGGCGAAGATGATGGTAGCAAATACGTTTTTCATCTATATATTATAAATAAGGTGTGAATTCTGTGGTTTACTTCTTGTGCCTATTTGCTCGCTGCTCGCGATACTTGGCTTTCTGCCGGGCAGAGCCTGAACTGTGCGCTCCAGTAATGTATTTCTTTTTCTTGGCCTTGGTCTTAACTTTCTCCTCGGTAGTGCGTGGACCACCGCCACGTCCGAAATTTATGCCATGCTCAAGAATGAGGCTGAAGTCATCTTCCTTGCTCATATAAATAACAAATGGTAAATGAAGTAAGACAATGTGTTTCTGCTCCGATGCAGGAATGAAAAAAGAATTATAACTTGTGAATTGTGAGTTAATGGTGGAACAGCCGAACGCCAGTGAAGGTCATTGCGATATCGTATTTGTCGCACGTCATAATGACGTGGTCGTCGCGAACGGAACCGCCAGCCTGAGCGATATATTGTACGCCGCTCTTGTGAGCGCGCTCGATATTGTCGCCAAAGGGGAAGAAGGCGTCAGAGCCAAGTGCTACCTCTGTGTTGCGGGCTATCCATGCTTGTTTTTCCTCTCGCGTAAGCACTTCTGGCTGGCAAGTGAAGAATTGCTGCCACTGACCGTCGCGCAGTACGTCGTCGTGCTCGTCTTCTGAAATGTATACGTCAATGGTGTTGTCGCGGTCGGCACGGCGAATATTCTCCTTGAAAGGCAGGGACATTACCTTGGGATGCTGTCGCAGCCACCAGATATCGGCTTTTGAACCAGCCAGGCGCGTGCAGTGGATGCGGCTCTGCTGGCCGGCGCCGATGCCGATGGCTTGGCCGTCTTTCACATAGCAAACAGAATTTGACTGAGTGTATTTCAGGGTTATGAGGGCAATAACAAGGTCGCGGCGAGCCTCTGCACTGAAATTCTTGTTGCGTGTTGGAATGTTGGCAAACAGTGCGTCGTCGTCAAGGCGAATCTCATTGCGGCCTTGTTCAAACGTCACGCCGAATACCTGCTTGCGCTCTGTTGGTTCCGGAACGTAAGACGGGTCTATTTTTATGACATTATATGTTCCCTTACGCTTCTGCCGCAGTATCTCAATGGCTTCTGGAGTGAAGTCGGGAGCAATAACTCCATCGCTAACCTCGCGCTTTAGAATGGTTGCAGTAGTGGCATCACACGTGTCTGACAGTGCTACGAAGTCGCCGTAACTTGACATGCGATCGGCGCCACGTGCGCGGGCATATGCCGTGGCTATCGGCGACTGGTCGACACCCTCAATGTCGTCGACAAAATATATCCGCTTCAAAGTGTCGCTCATTGGCAGACCAATGGCAGCGCCTGCGGGAGATACGTGCTTGAAGGAGGCTGCTGCTGCAATGCCTGTTGCCTGTCGTAGTTCCTTTACCAACTGCCATGCATTAAGCGCATCAAGGAAATTGATGTAGCCAGGGCGGCCGTTAATCACTTCGATAGGCAGTTCTCTGCCGTCGGTCATCAGAATTCGCGATGGCTTCTGATTTGGGTTGCACCCGTATTTCAGTTGTAACTCTTTCATATCTGAAAAAATGATTGTTTATTATTGAAACGGAATGTTTTTTTGTATGAGGAAAAAGTGTGATTACTGTTTTGCTGTCTTAAAATTCTGACGTGAAGTGGAAGCGGATTTTCTTAAAGTCTTCCTGGGCCATTGACAGCACGTAGCCAGAATCGGCAAGGAAGACGTCGCGCCCTTCCTTGTCTTTTGCCATGTATTGGTATTTGCGTTTCTTGAAATTCTCCAGTTCTGCCTCGTCGTCGCTTTCTATCCAGCAGGCTTTGTAAAGGTGAACAGGCTCCCAACGACACTTGGCATTATACTCGTTCTCTAACCGATATTGTATAACTTCAAATTGCAACTGCCCAACAGTGCCTATGATTTTGCGTCCGTTGAACTGGTTGACAAACAACTGGGCTACGCCTTCGTCCATCAGTTGGTCTATGCCCTTTTGCAGTTGCTTGGACTTCATGGGGTCGTCGTTTTCAATATACTTGAACAGTTCCGGGGAGAATGAAGGAAGTCCACGGAAATGCAACTTCTCACCATCTGTGAGCGTATCACCGATTTTGAAAATGCCATTGTCGGGTAAGCCAACGATATCGCCGGGCCAGGCTTCGTCAATGGTTGACTTGCGCTGAGCCATGAACTGGGTGGGGCTGGAGAAACGCAGTGTCTTGTCGTGTCTTACGTGCAGGTATGGCTGGTTACGCTGGAATCTTCCACTGCAAACCTTACAAAAGGCAATACATGAGCGGTGGTTTGGATCGATGTTGGCTGTAATCTTGAAGATGAAACCAGTGAAGTTCTTCTCCTCTGGATTTACAGTGCGTTCTTCTGCTTTTGTGGGGCGTGGAGAAGGTGCAATCTCGACAAAACAGTCAAGCAGTTCCTGTACGCCGAAGTTGTTAAGCGCAGATCCAAAGAAAACAGGTGCTACTTCAGCAGAGCGATACGTTTCTACCTGAAATTCAGGGTAAACGCCATCAATCAGTTCAAGATCTTCACGCAGTTTTTCTGCATCCTGCTCGCCTACGGCATCTTCGAGTGATGTGCTTGCGATGTCTATCGTCATCTTCTCCGTCATGCGTTGTTTGTCTGGAGTAAACAGGTTCAGTTGCTGTTCGTAGATGTTATACACACCTTTGAACTTTGCTCCCTGATTGATAGGCCACGACAATGGACGTACCTTTATCTCAAGTTCTTGCTCCAATTCATCAAGCAAGTCGAATGGGTCACGTCCTTCGCGGTCCATCTTGTTTACAAAGATTATTACAGGAGTCTGGCGCATGCGGCAAACTTGCATCAGTTTGCGCGTCTGGGCTTCAACGCCTTTCGCTCCGTCTACTACGATAATGGCAGAGTCGACAGCGGTAAGCGTGCGGTATGTATCTTCTGCAAAATCCTGGTGGCCAGGCGTATCAAGAATGTTTACCTTGTATTCCGTACTGCTACCGTCTGGCGTATAGTCGAACTCCATCACCGAGGTGCTCACGGAAATACCGCGCTGCTTCTCGATATCCATCCAGTCGCTGGTGGCTGTCTTCTTAATCTTATTGTTCTTTACAGCACCGGCCACCTGTATCTGTCCGCCAAAGAGCAGAAATTTCTCGGTAAGCGTGGTCTTACCGGCATCTGGGTGGGAAATAATGGCGAAGGTTCGCCTGCGTTCTATCTCTTGGTTCACAATAAAAACTACAATTTACAGTTTTTCCTCTTTGCCGTTTATTATTAAATGGCACTATTTTGTAATTTGTGTACACATTCCTCAAGGCTTTCCTCCCAGTGCGGAATTGTGATGCCGTAGGTCTGCTTGATCTTGCTTTTGTCAAGAACGCTATAGTGTGGGCGTGCTGCCGGGGTAGGGTACTCGCTGGTGTGTAACGGACGTACATTGCAGGAGGTGATGCCTGCAATGCGATGGATGGCTTTGGTGAAGTCGTACCATGACGTAACGCCTTCGTTGGAGAAATGATAAATGCCTGGCACAATTCCGTTGTTGATAGCGGTCATTATTGCTATGGCAAGATCACGAGCATAAGTAGGTGTACCAATCTGGTCGAAAATCACGCCCAACTCAGTTTTCTCTTTTCCCAAACGCAACATTGTCTTCACAAAGTTATTGCCAAATGTAGAGTAGAGCCATGCCGTACGGATTATCATTGTTTTTCCACACAATTTCATGGCGTTCTGTTCTCCTGTTAACTTTGTGCGGCCATACATGCTGTTTGGACAGGTTTGCTCATCTTCTGTATAGGGAGTGTGATTGGTGCCGTTGAAAACGTAGTCAGTGGATATCTGTATCATCCATCCGCCACGGCGTCCAATAACTTCAGCCAGAAATGCAGGTGCCTCTGCATTAAGTTTTGTGCACAGTTCGACGTTGTCCTCTGCCTTGTCCACGGCAGTATAGGCAGCGCAGTTAACGATGCCGTCGATAGCGTTGTCGGCAACAAACTTCTCTATGGCATCATGGTTGGTGATGTCAAGTTCTGCTACGTCGGTGTTGAAAAACTTGTGCCGGGTATTTGCAGTTTCCAGTTGCTGCATCTCATTACCTAATTGGCCATTGCAGCCTGTAATAAGTATGTTCATGTCAATTGTCTTTTATGTCATCTATGACAAGACTTCCTGCCTTGTCCTCTTGATAGTAATCACTGAGTATACCAATAAAATTGGTAATGGCTTCTATGGCGTGCTGGGTGTTGGGAGTAATCTCCTTCTTCTGCAGACGTAGCAACATAACGCCATAGAGTGAATTGAAACAAGTCTCTATTTCGTTCTCTTCATGGTTTGCACCATGGTTGCGTAATTCTACGATATAGGGTAATACTTTGTAGTAGACAGTGTTGTAGAAAGGAAATTTTGGCGAAGCGAGAAGTTGGGCATGAAGTTCTTCCAGTTGTTGCATTACAACCTTGTTGATTTGGAGATGCCCTTTTTCGCGGCACCTTTCCTGGTTCATCATCATAACGAGATTGCCATACCAGTCGGTCTCCTCCTCTAATTGTTCTTTGCTGTAGTCAAAACGGCTGATATATTCGCGGCGTAACCTTGTCAGTGAGCAGCCAAAGGCGCGAATGGTATCTTCTACCTGCCACATGTAAAGCAGATATTCAGCAATATTCTTCTTGCGCAGTTCCTGGGCTATAAACATTAAGTGAATTCTCTAAAAAAACCTGTACAAATTGGTGACAGTTCCAAACAAGAATACGACACTAAAGATTATCACCACCGCACCGATTATCTGATTTATGATGCGAATGCCGTTTTCGTCGAATATCGTGCGCACTTTGTCTACAAGCCATGTGAGTCCGTACCACCACAGCATTGCTCCTCCAACGATGCTCGCAAAACCTATAAACATTTCAAAAGGACGGTCGGGAATGACAAAGGCAAACTGGGCAAACAGTCCCATGAAGAGAAAAACTATTAGCGGATTGGAGAATGTCACGAGAAAAGCGGTCCATGTGTTGTACCACATCGAGCCGCGTTGCTGTCCGGAGCGGTGCATGTTTCGTGTTGGGTCGCTACGCCACGTGTATATGCCAAATATCAACAATAAAACAGAACCTGCTATCTGAAGATAGAACTTGTTTTGGTCGTTGTCGATGAAGTCCATTACAAACGACATGCCAAAGCCCGTCATTCCAGCATAAATCATATCGCTTATAGCGGCTCCTATACCAGTGACGAAGCCATACCACCGCCCCTTGTTCAGCGTGCGCTGAACGCATAGGACACCCACGGGCCCCATTGGCGCGGAGGCTATCATCCCTATCAGCATGCCCTTGAGTATAAGGTCTACTATATTAATATGTATAGGAAACGGCATATCGTTTGCAAAAGTACATAATTCTTGTAATATCACCTTATTTTCCGCCAAGAAAAGTGTTTTTTTTGTTGCTCTGTTCAAAAAACTTCGTACTTTTGTGGCGTTTTATTTGCCATTACATACCGTCAAGATAATGAAGAAAACCATCACATTGCTTTTTGCACTTACGCTGATATCGCAGAATGTCGATGCGCAGTTTCTTAAAAGGCTGTTTAAGAAAAAAGCCAATACAGAAAGAAAGGCTCCCACGGCGACGAACGACCCAATAGACGATGCGCTTCAGACTGCAATGGCCGATATCAATATTTCAGCAGACAATAGTAACAATCGCAATGCATTCTTGGGAATTCCGTTGGGCATAAAGGCAAGCCGGTTTGAAAAGCAACTTCTTGAACAGGGTTTTGAAGAAAGCCAGGCAGAAGAGCCGCAGACGGCACGTTCCTATGTTTTTCGTGGCGACGTTTATGGCCAGCCTGCCGTGGTGACTCTTGCCGTTAGTGAAATGACGGGTCGGGTGTATGCTGTTGATGTAGAGGAAACATCCATCTATGCCACGGCGGCAGACGTTGTACAGCGTACGAAGATGGTGCGCAAACATCTTGTAAATACGTACGGACGAGGCTTTGTTGCTAATGGCGGAGAAGGCTATACTATTGTAACAAGGTTAGGTACGGTTGATTTGCATTTCGAACGTGCTTCCATTGGTGGCAGTTACAGCGTAGGCTTCACCATTGATGATGCCAAGGCTTATCGCATGGCATACAATGAAATGAGCGAGCGTGAATATGAAGAGATGCCGCGGGAGATAGTAGATGGACTGGCTGCTTCCTTGCAGCATACGGATGTTGTTGGATTATTGGTTAAATTAGCGCAGAACCGTACGCTGCCTAAAGCACAGACGGTTTTACGCAGTTATGACTATACTCTGGGCAAACCTAATGTGCGGCAGCAGACAGCATCGCTGAAACTTGACGAGTATAGTGCTGATGTGACCATGTTGCGTCGCAAGCAGGCTATTACGTCAATATCTATTGTCGCAACAGACGACGCTCAACTTATAGCAAAAGACCTTAAAACCTATGGATTCACTACCGATGACGAAATAGTATTCCAGCAGGAAAAATTGGTGGTGACGCTCACTACAGACGATGATTATCGTGTGGTGATGAAAGTGAAGTAACTGTCGCCACTATTGTGAAAAAAGTTATTTTTTTTCTCTTCAAAGTGACGATTCTTCTTTTTTTCCATATCTTTGCAGCGGTAAACGTTTACAAACCAATCTAAAACAATGAAGAAATTACTACTGACAGCCCTGTTTGGGCTCTCGATGCTTGCTGTTGACGCACAGCGAGTGGTCGACAAACTTGATCGTGGGCTGGTTGCTGTCCCAGGACGCTCAAGTGGAAATCTTGTCACATGGCGCATTTTCGGCAGCGAATACTACGATGTGACTTACAACCTCTATCGTAACGGAACGAAAATTAACGATACCCCGTTGACTGTATCTAATTTCCAGGATACAGGCGGTAACTCCAACAGTACTTATCAGGTGGCTGCAGTAGTGAGGGGCGTTGAACAGGCAAAGTCGGAATCTGTCAAGGCGTGGGCTACGGATAATCTTATTGTAAATGTTAAGCCATGCATAAACCGTAATGGTCAGGAAATGGCATTTGGTTATGCCTATGACGGAAGCAATGGCGGCGACAGTGGCGGCTATACAATAAATGACATCTCGCTGGCCGACGTTGATGGTGATGGCGTTTGCGAGTTTATGGTGAAGCGCAACAATGCAAAGGGTAATCTTTCAAATACAAGTAACACCACAGATTTTAATATTTACGAGTGTTATAATATCAAAGGTGACCGCTTGTGGTGGATAGACCTTGGCCCGAACCTCATGTCTAACCCTGACGAGCAGTATGACATGATTGGCTATGACTGGGACTGTGACGGCAAGGCTGAATTTGTTATGCGTGGTGCCGATAATATGATAATTCATACCTCTACAGGTAAGGTTATCAATATTGGAGATATGACTTTCGACAGCGGTAGCGGCCTTTCTTCACGTCCTGAATATGTCGCTGTAGGAGCAGAATATTTGCTTTATCTGAATGGCGAAACGGGTGAACCTTATGGATGGGACGGTAGTGACAACTGGACACCACAGGCTTTCCCCCTGCCACGTTTCGAAGCGAACGAGACGGTTGGCGATGCAGATGTATGGGGAGACCTTGGCCACCGCGCCACAAAGATATATATGGGTGCTCCATACCTTGATGGCGTGCGTCCAAGCATTTTCTTTGGACGCGGCTGCTACACTCGCCACAAGGCATGCGCGCTCGACGTTAATCCTACTACACACGAGATTATACAGCGCTGGCGTTGGAACTGCTATGACTCTGCTTCGCCATGGTTTGGAAATGGTTTCCATAATTTTGCCATTGCCGATGTTGACCTTGACGGTCGCGACGAGATAGTCTATGGTTCTATGATACTTGATGACACTGGATACGGACTTGCTACAACTGGTCTTGGACACGGAGACGCACAGCATTGTGGTGATCTTGACCCGTATCGTTGGGGATTGGAGCAGTTTACATGTCAAGAGGGCTCGCAGGGTAACTCTTACTGGAACGCCACTACGGGAGAATTGTATTACCGTAAGGCAGACGGCGGAGATGACGGACGTTCCATGGCAGGAAACTTTACGAATGACTATCCTGGCAGCCAAGGAAAGAGCGCAACGTCAGGTTCCATCAGCCTCACTGCCGATAAGGTCTTGCCTGTAAGTGGTGTTAGCAATCTTAACAACCGCATCTACTGGGATGATGACTTGCTGGAAGAAATGTTCGACTCGAAGAACGGCGCCAACCGCACAGGTAACATATTCAAATGGAATGCCCAGAACCTTAAGACTTTTGATGGCGTAACCAATAACTGGACAAAGTGTAACCCTTCTGCCCAAGGCGATATCATTGGCGACTGGCGTGAAGAAATAGTACTGCGTCAAAAGGACAATATGGCCTTCATTATTACCACAACCAACTATCCAACCAACTATCGTATCTATACGCTATGGCATGACCATCAGTACCGTAATGCCATGGCTTGGCAGTGTGTGGGTTACAACCAGCCGCCTCATTGCAGTTTCTTCTTGGGCGAACTGGAAGGCATTACCGTCGCTCCGCCAGCACTTATTCTGGAGGGCCGCACAGAAGTTGCCAACGGTGCTACTATAAAGACGACTGACGAGCATCTGCTCATATCTGGCTACGAGAATAAGACCATCAGCGTGCAGGACGGCGCATCGCCATACATCCTTACAGTAAATGCACCTGTGTGGGTGCAAGGCAGTGGCTCGCAACAGGCTACGGCTTCCACGCCAAAGTCTCCCGCGCGTACATTAATTAAATATACGACAACTCTTACAGGCGGAGCCTTTGCTGGTTATACCCGTATCATAAAACAGGGTGAGGGAACTCTCGTGTTGCCTAACGTAACACAGAAGCATACAGGTGAGACAAATGTATGGAACGGCACACTGCAATTTGATGGTACGTTCCTGTCAAGTCCGCTTTGGTTGAATCGTCATACTTCGCTTGTTTCTAATGGAGGCCAGTTCCTGGGCGGCATTAAGGCCGACTACAATGCAACGATATATCCTGGCGGAAAGCAACAGGTTGGCAGTATCACTGCAACGACTCTCGACTTGGGCTTTGGCTCTCGCGTTGTGTTTGATGTTGTTTCCGGCACTGTTGACCAACTGAATTTAAACACGCTGAAAATTGAGGCAAAAACCTCACAGGAGTGGCTTGAGTTCGGTCCAACCTACAAGGCTCCAGTGTTCCAGTTTGAGGGCGGTTCTACGTTGGCTCCTGGTCGCTATCTGCTTGGCTATGTTGGCGAAGTAAGCGGCAACATCGCTGACATAGTGCTTGAAGGAGTGTCTGACAAGCGTCAGCAGTTGACGGTCGAAGATGGCAAACTCTATCTTGACCTTGAGACAATTCGTGCAGCAGGTGCCGTTGTATGGAATGGAAGCACCACAGACAACGTATGGGATTTCGCTTCGACTGAGAACTTCTTGATTGGCGGTGAAAAGACTTATTCGGCCACAGGCGATGATGTAACGTTTAATGACAATGCTGCCAACACTGCCGTTGTTATCAAGGGTGCTGTGGCTCCGAAGAGCATTGTGATAGACAACAATGAGAAAAACTACACTTTCTCTGGTGACAGTATTGTCAGCGGTGCCACCATCACAAAGCGCGGCACTGGAACAGCCACAATGAACTACGTCAACCACACAGGAGCCACTACAATTGAAGCAGGCCGTCTGGTGGTAGACAATCTCGCTAATCGCACTGGTCAGACTTATGGTGCACTCGGTGATTACAATCAAACGATAACAATTGCTGACGGAGCAACGCTTTATGCAAACGGCGTGATTATCACTGATCAGCCATTCAATATTAGTGGCGTGGCTACAATTGATGTGGCTTCAAGCAAATCCCTTACGCTCAATAGCGCAACTAAGGGTGCAGGGGCCACTCTCGTCAAGAGCGGCACAGGTAGATTGACTCTTGGTAAGGGCAACACATTTGCCAAACTCATTATCAGCGGAGGCAGTGTAAATGCCCAGAACAGCAACTATGTAGATCAGTTGCCTGCAACGGTTGAATTCCAAAACGGTACGCTTTGGGGAACGACGATGGATGATAATCCAGGCATTACGAGCAGAGCCAATTTCGTAGTACCGCAGGGTAAGTCGGGAACATACTATGGTGCCTATCGTGGTACCAACAGTGGTACGCTGACAGGTTCTGGTACATTTACATTCTACAGTGGTGGCGTTCGCTGCTACTGGGATGGTGACTGGAGTGCATTTGAAGGAACCGTGATACCTGCAACAACTAACCGTCAGGCAAAACCGTCTTATGATCCTACTATTGATTACCGCAATGCAAAAGGTTTGCCGAAAGCAACGTTGCAACTCAACGATAATGTTACCTTTACATCAACAAATAGCATTGAAATAGGTTCTGTTACAGGTACTGGCGCTCTTGGTGGCTCTGTTTCCTATATCATTGGCGGTAATAACGCAGACATGAATAGTTCCTTCTCTTCATCCTGTTCAATCACCAAGCGCGGAACTGGCTATTGGCAGCCATCTATTGGCAAGATAACTGGTGCAATAACAGTGGAAGAAGGTACTCTGCGTATCAGCGACACAAAATTTGAAAGCAATTATTCCGGTGCCGTCACGCTGAAGAATAAGGGTATACTTGTAGGAAGCGGACTTGTTCCGTCAATTACTGCTGAAGCAGGTACTACAATAATTCCACGTATGACAAACGGACAGGCTCCACGTATCATCCGTGCAGCCGGTGCTATGAATATCAAGGAAGGTGCTACTCTTGAGATGATCATCCGCCGCAGTGTTGCAGCAGATGCCTCTCTTAGCACTACGAGCCCTGCACATTCGCAGATACGTGCCCGCTATCTGACCGTCAATGGTAAGGTGAAGGTAGTGCTTTATGACTCGTATACTCCTGCTGTTGGCGACCAGTTCACCCTATGGACGGCTACAGCATCGTTTGCTGGCACGCCTACTTTCGAATTGCCTGACCTTCCAGAAGGTATGGCTTGGGACACCAGCGGTCTCACTGCCATGAATGGTGTACTGAAGATAGTAGAGGGTACAGCCATTAAGCGCATTAGTAGCGTTGATGTTCTGACAGCAGAAGTCTACTCTATCAATGGTGTACGCATCGGACAGGTTAGCGGAACAATGTATCAGATGGCAGACAAGGTTAAGCAACTCGGGGCGCGGCCTGGACTATACATCCTGCGTACTAATGCTGGAACACAGACAATACTTGTAAAGTAAGTTCTATATATAGTATTGCCGTAACGGCCTGCAATAATCAGTGTCGCCATGCTCCTATCTAAAAGAAGCATGGCGACAATTTTAGTATGACGAAAGACGCCGGGTTTCGTTTAATTTTTTTTCAAAAAAATATATGTTTTTTTTGTTGCGAAACTTATTTTTGCTTATTTTTGCAAATTGAAATGGTGCGCGATGCATCATTACTAACCGGTGAACAAATCAAAATATCATTAACTAATAACTATTTATGAAAAAATTCATTTTCTGTATCTCTCTCGTTCTCACGGGATTGATGACTGCCTGTGTCGATAAGAATGAGGCAGTGGATGCAGACTCAAAGCCGTCCTGGCTTGGTGAAAGCATCTATCAGGAACTGAAGAGCCCAACACAACTTACGGGAACGTTTAATTACTACCTGCGGTTGGTTGATGACCTTGGCGAAACCGAGACCCTCAACCATACAGGTTCTAAGACTGTGTTCCCTGCCAACGACGAGGCTTTTGGGCGCTTCTTCCAGTCTAACCCATGGGGAGTGAACAGTTACAGCCAGTTGACAACGGCTCAGAAGAAGATGTTGCTCTATAACTCAATGCTCGACAACGCATTGCTCGTGAGCATGTTCTCTAACGTTATGAGTGGGTCTGAGTCTGTAACGCGTGGCTTGGCCATGAAACACCAGACATCTCTCTCTGTCATTGACTCCATCCAGCACATCACTTCTGACGCGCAGATACCTCAGAACAATAAGTACTGGGACAAGTACCGCGAGGATGCCAATATGTATTTGGTTTCCGACGCCACACCTTCGTATATGATTCACTTCACTCGTGAACATATGCTGAATAATGGCATTACGACGCTTGGCAACAACAGCGACTTCGCCATACTGACCGGTACTCCTTATCAGGATGGCATGGCATATATCTTCGACGACCAGATTGTCCGTAGCGACATTACTTGTCAGAATGGTTACATCCACCAGATGAAGGATGTTATCATTCCTCCAGGCAATATGGCTCAGATGCTCCGTGCCGATAGCGAGACGAAGTACTTTAGCCGTATGCTCGACTATTTCTCTGCTCCATACGAAAACACAAGTATCACAGATACTTACAATGCATGGGCAAGGGCAAATAACAAGCCGACAATCGATATGGTCTATGAGATGCGCTATTTCAACAGCGATTCGCATCATCGTCAGGACACAGATCCCAATAAATTGTATACTATTCCTGGACAACTTGTCTATGACCCAGGCTGGAACCAGTATAGCCCAAAGGTACTTGATGACGGTATCGACTATACCATTTCTGACGTAGGTTCTATCTTTGCTCCTATAGACGATGCTGTGGAGGAGTTCTTCACCGAAGGTGGAGAGGGTGCCTACCTTATCGATTTGTACTGCCCGCATAAGGGAAGCAACAACAATGCTGCCAATCTGGTTGAGAATATTGACACACTCTTCAGCGTACGTCCAGACATCATTTGCGACATTGTCAATAGCCACATGTTCGCCTCGTTCTCTGAAAACGTTCCCAGCAAGTTTGCCACTATTCTTTCAGATGCCAGTGAGTATAAGGGAATTGAACTCGGCCTGGTGAAGGATCGCGCAGATGGCAGAAAGGACATTAAGATGGCCAACAATGGTGTTATCTACAAGATGACAACCCTGTATTCGCCTGATAAATACCAGAGTGTATGGGCTCCTGCCATTTTCTACCCCGATATGGGCGTTATGAACTGGGCCGTGGAGGATGACGAGCAACTTGGCGTTTCCCATCACTATTATCTTATGGCAATGAAGGCCAACTATGCTTTCTTCATTCCTGATGACTCTGCATTCTTCTCCAAGTATTACGTGGACCCAGTATATCTTGGCCATGATGAGCCTCGCGTGCTGAAGTTCTCGTATGATGGTTCGCGCAGCAAGGCTGAGCGCGTTCGCGCCGTGGCTTACAAGTACAATCCTGTAACAGGCGAGGTCGGTGATATCATCAACAATGGAGCCATCGTCGACAGAAGCCAGTGGAAGTCGCTGATGGTCGATATCCTCAACTATCATACCGTAGTCCTCAATGATGGTGAGACTCTTGGCTCGAAGAACTTCTACAAGACAAAGCACGGCGGCACGGTGCGTGTTACCGGCGGTACTGTTGGTTCTCAGGTGATGAGCGGACAGCAGATAGACAATGGTGTCCCTGCATCTAACATTACCGAGGTCTACAGAGAGAAGAACGGAGCAGCCTATCGTATCGACAACGTGATACAGGCTCCACGCAACAGCGTTAGTAAGACACTGCAGAATTACAGCCAGTTCTCCGACTTCTATGACTTGTGTGCCGGCTTCTCTGCAGCCCCCGACCTTCTGGAGTGGGCAGGTATCAGCAGTGAAAAGAACGAATTCGGTATTTCAGAACAAGACTCTTACATCATCTTCACCTCTGACAATCCAAATGCATCTACAAGCCAGCCTACGGGTAACTGCTTGGATGAGAACGTGAAGATGTTCAACACATTTAATTATACACTCTACGCTCCCAACAACACTGCTATGCAGAAGGCCTTTGCTGCCGGTCTGCCATCTTGGGATGATATTATAGCAATCAGGGAAGAGGCTGAAGAAAATGATTACACAGGAGGCCAACTTGAAAGTGTCAAGCAACGTGCTCACGACATGATTGACATGGTTCGCGACTTCACGCGCTATCATTTCCAGGGCGTATCCGTATATGCCGACAATGTCGTAGAAGGAGGCCGTTACAACAGTCTGAGCACCGACGAACTCGGTCTTGCTATCCCCTTGAACCTAACTGGTGGCGGTGGTGTCCTCACAGTGACAGATGCCACGGGAGTCGCCCACGCCATCAATGCCAGTGACACATCAATGAAGTCGAACCTCATGGCTCGCGACTATTGGTTTACGTCGAGTCGTGCCACTGCACGTGAGATTTACACCTCATCGTTCTGCGTTGTGCATGAAATCTCCGAGCCTCTCAATTCCGGCCGCCTTGGCATCACTTGGTCGGCTCCACGACATGCCAAGGGCAAGCAGATTTCAAAGAGAAAATAACTAAAAAGGCCTAACAGATATGACTATTAAGAAAATATTATTTACCACTCTGCTTTGTGTCGTCGCGCAGTTTGCCATGGCACAAGGAGTGCGTATATCAGGTACTTTGAGCGACAATGACGGACCTATTATGATGGGTAACGTTGTCGAGAAGGATGCCAACAACCGTATCGTGTCGGCCACACAGACCGACTTCAACGGTAACTTCTCTATGCAGGTGAAGAGTACCAAGAACAAACTGGAGTTCTCCTACGTTGGCGACAAGAAGAAAGTGTTGCCTATTGGCTCGCAGACAGTGTTTAAGGTTCATCTTCAGCCAGAGAATACCCAACTGAAGGAAGTTGTGGTACGTTCCAAGCGCACCAGTTCCGGTGGTCTGATGCTTTCCAAGAAGGAAATCGCCGTTTCGCAGCAGGCTCTGAACATGGAGAACATCGAGGGTCTTGCCTTTACGTCTGCCGACGAGGCTCTGCAAGGTGAGATTGCCGGTCTTGACATCGTGGCTACATCAGGTAACCTCGGTTCCGGTACTTCAATGCGCCTTCGTGGTGTGACCACCATTACAGGTGATGCCAACCCTCTGATTGTTGTCGATGATAAGATATTCGACAATCCTGACGAGGATTTCGACTTCCAGAATGCTACCGAGGAGCAGTATGCAGCCTTGCTGTCAGTCAACGTTGAGGATATCGCAAGCATCACCGTTCTTAAGGATGCTGCTGCTACGGCAGTATGGGGCTCTCAGGGTTCAAACGGTGTGCTCCTCATCACCACGAAGCATGGTACTCGTGGTAAACCAAAAGTTAATTTCTCCTATAAATTCACTGGTACGTGGCAGCCAGAGGGATATACTCTTCTCGACGGTGACAGCTACTCAATGCTTCTGAAGGAAGAATTCTACAACCCGTCACAGCGCTCTGACGCTACGTACTACGTTGAAGAACTTAAGTACAACCGCTCATGGGCAGATTACGAAAACTGGAACAACAATACCGACTGGGTGAAGGCTGTTACCAAGTTTGGTGCCATGCATGAGTACAACGTTGGTCTCACTGGTGGTGGTTCCAAGGCAACGTTCCGTATTTCGGCTGGTTACAAGCACCAGACAGGTTCTATTATCAAGCAGAAGTTCCAGCAGTTCACCACGCGCCTTGTGCTCGACTACAATGTGTCTGACCGCATCAAATTCTCTACGAACTTCGCTCTGACCTATACCAGCAACGACCGTAACTATGGTAACAATATACTTGGAATAGCACAGAAGATTGCTCCTAACATGAGTATCTATCGTCAGACAGCCGATGGCGCAGAGACTGACGACTATTACATAATGAACCCCAGCACTACGCAGAGTAAGCAGTATAGTCCTCTCGAGGATGGCTATTCTTCCTATCAGTTGCGTGACATCCGTGCCTTGGGTAACCCAGTTGCCATTGCAAATCTTGCATGGGATAAGGAGCAGACCTATCGTCTGACTCCAGACTTCAGCCTCAAATATGAACTCCTTGGCGTCGAAGCGGACAAGAGCCGACTGACGCTGAACGGCCGTGTTGACTTTGATATTTATGCCAACAGCCGTCCTACTTATTATCCTGCTGCTCTTGCAAGCAATGTCTGGAACACTTCTACTTATAACTTTGCAACCAACACCGAGTCCAATCGTATGAAAGTTGGCGGTCGTGTAGAACTCGTGTTCCATCCATATTTCAAGAACGAGGACTGGTCTGTCAACATGCTTGCTCGCTATGATATGAGTACTCAGAAGTACAACAAGCAGTATATCTCGATGAACAACCTGCCTACGGGTATTGAGACTCCTACAGTCTATGCATGGCTGCCATCTTCTGGAATGTCAAGCAGCAACTCCCGTTCCGCATCGCAGTATCTGCTCTTCAACAGTACCGTATCCTATAAGGAGCGTTACGTCTTCGGCTTCTCGATGCGTGCCGATGGCGACTCTAAGTTCGGCCCCGACAACAAGTGGGCTTATTTCCCCGGTGTTTCTGCACGTTATAACATCAGCGACGAGCCTTTCATGAAGAAGATAAAGGGCAACTGGCTCTCCTTGCTTAGTTTGCGTGCTTCGTGGGGTGTCAATGGTAAGGCTCCAAGTTCCAACTATCTTTTCTACAACACGTATGACACTTCTGCCGGCTACTATGGTGGAGGCGGACTCACTGGTGCTGCCAACCTGCAGCCAACCGGCTCGCTCAACGGCATGAAACTCGACGACCTGCGCTGGGAGAAGACCACGAGTTATAACTTCGGTTTCAACCTCGAGTTGCTCAACAATATGTTGGCTATCGACTTCGACTTCTATCATAAGGAGACAAAGGACCTGCTGATGAGCGGTGTTGCAATACCGTCTTATACAGGTTATGGCTCGCTGTCGTATATGAACGTTGGTCGCATGGACAACGACGGTTGGGAAATCAACTTCTCTGCCAAGAAGTTCATCAAGATTGGCAAGTTCTCCATGGATGCAAGTTTCAACCTTGCCCAGAACTCCAACCTGCTGAAGGAGATGAACGAGAGCGTTCTTGAGGCCCTCAACACATATTATACTAATTATACGAGCGGTAAGACAGGCTCGCCATGGGCTATCACCCAGCGTGGTAACTGGCCTCTGCGTGTCCAACTCAACAACTCTCTTGGTTCCATCTATGGCTACCGTTATCAGGGAGTATACCAGTATGGCTATGACTATCTGGAGAACCTCCAGAAGGAAAATGGCTGGGATGCTGTGCAGTATGAGAACTACATCAATCAGCAACTTGCCATGGGCAAGACATATCCAGTGGCTCGCGACGCCAACGGACGTGTGCTGATGGATGGCCAGGGACACCCCAAGCGTATGGTGTTCAACTATGAGAACAATAATGGTCAGCCAAGTACTACGTACAGTTATCAGGGTGGTGACGCCATCTTCGAGGATGTTAACAAGGACGGCCAGATCAACCAACTCGACCTAGTATACCTTGGTAACTCTCTGCCGAAGGTGAATGGTGGTTTCAACTTCACATTCCGCTATGGAAACTGGAGCCTGAAGACCCGTTTCATGTATCGTTTCGGCAATAAGGTCGTAAACATCGCCCGTCAGAACCTTGAGATGATGTACAACACCTACAACCAGTGTGCTACCGTAAACTATCGCTGGCGTAAGGATGGTGATGTCACCGTCATTCCACGTGCAATGTACAACACTGCATACAACTTCCAACCCTCCGACCGTTATGTGGAGGATGCCGGCTTCGTGCGTTTCCAGAACCTGCAACTTGCCTACAATTTCCCGAAGAAGATGATCAAGGCATGGGGACTTAACCAGTTACAGGTGTATGGCTCTATGAACAACCTCTATGTGTGGACAAAGTACAGCGGCGTAGACCCCGAGGTTAACCCCTCAGGCTATGGCGTTGCCGCCGATGCTTCGCAGACACCTCGCTCTAAGCAGTTCACCGTAACTCTTAACGTAGGTTTCTAACACATGGACACAGAGTAAACAGAAAAGAGACAACAGAAAAATCTCAGATTATGAAAAAGTATATTTCAATAATATTAGCCAGCCTGTTGATGGTGTCGTGCGTAGATACTATCATTCTGCCTGACGACAAGACGGTTGACGAAGATTTCTGGAAGTCGAAGTCAGACGTGGCGCTTATGGTTAATGGAGCCTATAAGTCGATGCTTACCGATGCAGTCATGGCCCGCCTTATCGTGTGGGGTGGCCTGCGCTCTGACGAACTGCTTCCCAATACGGGTATCACAGGTGTGCTGACAGAGGACCTGCGTGACATCAACCTGGCCAACACCCAGCCCGACAATCAGTTTGCCACGTGGGGCTCCATCTACAGTGTAATCAACAACTGCAATATCGTGCTTTCCCGTGCTGCTGCCGTTATGGGTGAAGACCCGTCCTATACTCAGGGCGACTATCTGGCAGACCGTTCTCAGATGTTGGCACTCAGAGCCCTGTGCTACTTCTATCTTGTGCGCAACTTCCGCGATGTGCCTTATCACACCACTGCCTATATGACGAGCAGCATCAACCGCGACCTTCCGCAGACCGCTCCTGCCACGGTTCTCGCATCATGTATCACCGACCTTCTTGAGGCTGAGCGCAATGCGATATCGGCAAGTGCCTATAATGACTGGCGTCGTGTGGGCTATTTCACGCGTGACGGCATACAGTCGCTTTTGGCAGACATCTATCTGTGGCGTGCAAGTGTTATGCACAATGCTTCCGACTACGAGCAGGCTGTGATTTACTGCAACCGTGTCATCGAGTCGAAGAAGAACCAGCATGTCGCAGGCCGCCATGAGGTTGGCGACAAGGAATTCCCGTTGGCAAACGGCGGTGAGGCTTTTGCCGACATCTTTGTCACCCAGAACGCTGAGGAGAGCATCTTCGAACTTCAGTTCAATGGTACCAACAATGCTGCTATTGCATTGCAGCAATACTATGCACGTGTAAGCAGCAGCAACAATGCTCCTTATCTTTATGCTCCAAGCAAATTCCACGATGATACTGAAGGGATTTACGTAAAGACGACAAACGGTATGGACTATCGTTTATCTAATACATTCAATAGCCAGAAGACTGTTGATGAGTATGATGTCGTCAACATACGCAAATACGTGTCAAAGAGCACTGCAACGGGTAACGTTTCCAATACGTCAGAGAATGTTGCCTATAACAACTATAATGCCCAGAACTTCATTATATATCGTCTTACCGACGTTATGCTTATGAAGGCTGAGGCACTTGCTGCTCTGGCACAGATTACAGAAGACAATGCTCCTGAGGGCCAGGACACAACAGATGTCACACGTCTGGAGGAAGCATTCCACCTTGTGCAGGTTGTCAATGCCCGCTCTTTGGAGGCCGAACAGGACTCTCTGTTGTGGAGCACCTACAAGAGCAAGAAGGCTGCCGACATAGAGCAACTTGTGCTGTCAGAGCGTCAGCGCGAGTTGGCTTTCGAAGGCAAGCGCTGGTACGACCTGTTGCGCTACAACTATCGTCATGTAGAGGGTGTCAACTACAACACAATTCTTGCCCAACAGGGTGGGGGATTCGTCGAGAACTCTCAAGACATGCTTAATCTGATGAAGCAAAAACTTGGTTCGAGTGGTGACGCTGTTGCCAGTAAGACAGCCACAGAGCCACGTCTGTACCTCCCGGTTCCGCTGGCCGACCTCAAGGTCAGTTCGCTGTTGCTTCAGATGCCTACATACAGTTCTGATGAGACGATTAGTAAGAATTAATAATAAAGGAGGACAAAATATATGAAACTTAACTTTTTCAAGATGGTGCAGCGCACCTTTATCGCTGGAGCCGCTGTTGTGATGCTGACCACGGCATGCAACCCTGAGCCCGACGATGAGGACCTCTACACCTTCACAGGTGAGACGATAGAGTCGTATATTGCCCAGGATGCGTCGTTGACGGCCTTCAACTACATACTCTCACGCGTGGGATACGACAAGATGATGGCGGCATACGGTCTCTACACATGCTTCGCTCCAACTAACGAGGGCGTGTATGCCTACTGCGATAGCCTATACAATGACGAAGAGGCCCTGATACCCCACAATGGTATGACAGGCGAAGGTCTTGAAGGCTTGAGCGACAGCCTTTGTCTGAGCATTGCGCGTTACCACATCGTTGACTCGTACCGCAACCTTGTATCCATGACTGGTACAGGTGATGTGCTGACCCTGCTGGGATATGAATTCTCCTATTCTTCCAACACTGGTGAGACAGTGCTTGCAGGTAAGGCAACCATTATCGAGTCCGACCACGATACAGAGAATGGCTTGGTTCACAAGATTGACAATGTGATACCACGCTCTACGCGCTTCATTGACAACATCCTTGAGCGCGACGGAGGATTTACCATCTTCTCTAAGGCGTTGGAGATGACTGGTCTGAAGGATTCCCTGATGCTTATCAATAAGGGAAGATACAAGTTCAAACAGGAGAGTCGTCTTAATTGGTCGGGCGAGGCTTGGCCCGCAGCAGGTCCTGGCAAGGAAGGCTATGCCGACTACAAGTATGGATACACCCTGTTTGCCGAGTCTGATGCAACGTTCGCAAGCAAAGGCATCAACTCCATCGACCAGTTGATAAGTTATGCCAACAATATCTATGGCAACTGCTCGAGTTGGTACAATTATGTCGGTGAGAAGGGTATCACTGTAAGTACAGGCAATGACTATACCAACAGGTTCAATGCGCTCAACATGTTTGTCGCATATCACATCCTCAAGGTGTCGATGTCGGCCAATCAACTGGTATACGAAAAGGGATCCAGCAAATACTGGAACTATGCTCCTGATGCTGACCCGTACGACTATTATGAAACGATGTTGCCCAATACCCTGTTGAAGATCTGGGCCCCAGGCCAGAGCTCTGCGCTTTATATCAATCGCTATCAGACTTTCAACACGCTGACCAACGAGTTGGCATCGACAGGTTCCAACCACAGCGTTCAGCGCACGGGTGTCTTGATTGACCGTACCGCTAAACTTCAGGCCTACAACGGTTATATCCATCCTATCCGTGACATTCTGGTATACGATGAGATGGTGCCGCGTGGTGTGCTGAATGAGAGAATGCGTGTCAACTGCACCTCTATCTTCCCCGACATTATCAACAACCATTATCGCTATATGACGATTGATGATTCGCCAGACCGTGCTTCTCGTATCGGACTGTCCAACTCTGCTCTGACCAATATGGTTCACTACGACACGACAAAGGTCTGTGTGACGTATGTTGTCCGTGGCTGGATGCGATGCTATGAGAAAGATCAGATGCAGTTCTGGGGAAAATACGACTTGGCATTCCGCCTGCCGTCTGTTCCTTCTGGCAACTACGAGATTCGCGTTGTGTATGCTCCAATGGACTACGGTTCCTTCATGCAGTACTACATTGGCACATCGTCTGCCATTCAGGATATGCGTCCTATCGGACTTCCATTTGATGCCCGTGTACACGGCGAAGATCCTCGCATCGGTCTTACCAACTACTATGAGGAGGATGACCAGGGTATAGCCACTGATATTGCATTGCGCAACAGAGGTTACATGCGTGGCCCGTACAGTTATTTTGGTGGAACGAATGTTACCGAGTGGTCTACCACGAACAATGGCCGTGCCGATGCCGGTTCAACGATACGTTACATCCTGGGTCGTGTTGACTTGAAGCAGAGCAACGACAACTGGTTGCGCATCAAGAACCTTGACCCCGAGACAAAGAGTGAAACCCCAGTAGGTCTTGACTTCGTTGAGTTGGTGCCAAGTAGCGTACTCGACAACCAGCAGTACATGGAAGACTGGTACTAATCTTTGAAATGTTGGAAATTAAAAAGATTAAAGCGAAAAGATTATGAAGACAAATAAATATATAGGTGTGATGATGATGGCCGCGAGCATGCTTGCAGCCACATCATGCTCCGACTATAGCGACTACAATGAGGCTGTGGCTGACGCTACGCAGTCGGCCAATCTCACGCTATGGGAGAATATCCAGCAGACTCCAGAGTTGAGCGATTTTGCCTCACTTGTAAAGCGTGCTGGCTTTGCTGATGAGTTGAATGCTACAAGCAGTTACACTGTATGGGCACCAAAGAACGGTACTTTCGATGTCAGCGACTATGAAAGCCTTTCCAATAGTGCTTTGCTGCAGCAGTTCGTCAAGAACCATATTGCCAGTTATGCTCACCGTGCCTCCGGTACGCTTGAAGAGCGTGTACTGATGCTCAATGAGAAGTCTTACGACTTTGCAGGTACTGCAAGTTACACTTTCGATGGTGTTCCTGTTGTGAAGGCCAATGTTCCGAGCAACAATGGTGTGATGCACATCCTTGGCGGTGATGCCAAGTTCTATCCCAACCTCTATGAATTTGTTACCGACTCCATTCTGGCAGAAGGAAAGGACATCGACTCACTGCGCAACTATTTCCTGAGATACGAGCGTACATATCTTGACGAGAATGCCTCTGTCGTTGGTCCTATCGTTAATGGTATGCAGACTTGGGTTGACTCGGTTATGGTTACTACCAACTCTCTGTGGAACACACTCAATGCCCGTATCAACAACGAAGACAGTACGTATACCTTCGTAATGCCCACCAATACCGCCTGGAATGAGGCCTACGATAATATAAAGGGTTACTATAAGTATGCTGCTAAGACCGTTGCCCAGGCTTATACATCCAATGGTTTGAGTGCTAACAATTCTCAGATTAGCATCAACAACACCTACTGGCAGGACTCTATCACCAGCCGTATCCTCACAAGGTATCTTATCTATAGCAACAACGATGCTTATAATAAGTGGATGATTGGCGGCCCCTCATACAGCACTCCTGACTCTCTTCGCACGACAACTCGTGCTAAATTGTCGGAGCCACAATATATTGTCGGCTCGCCACGTGAGATCCTTGCCATGAGTAACGGCCGTGCGCTGATAGTCGACCAGTTGGGCATGCGTTCGTGGGACACCTACGCTCCCGAGCGCACTATGAATGCGCGTAACAGCACTGCATACGTCAGTGGTGGTACACAGCGCAACTACACTGTTGCTATGCGCCTTGCCGATGACAAGGATGAGTTCTCCTACACATACATTGAGGCCACAGGTTACAACAAGCCTGAACAGGTGATCAACCTGAGCAATGTGCTCAGCACGACCTATGATATCTATTGTGTGTTTGTGCCGGCCTATGACCAGTTGACCCTGTATCCTGACACCATCTGGTGTCCTAACCGTGTCATCTTCACCTTGTCGTATTGCGATGCTAAGGGCAACCTTGTTGAGAAGGAGTTCCTTGATGAGAGCGAAGAGAACATCAGCGGTTTTATGAAGGCTTTCCCGTCAATCAGGGATAACACGACGAATGCGAAGACCATTCGCGCCTTCTCCAACAATCCTGCCATTATTGACACTATCTTCGTTGGCAGGTTTGAATTCCCAGTCTGCTATTCTGGTCTTGGCAGTAACTACTGTCCAACATTGAAGATTTCCACACCTTTTGCTGCCACCAACCGCACGCTGCGTACCGCCTTTACGCGTGACCTGCGCATTGCGAGCGTTATTATGAAGCCGAAGGAACTTGTGGCTTACGAAGAATCTAAAAAGCAATGAATATGAAGCGTACGATATTCAATCTTTTGCAGACCTGCGGTCGCAGTATCGCCGTCTGCACACTTGTATTCGGACTGTCAACGGGTGTGTATGCACAGTCGGATGATGACGATGACTTCGAAGAGACGGAGGCAGGCCTCAAGCAGCCAGACCGCTCCAAGATAAAGGTTGCCAACTATCCCACTATACGCATCAATGGTGTGGTTACCGACCTTGCTACAAGCAAGCCACTGCCTGGTGTACAGATGCGTGTAATCGGTCAGGAGCGCTATTCTGCAATGTCCGATGAAAATGGTGCTTTCACCATCACGGTTCCTACATTTGCCACGGCACTATATGTTCATGCGCCGGAATTCCTGTCGCAGCAGGTGGCAATAACTGCTGGTGACTCTACCCAGGTGCTTGCTATCAAGATGTTGAGCGACAAGTTCCAGCAGATGTATGGCACGGGTACCACCTACACAGCGAGCCGTACAGCAGAAATCAATCGTACTGGTGTCACTGTAGAGAATGAAGTTTCAGGCAAACTCGGAGCCGACATGCGCAGCATCATGCGTTCTGCAGCCGTCGATGGTGGCGCCTCGATGTTCATACGTGGTCTGAACAGCATCACCAGCGATGCCCAGCCCCTTGTTGTCATTGACGGCATAGAGCAGGATATGCAGCGCTCGCGTGGTTCTCTCCATGACGGACAGTTCAACAACATCCTTGCAAACATCTCGCCCGATGATGTCGAGAAGGTCACGGTGTTGAAGAATGCCACAGCCCTCTATGGTGCCCGTGGTGCCAATGGTGTTGTCATTATAGATACCAAGCGTGGTAAGTCGATGGCTACGCGCATCGATGCTAATATTTCAGCAGGCGTGCAGTTTATGCCACGTCTTCCGAAGTTGATGGATGCCTCGCAGTACAGGACTTATGCAGCCGAGATGCTCGGTACCATCCCCGATATCAAGGAGTATAAGAACTTCTATTTCCTCAATGACGACCCCAATGGCTACTACTACCATACGTATCACAACAATACCGACTGGAGTGACGAAGTATATCGCACTGCTTTGACGCAGAACTATAGCATCAATGTGCAGGGTGGTGACGATATTGGTATGTACAACCTCTCCGTAGGCTATATTAATTCCAAGAACACTCTGAAGGAAAGCGGCTTCGACCGTATGAACGTGCGCTTCAATACCGATATCAAGATACTGTGGAACCTCAGCACTCGTTTTGACATCTCTATTGCCCGTACCAACAGCAATGTCTACGACGACGGTATGCCTGCAGACTTCTCTGCAGGAGCAGTATCGTCTCCCACGGCTCTTGCTCTGATCAAGTCGCCGTTGGTTGCTCCTTATCAGTACAATGCCATCGTTGGCGAATTCACTGACTTGCTCAGCGAGGCCGACAATATCCTTGCAAGTAGCGAGTATCCACGCACGCGTCTTCGCAATATGTCTCTTGCCAACCCCGTTGCTCTTCTGGAAAACGGTACAGGTGACAATAAAAACAAGGCAGAGAATACATATTTCTCTGTACACGTGCATCCCGAATGGCAATTTGTGCGCGACTGGAAGTTGACAGCCAACCTGAGTTACCTCCTTAACCGTAACGCTCAGCGCTACTATCGTCCTTACGAGGGAATGCCTTCGTTCGTAGTAGAAGGCAAGGGAACAGTGACTGCCATGGTAGCCTCAATGTTTGCCAAGGAGCAGAATTTTACCGGTGGCATACAGATCGACTGGAAGAAGAATCTCGGCCTTCACAATATTGAGGCTTATGTCGGTGGCCGCTACAATTACTTCTCTTTCGACAACAGTGACCTGAGCACAGAATATCAGTCTACCGTTGACGACAAAAACCCGGTACTCTCTACTTCTGGCTTCCCTGGCATTGAGGGTGTCAACGACGTGTGGAAGAACATACAGTGGTATGGCAATGTCGACTACAACTATATGAACCGCTACTTCGCCACACTCTCTCTGATGGCAGAGGCTAACAGCCGCTTCGGTGAGAATGCCGACGGTCTTGGAATGTTTGGCGTGAAGTGGGCAATATTCCCCAGCATCCAGTTGGGTTGGGTACTTACCAACGAGAAGTGGTTCCCGAAGCAGGGCATTGTCAACTATCTGCGCATCAACGCCGGCTACGACGAGAGTGGTAACGACAATATCTCCAACTATGCCGCACGTACCAGTTTCACAGCAGTGAAGTACTACAATCAGGCAATGGGTATACAGTTGACCAACATTGGTAACGACGAAATACAGTGGGAGACCACTAAGAAGTTCAACATCGGCTTGCAGGCCAATCTGCTTGACAACCGTGTTGCACTTGGCTTCGACTTGTATTCTCATAAGACCGACAACCTGCTGATGCTGAAGTCGTTCTCCAATCCTATCGGTGGTATCAACAACTACTGGAGCAATGGAGGTTCGCTGAAGAACACAGGTTATGAACTCTCGATAAGTGGCAAGCCAATCGTCACCAAGGACTGGACCGTAGAGGTCGGTGCTACCATGGGTCACTATAAGAACAAGGTCACCAAACTTCCCGATGGCGATTTCACCACTTCCGTCTATGGCGACAACAACATCCTGACGAGTGTCGGCAGCCCTGTAGCCCTCTTCTATGGCTATCAGACTGCAGGTGTCTTCGCTTCCGATGCTGAAGCAAAGGCAGCAGGCAATGGTACATATCTCTACATGGAAGATGCAGCAGGCAACATCAACAACTTTGTTGCTGGTGATGTTCACTTCATCGACCAGAATGGCGATGGCAAGATCAACGAACAGGATAAAGTCGTAATTGGCGACCCCAACCCGACTATCTATGGTAATATTTTTGCTACTGTCGGCTATAAGAACTTCACCCTGTCGCTGGGTTTCAACTACAGCGTGGGTAATGATGTCTACAACTATCAGCGCTCTGTGCTGAACAGTGGTTCCACATTCTACAATCAGCAGGTTAGCGAGACTGGACGCTGGCGCTATGAGGGTCAGCAGGCTGAACTCCCACGTGCTGTCTATGGCGACCCAATGGGCAACAACCGCTTCAGCGACCGCTGGATAGAAGACGGCAGTTACCTGCGTCTTAAGACTGTCAACCTGACTTACCGCGTGCCTGTTCCAGGTTCATGGACATGGTTGCAGGGCCTCACCATCTGGGCCGAGGCACAGAACCTGCTCACCTTCTCTAAGTATCTCGGAAGCGACCCAGAGTTCAGCATTGGCAACAGCGTGTTCTACCAGGGTATCGACTGCGGTAACTTGGCAGCAGGCCGTGCGCTCATAGCCGGCGTTAAGATTAACCTGTAAGAGTTTGAGAGAATAAATAGACAATAGATAATTGATAATAGATCTAGATTATGAAAAAACTAACGATAATTATCTGCACCATCTGCGTGATCTGTGGCTCATTCTCTTGCTCTGACATGCTTGAGAGCGACAGCACGCGTCAGGTGTTCGATCCTGCGTTAGACCAGAAGACCGACTCCATATTCTATGCGTTGGGTATTCTTCAGGGCATGCAGGAACTGGCCGACCACTATGCTTTCCAGGGAGAGATGCGTGGCGACCTGGTAGAGACCACCACCTTTACGGACAACAACCTCCGCCAGTTGGCAAACTTCTCGGCTACCACAGCCAACAAGTACGACTCGGCATATGTCTACTATCGTGTGATAAACAACTGTAACTATTACATTGCTCATCGTGACACCACGCTTCTCACGGGTGCCAATCCAGTGGCCATGAACGAGTATGTTGCAGTGCTTGCCATTCGTGCGTGGACATATATGCAGTTGGCTCGTGTTTACGGTCGCGTACCATTCTACACGACACCTCTGACACAGATTTCCCAGATTGACAAGGGCAACTTCCCCGAGTTGGACATGAAGGGAATAGTTGCTGCCCTTGCTCCGCAATTAGAGAAGTATACTGGCTATGTCACCCCACGTTTTGGCGATGTTTCGCCTGCCTCTGGTATCGTGGCTGCATATCTCTTCATGCCAGTCGATGTGGTTATGGGTGATATGTATCTTGAGACAGAGCAGTTCGACAAGGCTGCAAAGCACTATATCACCTATCTGACAAAGGTGGCAAGAAGTGGACGCTTCAACACTGCCTATATGCAGATATTCTCATACGGGTCGGGCCGTCGTGCCGTGTCACTGATGGATAAATTGCCAAGCGACTTCAGTATAGCAACAGCAGCCTACGGACGCAATTCTACCACGTGGATGAACGTGTTCTCTGGCACGGATGATGTTATCACATATATTCCTATGGCACAGAACAGTATGCTCGGTGCAATAACCAACATACCATTGGCCTATGGCTATGACTACTATTCAACATCACCAGGCTACTTAGATGATATCCAGGTCATCCCGAGTCAGGCATATACTCAACTTTCCGACAGTACCGACTTCTATTATATCTCAACGGAGAGCGAGAACGGTACGATTATCCACCAGTCGAAACTTGGTGACACGCGCTATTCCGTATCTACTCGTGAAGACAGCGACGATGAAACTAACGAGACTACAACGTGGGTTGTGAAGAACCGCTATGCCCGCGTACTTCTCTATCGTGTCACCACTGTTTGGTTGCACCTTGCTGAGGCCTTCAACCGCCTTGGCATGTATGATGCAGCATTTGCCATACTTAAGGATGGTATCTCTGCCGAGATGCTTGAGTCAGCCCTCTATCTCAGCGATGAGACCAAGACTGCTCTGCAGACCACTTATCCTCTGCTCTCCGACGAGAACATCATTCGCTTCACGGCAAAGGGTGAGAGTGGCAACAAGCAGGCTCCGTTCGGTGTGCACATGCATGGTGCTGGTGTCACCTGTGACTGGGATGCTTCGAGCAATCAGTATATCCCCGAACTATCGCCTTACCAGATGGATACTATTGTAGGTCTTAAACTCAAGGAGGTAGAGGCAACCTTCGGTGCTACCGTCGGTACCACCAAGCAGGACTCTATCAATGCTGTCGAGGATATCATCTGCGACGAGTATGCTCTTGAGTTTGCCTTCGAAGGCAGCCGCTTCTACGACTTGGCTCGTATCGCGCGTCATAAGAACAACGATGCTACTTACGGCACGAACTTCGGCGGCAAGTGGCTGGCTCGCAAACTGGCAGCAAAGAATGCAGTCGTCAATCTGCAGGACGAGAAGAACTGGTACCTGCCATTCAAGTAGGCTGGTCTTTCTTTGAAGATACACTGAAGGGCGAACGTCCAAGACGTTCGCCCTTCAGTGTTGTTTTGAGGCGGCGTTATAACGAGATAACGAAATAACGTTATAACGAAATAACGTTATAACGAAATAACGATGCCGTTATAACGAAATAACGAGATTCCGCTGCGCTAAATCCTCTTCAGTTTGTCCTGCCTCAGGTCTTCCACGAAGTCGCTGATTTTGTGCAACTCGCGCGGAATGCGTATGTTCTGCGGACAATGTGGCTCGCACTGCCCGCAGCCGATGCAGTGGTCGGCCTGGCGCAGACGGGGCACAGCACGGTCCATGCCTATCAGGTACTGTCGGCGCAGTCGCCTGTAGTTTTCGTCACCGACGTCGCGCGGCAGTGTACCCTCGTTCTTGCATTTGTTGTAGTGGACAAAGATTCCGGGGATGTCAATGCCGTAAGGACATGGCATGCAGTATTTGCAGTCGTTGCACGGAATGGCTTCAATACCCACAATCTGTTTGGCTATCTCAGTGTCAAGATAGCGCATTTCCTGCTCGGTGAGAGGTTTCAGCGGACTGTATGACAGCAGATTGTCTTTCAGGTGTTCCATGTATGTCATTCCCGATAGCACCGTCAGTACTCCCTTCGGTGTTCCAGCATATCTGAAAGCCCATGATGCCACACTGCGTTCCGGGTCACGCTGCTTCAGCGCAGTGGCCACATACTGTGGTATGTTCACCAGTCTGCCGCCCAGCAGCGGCTCCATTATGACGGCAGGAATGTTGCGCTTCTCCAGTTCGGCGTACAGGTAGGAAGCATCGGTGTTGCGTGCGTTTATCTCGTTGGCAAACTCCCAGTCGAGATAGTTCAGTTCTATCTGTACGAAGTCCCATTTGTATTTGTCGTGTTGTGACAGCAGATAATCGAACACAGCAATGTCGCCATGGTATGAGAATCCGAGGTTGCGTATGCGTCCAGCCTTGCGCTCTTCTACAAGGAAGTCGAGCATGCCGTTTTCTATGTACCGTCCGTTGAGGTTTTCCATTCCTCCCAGTCCGATGCCGTGCAGCAGGTAGTAATCGATATAGTCCACCTGAAGTTCCTTCATCGAATTGTGGTACATTTCGAGCGACTCTTTCCGGCCCCATGTCGCATTGTTGAAATTTGAAAGTTTCGTGGCGATGAAATATTCCGACCGCTTGTGGCGGCTCAGCGCTATCCCCGTGCAGCGTTCCGACAGTCCGCGGCAGTATGCCGGACTTGTGTCGAAGTAGTTCAGCCCGTGCTCAATGGCATAGTCCACTTCGCGGTTTATCATATCCTGGTCATATTCCTTGTCGTTGTCCGCCTTTGTCGGAAGTCGCATCATTCCATAGCCCAACAGCGACACCTTGTCGCCTGTCGTGTGACATGTCCTGTAGGTCATCTTGCCCACAGGCGGCTCCACCTGCTGTTTGTAGTCCTCTACGGCCTTTGTCTCTTCTTTCGACTTGCAGCCTGTCATCACGGCTGCTGCAGTTAGTGCGCCACCTCCCAGCAGTTTAAGAAATGAGCGTCTTGAAATATCAGTATTCATGGGGTTGCTTGAGTTCTTGTTTCCTGATCTTCCTGAATTCGTTTCTCCTATATCTCCTTGTGTACCTCATGGCCTTCTACATAGATGGCCGAGAATGGGCGTGCCGGGCACAGGTTCTCGCAGGCTCCGCAGCCTATGCAGCGAGTCTCATTGACTGCAGGAACGTATGGGCTCGTCTCGTCGTCGGCATCGGATGGCACCATTTCTATTGCACCTACAGGGCAGTGGCGCGCGCAGTTGCCACATTCCACGCCATCGGTCAGCGGCAGACAGTTCTTCTTTATCCATACGGCATGTCCTATCTGCAGTGAGGCTTTGTCCTCATGGTGAATGGGCTTGATGGCGCCGGCAGGGCACACCTCAGAACAGCGGTTACACTCAGGGCGGCAGTATCCACGCTCGTACGACATGACGGGCTGCATAATGTGAAGCAAGTCTGACGAGGGGCGCAGCACCTGGTTGGGACATTCGGAAATGCACAGTTGGCATCCCGTGCAGCGCTTGGTCATGTTCTCGGCAGAGAGCGAGCCTGGCGGCGTGATTGGAGTCTGTCGTATCGGTGCCGCCTTGTCGACAATCTCCGCCAGTCCGCCGTCCACCTTCTTCTTCTCCTGTGCCATGGCTGCGGTGGTCAGCATTGCTGCGCCGAGCAGAAACGAGCGGCGTCCTTTGTCGGAAGTGGAACTTGCTCCCCTGCCCAGCAATAGCGGTTCGTAGTGCAGCGCGTCAAACTTGCATACCTCCAGACAGTCGCCGCAAACCACGCAGCGGCTGTAGTCCACCGTGTGGCTCTTGAAGTCGATGCACGATGCCTTGCAGTTCTTGCTGCACAGCGAGCAGTTGCGGCATTTCTCCTTGTCGAAATTTATCTTTAGGACAGAGAAACGCGACAGCAGCGACAGAGCAGTGCCTACGGGACAGATGGTGTTGCAGTAGGTGCGGCCGTTACGCCATGCCAGCACTGCCAGTACGACGAGAGTCACCACGGCAATGATGAGCGACGGCAGGGCGCGCAGCCATATGTCAGAGCGATAGAAGGCATAACTGTCGTAATGCTCTGCTATGGCTGCCAGCATGTTATTGCCCAGCAGATAGACCGGCTGTAGCAGATTGGTGGCTATGCGACCGAAGGCAGAGTAGGGGGCAAGCAACTGTACTACGGCGCTCAGCCCCATCACCCAGCAGGCAATGAAGACCAGCAGCACGGTATAGCGTAGCCAGTGCTTCTCGGGAGAGAAACTGTAGCGGTTCTTCTTCGCTTTCATTCCCAGTTTGCCGAAGATGTCCTGCATGATGCCGAGCGGACAGATTACGGAGCAGTAGATGCGGCCGCATATCAGCGTGAGCACTGCGAGAAATGCTATTACGAGGAAGTTGAGTGCCAGCACCGCTTCCAGGGCCTGCAGTTTTGCCAGTGGCGCTACGCTGTGATGCGCCGTGCCGGTGAAGTCGACGAAGAGCCATGTCAGTGCTATGAACACGACGGCTGCCAGTGCAATCCTGATTTTTTTCAGCATAAGGTATTATCGCTTAGTGATCCTTACAATATTGATGCTCAGTTCGTAGAGCAGGTATATGGGCAGTGCCACCGCGAAGAGCGTGAACGCGTCGGCGGTAGGCGTTATGACAGCGGCTATGACGAGTATTGCCACTATGGCATGCCGCCGGTAGTGGGCCATCTGCCGGGCGTTGACCAGTCCAAATTGTCCCAGCAGTGCGCTTACCACGGGCAGTTCGAACATCAGTCCCATGACGAGTGTCATGCCCAGTAGTGTATCGATGTACGACTGCAGGGTGAGCATGTTTGCCACGTCGGGACTCACCTGATACGTGGCGAGAAATTGTAGTGTAAGTGGAAAGATGAGCAGATAGTTGGTCAGCGCACCAAGCAGGAACATCGCGTATGCCGCGACGACAACAGGCAGGGCAATGCGCCGCTCATTGGCGTAGAGCGCCGGAGATACAAAGCGGAAGAGTTCGTAGATGATATAAGGCGACGCTATCAGCAGTCCGGCATACAGGGCAGTACGCATGTGAACCATGAACTGCTCGGTGAGCCCTATATTCATCAGATGGATGTCAAGGCTTTCGATGCCTAAGAGGCGATATGTGAGAAAACTGCTGGAACGAGGTGCCAGTACGACGGCAAAGAGATATTCCTTCATGGCAAAGGCTACGATGGCAGCCAAGACTACTATTGCCAGTGAGCGCAGCAATGTAGAGCGCAGTTCGTCAAGGTGCTCCCAGAATGTAAGCCTGCCGTCGTTGTCGTCGCTAACCCTTGTCACTTTCTTTCTTGTCGTCGCTGATGGTGTCAATCTCTTTCATGCCGTCCTTGAAACTCTTCACTCCCTTGCCCAGTCCGTGCATGAGTTCGGGAATTTTCTTTCCTCCGAAGAGCAGCAGCACAATGAGTGCGATGACAAGAATTTCCTGCAAACCTAATCCAAACATATCATTAAGGTATTTGTGTAGCAGGGCAAAAGTACGAAAAAACCGCTACAATGCAAAGGAAATCAAAAAAAAAGCGCCATCCCGTGACTTGCAAATGAAAATTTTGCTACCTTTGAGGTCAGTAACTGGAAACACTTTTAACGACAACCCCCTGTAAGGCTATGGAACAACAGTTGGATTTTGTGTTACGCATCTTCTGCGCCGCACTGCTTGGCGGACTGATAGGCTTGGAGCGTGAGTATCGTGCCAAGGAGGCAGGATTTCGCACTCATTTTCTTGTGGCTTTAGGCTCAGCGCTGTTTATGATAGTCTCGGCGTATGGCTTTGAGGGCGTGATGACTTCAGCAGAACATCGTTGGGATGTGAGCCGCATTGCAGCCCAGGTGGTCAGTGGCATAGGTTTCATAGGTGCCGGCACCATCATCTTCCGCAAGAGCGAGAATGTGGTGAGTGGTCTCACCACGGCGGCGGGTCTATGGGTTACGGCGGCTATCGGACTGGCCTGCGGCGGCGGTATGTATGTTCTTTCCTTTGCTTGTACGCTGATGGTGCTTTTAGGTCTGGAGGCCTTCAATTATTTCCTGCATCAACTCGACAAGCGGAGGAAAGTTGACCATTGACCGTTAGTTTTGGTATTTCAGCGCTGCGCCGATGGCGGTGCAGAACTCTGAGTATTTTGGAATGTGGAAGTGAACGCCGTATAGTTTCTCCAGCATAGGATAAATATCCTTGCATTGTGGCAGCAGTGTCAGATTGCCTATCAGCACAAAGTCCTTTATTCCTGAATTGAGTGCCGATAGCACTGCTGCCGAACCTATTGTCTGCAGTACCATGGTGATGATGCCCAGCGCAATGTCCTCCTTTGGCGCGTCATACTGAGCCTTTGAGAAAAGCGACGCTGTGGCGTTCATTGGCAGTCCGGGCAGCGGATGGGTAGAAATGTCGCCAATGAGCAGGTTGATGTTATGTATGTCGCCCTGCATGGCAAGGCTCTGTATCTGTTTCCAGTCGCGCGTATTCAGCATTACGCGGCTCAAGCCCTGTAGCGTGCCGCCTCCGATGCCTAAGCCACCGATGTGTTTTATTTCACTGCCGCAACACTGCACAAAACTTGTTCCTGTGCCCATCGATACGACAATGGCGCGCTTAAGTCCGCTCTCGAAGCGTGCCCCCAGACCGTCGGCAATAAACTCGTCAACCTTTTGGGTGGGAATGCCATACATAGGGCCGTCGATGTAGGCAGAGCCGACGCCGGTGAGCATCACCTGTTCCACGTTGGAGAGTTGTATGCTGTTGTCGTGAAGATACTTGCCAAAGGCGCCGTAGAGCGATGTTATCTGGTCGGCTGCCGTGATGCGTATTGGCGACAACACTCTGTTGTCGCGCAATCCCACGATTTTCGTGGTAGAAATGCCCACGTCGATTCCTATTACTATTCCCATGATGGTGCTAATTTTCCTTGTTCTGTGTTGAAACGACAAGAGACATCCTGATACCGTAGGGCATGTAGGATGTCTCTCGACTTATTAAGTGGTTTGGGGTGACACGCTTTATTCGCCCTTTGTGGCAGAGCGCTTCTCCTTGATGCGTGCTGCCTTACCTGTGAGTTTGCGCAGGTAGTAGAGTTTAGAGCGACGCACCTTACCAATCTTGTTGACCTCGATGCTTTCAATGTTTGGCGACTCGAGTGGGAAGATACGCTCCACACCAACGGTGCCCGACATTTTGCGAACAGTGAAGCGCTTCTTGTCTTCGTGGCCGCTGATCTTAATCACTACGCCACGGTAAAGTTGGATGCGCTCCTTGGAACCCTCGATAATTTTGTAAGCGACAGTCACCGTGTCACCAGCCTTGAAACTGGGATGCTGCTTGCCGGTTGCAAATGCTTCTTCAGCAACTTTAATTAAATCCATAACTTTAAAACTTTTTACTTTTAACTTTTCTACTTGTTACTGTATCGTTCTTGCGCAACATAGACGGGCAACTCGTTACTTCCCTCCATCGGTTACGCCGAAAAGCGGATGCAAAGGTACGACTAAGTGAGCATATAACCAAAAAAAATCGTGTTTTTCTCTGTTTTTTCTCAAAAGTGTCCTAAATAATTTTGCCAAAAATCACGCAAAGCGGTATCAAATCGGTGTGATTTGACGTTTCAGCATAGTTCAAAAAGTTTCGCCCCCCCTATGTGTCATTGTCATTCGCCTCTGGCGGTGGCGTGCATTTTTTAAGTATGTTATAAGTATTTATTGCTGTCCGCTAAAAACTTTTAACGGACAGCAAAAAAAAGAATAAACTCCTTTTGTTTTGCCTTCGTTTAATCGTATCTTTGCAACAGAAAATCAAAACGGCAATGAAGGAAAAGTTTTTTATTCTCCCACGTTTTCTCGGTGCCATTGCACTGCTGTCGGTTCTCGCTTCGTGCGCTGGGCACTACGAGGTGGCATCGGTGGAGCGCAGTCGCATACTGATAGACAGTCGCTACGATGCTAAGCCCGACGCTGCTGCATCTGCCTTCCTGCAGCCATACAAGCATGTCGTAGACTCAGTGATGGGTCCCGTGGTGGGCCGCTCGGCAAAGTATATGACAGCGGTAAGACCCGAGGGAACGCTAAGCAATCTGCTTGCCGACATCATGGTGTGGGCAGCAAAGGACTACAACGAGACAGTAGACTTCGGAGTGTACAACATGGGTGGCGTGCGCGCCTCGCTGCCACAGGGAGAGGTGACCTATGGCGACGTGCTCGACATTGCGCCTTTTGAAAACAAGATAGCCTTCACCACTCTGAAAGGCAGCGACGTGCTGACGCTGTTCAGTCAGATGGCAGAAGTGGGCGGTGAAGGTGTGAGCCACAGCGTACGGATGGTGATAACGGCCAACGGACAGTTGGTTTCGGCCACAATAGGCGGCGAACCTGTGGATGCATCGCGCGACTATCGCGTGGTGACCATCGACTATCTGCTTGGCGGTACCGACAAGATGGAAGCCTTCAAGTGCGGACGTAATGTCAATTCGCCGCAGGACGTGTCGAACAATTCGCGCTTTGTGATAATGAACTATTTCCGCGAGAAGGCGCGCCAGGGCATTGAAGTCGACTCAGAGGTAGAGGGGCGTGTGAAGATTAAAGATTGAATGGTGAAAATCAGATGATTAAAAGGTTAAGAAGATAAAAGGATAAAAAACCAAGGAGACTATGAAAGAAACACATTATATATATGATAAGGTGATGAAGTGGGTGGTATTCTTCTTACCTTTCTGCCTTTTTACCTATTTCCCTTTGACTTCTTCCGCCAAGAAGCCCAAGCGCATAGTGGTGCTCCATACCAACGACACCCACAGCACGATACTGCCGCTAAAGCAGAACGAACCAGACACGATGAAGGCTGGACGCGGAGGCTTCCTGCGCCGTATTGCCATGCTCAGGGAGGAACGTCGCAAAAATCCCGACCTGCTGTATTTCGACAGCGGTGACTTCTTTCAGGGCTCAGCCTATTTCACCATCTTCAAGGGTGATGTGGAGGTTGGTCTGATGAATCTAATGGGCATTGATGCCGCTACGATAGGCAACCACGAGTTCGACTTCGGACTGGATGGCATGGCTAAGGCTTTCCGTGCCGCCAATTTCCCGATAGTCTGTGCCAACTACGACTTCACGGGTACGCCTTGCGAGGGGCTCGTCAAGCCATACGTGATACTGAAGCGCAACGGCGTACGTATTGGCGTGTTTGGCCTGGCTCCAAAATTGGAGGGCCTTGTGTCTGCCAAGAATTGCGTCGGCGTCAGATACCTCGACCCGGCAGCGGTGGCTCTCGAGACGGCCACCATGTTGAAGAAAGAGAAGAAATGCGATGTAGTTATATGCATCTCGCATCTTGGATGGAAGAGCAATCGCGGCGAGGACGATCCCTACATGATTGCCGGCTCGCGCAATATTGACCTCGTGCTTGGCGGCCACACGCATACGTATATGCAGGAAATGGAATACGAAAAAAATCTTGACGGACGCCTTGTGCCAGTAGACCAGAATGGCAAACATGCTATCTTTGTAGGAAAGATAACTCTCGACTTGAAGTAGTCTGTAGGGCCCTGATTTTCGTAACTGCTGTTTTTAGGATTTTAAAAGCAGCAGTAATTTTTTTAAAAGCAGCAGTAATTTTTTTAAAAACAGCTGTA
>CALFIY010000046.1 GCA_937877595.1 uncultured Prevotella sp.
TGTAGTTTACGGTTCCTCTACAGGAACATGCGAGGCTATCGCAGAGAAGATAGCCGAAAAACTGGGATGCGAGGCTATCAACGTGCAGGATCTGACTGCCGACACCGTAGCCGCCAACAAGAACCTGATACTCGGCACCTCGACATGGGGCGCTGGCGAGTTGCAAGACGACTGGTACGACGGATTGAAGGTGCTGCAGGGTGCCAACCTTGCCGGCAAGACCATTGCCCTCTTCGGCTGCGGCGACTGCGAGTCGTATGGCGACACCTTCGTCGGCGGCATCGGCGAACTGTATAACAGCATCAAGGACAGCGGTGCCAACTTCATCGGAGCCGTAGACACCGACGGCTACACCTTCGACGACTCGGCCGCTGTGGTGGACGGAAAATTTGTGGGGCTGCCTCTCGACGACGTCAACGAGGACGACAAGACCGACGCGCGTATCGACGCATGGATCGAAAGTATTAAGAGTCTTATTTGACTATTTGTACAATTTGACTATTTACAATTTTATGGTCAATGGCAGCAACGCATGAAGTACTGGCTCCCGAGGCCAGGGTTCTGATGAACCACATCTACGAATACCAGAAAGGGGTGCGCAGAATGGTGCTCTTCACCTGTAACCGCCGCTTTGAGCAGTTTGCCACCGAGCGTCTGTGCCACCAGTCGATTGACTACGTTGTGCAGCCAGCCGGCAGGGAGAACGTGAATGTTTACTTCGGCCGTCGCGAATGTCTTGACGCCATCCGCCTGTTCGTAACCCGTCCGCTCAACAAGTTGACTCCCGAGGAGGACTTCATTCTCGGTGCCATGCTGGGCTACGACATCTGCGTGCAGTGCGAACGTTACTGCAAGCAGAAACTCAAGAAACTCACAAACTCATAGTACATTTATCGAGCGGAGGAATTCTTCTCTGTAATTATCACCAATGGGAAGCAGCGTGTCGGCATCGATGGCCACACGCTGCTTTTGCAGTGATTCTATCCTGTCGACATTGACGATATACGAGCGGTGGATGCGCTTGAAGTTGGCAGGGAGTTGCTCGAGCAAGAGTTTCATCGACATGTGAGTGATGATGGGCTTAGCGCTGCCGTCGACGTAGACCTTCAGATATTCGCTCATGGCCTGGACGTACTTGATGTCGGCGACATCTACTCTGACCACGCGATATTCGGTCTTCAGAAAGAGGGCACAGGGTGCCGGCGTAGCAGACTGAGCCGCAACCTGAGGCTCAAGACGCTCGCGCAACCTGTTGGCAGCGCGCAGGAATTCCTGCATGCCGAAGGGCTTCAGCAGATAGTCGACAGCATTTACCTCAAAGCCTTCGACGGCATATTCAGAATAGGCTGTGGTAAACACGATGAGCGGCGGCGAAGCGAGACTGCGCACAAACTGCATGCCGCTGAGGTCGGGCATGTTGATATCGCAGAAGATAGCATCGACAGTGTTCTCCTGCAGAAACTCAACGGCCTTTATGGCACTCTGCATCTGAGCCTCGAGATGCAGGAAGTCTACTTTTTCTATGTACGATGCAATCTGCTGGAGAGCAAGGGGCTCATCGTCTATGGCAATGCATTTTATCATGTGCGAAGTGGAATGGTGAGTTCTACGTTATATGTCGTGTCCTTGTCGCTGATATTGAGCGTGTAGCGATGGCCGAAGAGCAGCGTGAGGCGCTGGCGTGCATTGGCGAGCCCTACTCCACCCTTGCCGTCCCTACGTGCCTGCTGCACCGGCTTGCTGTTGCGGCACGTGAAATGCAACGTGTCGGCGTCTACGCTGGCTTCGATATTGACAAACGACTGCTGCTGGTAACTGATGCCGTGCTTGAAGGCATTCTCGACGAAGGTGATGAGCAGCAGCGGCGGTATCGTCCTGTCGGGAACATCGGCAGGCAGACTGAGCGTGATGTCTACCTGCTCGGTGTAGCGCAGTCGCATGAGCGAGATGTAGTGCTGCAGAAAGTCGAACTCGCGCGCAACGGGCACAAGAGCCTTGTCGGTCTCGTAGAGCAGATATCTCATCATGCGCGAGAGTTGCAGAATGGTTTCCTTCGATTTTTCCGGGTCTATGTCAACCAACGCGTGGATGTTGTTGAGCGTGTTCATCAGGAAGTGAGGGTTGATCTGATATTTCAGATACTGGAGTTGCTGCTCCAGATGTTCGCGCTCCAAGGCGAGAAAGCGTCGCTGATCATTGGCCGTCTTGAAATAGAGTTTCACACCGATGTTCATGCCGAGCATGAGAATGAGCACGATGACGCTCACCACGTCGTGCTCGCCAATTATGGCTGGCGGCACATGCCGTTGCTCATGTCCTGCAGGCGAAATGGCCGGCGGCTCCATCTCGTAGTGTTCTTCGTCGGGAGGAAGCGGTGGCGGCGGAACGTCGTGGCGATGATGCATCTCCAGTGGCCTTGGCTCCTGTGGGCGCATGGTGCACTGGCATACTACAAAGGCTGCAAGCATCATGGCAACGAGCGATAAATACAGCCACCTCTTCTGGCGGTAGACCAGAAGAGGAGCCATAAGGAAATTGTGCACCACGAAGAGAGCCAGGAACACTGCATACTGCCGCCACACGAGCAGCACTTCGCTCCAGTTGAACTCCGTGGCATGGCCTGCCGCCATGCGCACATAGAGGCTCATTAGCGGGGCTGCGAAAATCAGTGTCCACAGTGCCACGTACGTGAAGTGCTCGCCGCGCGACATTCTTAAACTAAAAACGTTGACCATTGACCGTTGATCATTAACCATTTAACATTTTAGAAGGGTCGTCCACCACCGCCGCCAGGCATACCACCGCCAGGCATGCCACCGCCGCTCTGGGTGCTGCTGAGAGTGGCCGATGCCGTAACGGTCTGTACCGTGCTGCCAAGACTGACGGTATAGGAACTGCCGCTCGTCATGCCGCTGGCAGAGAGCATTATAGTGCCATTGCTGTAGCCGTAAGGCGGCATGGTGAAGCGCGCAAGCACAGTGGTGCCGCTGGCTACGTAGACCGTGCTTCCTGCCGTAACGGAGCCTGTCGTGGTGACTATGCCCTGAGTGGTGGAGCCCAACTGTGCATCGATGCGTCCGCCAATGCCGAAGATGTTGCCGCCACTGATGTACAGGCGGTGCTGCTCGTCGATGTCGATGCCCGTCTCAGCGCCACCGGAGCCAAGGGCAACGGCGGTTCCTCCCTTGATATACATATTGCCGTTTGAGTCGAGGCCGTCGTTGTTGGTGCCCACGGCTACCACTGAACCGCCGGTGATATACATGTCGCCAGCAGAATTGATAGCATCGTCGTAGGCTGCCACTTCGACGTCGCCGCCAGAGATGGTGAGTACGGCCTTGCTCTCTATGCCCTCAGCCTTTGTGCCACTGGTGCGTACCAGCACCGTGCCGCCTGCAATGTTGAGATTGCCGACCACCTTGATGCCCTTTGGCGATGCTGTGTCGCCGCCGGAAGAGTAGACGCTGCCCGTGGTTATCACCTTCACCGTGCCGGCATTGATGGTGGCATCGCCGTCTGCCTTGATGCCCTTGCCGCCGGCACCAGTGCTGCGCAGCAGCAGTTGTCCGCCATTGACGGTCAGCGTGGAGTCGGTCTTGATGGCTGCGGCGCCCTTTGCCTCATTGTCGTCGGTGTCCCATGCTCCAGTGCCAGTGGTTATCACCGTGGTGCGGCCTCCGTTCACTATGATGTGCGACTCGGAGTTGATGCCCTTGGCTGCTGCTCCTGCTGTCTCGACATTTATTATGCCGCCATTGACGAAGACGCCGTCGTTGGTCTTTATGCCATGGCCGCTGACGGCCTTGATGTTGACCTTGTTGCCTGTGCGGAATACAATATAGTCGGCTGTCTGCAGACCGTTGTTGTAGTTGGCATTGATATTGAGCGTACCGGAACCGCTGAGGAGCAGTTTGCCCTTGGCGTAGAAAGTCGCCTTATGGTCGGCCTTTGAGGTGGTGGCGTCGGCAATGGTGTTCTTGCTGCCGTCGGCCAGTATGATGTATGCACGCTTCTTGCTGAGCAGATTAATGGCGGCCGAGTCGGGATTGCTGATGCTTACGCCGTTCATTTCGAGTGCGTACTTCTTCGTTCCGGCAATGGTGAGCGAGCCTGCCTGCGTTGTGCCGCTGACCACATAGCGCAGCCCCTTTGTTGCACCGTGGTCTATTGTGACGTGCTCGCCGTCGATGCTCACCGTGACACCGTCCACGTCGTCAACAGAGGGCGCGGAGCCGTTGTTGAACGTGATGTTGAGCACATTGGCAAAACTGTTCTGCTCTATAGAGTCTTCTGCCTCGGGCATGTATTCTGCTGCCACATCGTCGACAGGCTCTGCTGTCGTGGAGTCAATCTCTACGGTAAATGTAGAGAGTTCGCCCGAACCTGCAGTGACTCCTCCCTGAGTCGAAACGCTAAACGGGTCGTAAATATTGTCTATTACGTCGTCAGAACTGCATGCTGTGATGCATGCTATCACTATCATTGCCTCAAGGCAAACAATCGCTGCTGTTATGAGTACGTTTTTCATAATCTTTTCTCCTTAAAAAAATAGTGTTTTAACATTATGACTGATGCAAAGATAGTGACAAAAAAACCAGTTCGCAATTTATTTTCAGCGAACTGGTCATTTTTTTCAGCGAATAATCCCGACAGTATGTCTTATGCTATTCGCACAATGTGTCTTCTGTGTGTTGTGTTAAAGTCCGAGTTTTCCCTTTACGGCTGCGGCAGCATTGTCGACAGCCTCGTTGGCCTTCTGCTTGCCGGCCTCCTTGGCGTCAGAGACCTTCTGCTCGGCAGCCTCTTTAGCGTCTGTCACGGCCTGCTTTCCAGCCTCCTTGACGTCAGAGACCTTCTGCTCGGCAGCATCCTTGGCGGCGGCAGCATTGTCGACAACAGCATCGGCAGCCGAACCGGCAGCAGCGTTGGCATCGCCAATCAAACCGGCAACGATAGCCTTAGGCTCTGCGGTGGTGAGTGCTGATACGGCAGCAGCAACAGCGGCATTGTCGCCCACTACGGCCTGTACCTTCTCGCTGTTCTCCTTGATGAAGTTCTGCACCTTCTCAACGTACTCCTGGGCTAACTCTGGATTTGCCTTCACGAGTTCGGCAATCTTCTGCTGAGCAGCAGAGAGGGCCTCCTGAAGTTTGCTGGCATCGCCTGCCTCAAGTTGCTCCGTCAGGGCAGCGATAGTGGCATTTGCCTCGTCCTCGGCATTTACTGCCACTTCTGTGCTGTCGGCCTCAGCCGATGCCTGTGTCTTGTTGCCGCACGATGTGAATGTGATGGCTGCTACGGCCAATACTGCGAAAAGAATCTTTTTCATGTCTTTTTCTCCTTTCCTAATTGTTGTTTAGTTAATAATATGTTTATTAAGTCTTTTGTCCTTGCCTCTTAATTACCTGTCACTGCAAAGATATGGTTTTTGCGACTTACGTTTTTCTTCATTCCGAGATTTTTCTCACGCAATGGTTTACGTATGAGCAGTAAATTCAGCGACGGTTGTGAAAGAACTGCTGCATGAGTTGGCGACAATCCTCTTCCAGCACGCCATCAGCAACCTGCGACTTGGGATGCAGCGCGCGCGGCGCATAGATAGTGTATCCACGCTTCTCGTCGCGACATCCATAGACAATGCGCGGCACATGAGCCCAGCCAATGGCCCCGGCACACATGCTGCACGGCTCGACAGTGACATAGAGAGTACAGCCCGTGAGATACTTTCCTCCCAACTCGTTGGCGGCAGCCGTTATAGCAAGCATCTCGGCATGGGCAGTCACGTCGCGCAGCGTTTCGGTAAGATTATGAGCACGCGCTATGATGCGCCCGTCGCACACCACCACGGCGCCAATGGGCACTTCGCCCTCGCCGGCAGCAGCCTTTGCCTCTTCTATCGCAACACGCATAAATTTCACGTCGTCCATCGCTGATGTGTTATGTTTGTAGTTTTCTTTCTTGTCTATTCGCCCGGCATGCAAAGGTAATAGGTTTTTCCGTAACGAGGCGCGTTTTCGCATTTTTTTACCTCACTATATACAATAAGGTACGCGCAATGCGCGTTATTATATGGTGATGTAATCCTAAAAACGCACTTCTAAAAAACACTGAAAAAAATGATAGAATACATAAAAGGACAACTCACAGACCTGACACCTGCCCTGGCAGTGGTAGAAGCAGCAGGCGTGGGATACGCACTCAATATATCGCTCAACACATACTCCAGCATACAGGGGAAAAGCGACGTGAAACTATACGTTCACGAGGCCATTCGCGAGGATGCACATATCCTCTACGGCTTCTGTCAGAAGAAGGAGCGCGAAATGTTCCAACTTCTCATCACCGTCAGTGGCGTCGGCACCAACACAGCGCGCATGATGCTGTCGTCACTGAGCGTGGCAGAACTGTGCAATGCCATATCCACAGGCGACGAGCGCATCATAAAAGGTATTAAGGGCATCGGCAAGATGACAGCACAGCGCATTATAGTAGACCTGCGCGACAAGATTGTAGCACTGGGCATTGCCGACCAGATACCTGCAGGAGGAAATATCAACAATCCGATAGACACTGGCGTACGAGACGAGGCCGTGGCTGCTCTGACAATGCTGGGATTTGCACCGGCACCAACACAGAAAGTCGTAGTACAAATTCTCACAGACCAGCCGTCGCTGCCAGTAGAGCAGGTGGTGAAACTTGCACTGAAACAGATAAAATGACTGTCAGCGACACTCTGCGATGACATTACCGGCAAGAATGACCGCACGAAGACTTACGAGAGCCACTGCCCTCGTATGTCTCGTCGTGTGTCTCAAGGCGACTGTCGCTATAGCCGCCACAAACTTGCCGCAGCCTACCCTGCCTGCCGACACGCTGCCTAAGACTCGCTGGAAGATACAGGCCACCACACCAACATTCCAGAGCGACCTCGACACGCTGGCAACCGACCTGCACATGCCTGACAACATCAAGCAACAGGCCGAATACAACGACTCGCTGGATATTTACATCATCGGTTCAAAACTTGGCGGCTCCTATCTGTCTGCTCCAATTATTATGACACCGGCAGAATATCAGCAGTGGTCGCTGAAGCGTACGCGACAGGCCTTTTTCCGACAGAAAGATGCTGCAAACGTTGCAGCACAAGGCAAGAACAAATTCGATTTTGCAGACATGCACTTCGACCTTGGCCCTGCTGAAAAAATTTTCGGGCCTGGAGGTGTACGCATAAAGACGCAGGGGACTGCCGAATTGAAACTGGGAGGTACATTCAAAAGCATTGACAACCCGTCGCTTCCTATCCGCAACAGAAAAACAAAGTCTGTCGACTTCGACGAGAAGATAAACCTAAACATGACAGGAAAGGTTGGCGACAAGGTGAACATGAGCCTCAACTACAACACCGACGCCACCTTCGACTTCGATACAAAGAACATAAAATTGAAATACGAAGGCAAGGAAGACGAAATAATAAAACTCGTCGAGGCCGGCAACGTAACGTTTCCATCTAACAACTCTCTCGTAAAAGGAGCAGCAAGTCTCTTCGGCGTACGCACGGACATGCAATTCGGAAAACTGAAACTGCAAACCGTTTTCTCACAGAAGAAATCTACTACGACAAGCGTATCATCAAAGGGAGGCACACAACTCACTCCATTTGAACTCAATGTCGCCAACTACGAGGAAAACAGACACTTTTTCCTCGCGCAATACTTCCGCGAGAGATATGACGCCGCCATGTCACAACTGCCCAACATTACAACGGGAATACAGGTGACACGAGTGGAGGTCTGGGTAACTAACAAGACTGGTACCACAGCCAATACGCGCAACATCATAGCGTTCGCCGACCTTGGCGAAAGCCGTTCTGCAAGATGGGGCGCAGGTGGCGGCGCATCTGCTCTCCCTGCCAACATCGCCAATCAGGAATACGGCGAACTCACCACGACATACGCTGCAGCCCGTGACATTAACCAAAGCACTACAGTGCTTGATGGCGTCAGCAATTTCACGGGCGGAATAGACTACGAGAAGTTGTCGGCAGCGCGGTTGCTCAATTCATCGGAGTACACGCTGAACAAGGCACTCGGATATATCTCCCTGAGAGCAGGATTACAGACCGACCAAGTGCTTGCAGTGGCTTTTGAATATACCTACGGCGGTCAAACATATCAAGTAGGCGAATTTGCCAGCGACCATACGAATACTGACGAAGCGCTTTTCGTCAAATCGCTGAAGAATACAAGCAATAATCCTCAGCAGTTCAACTGGGCGCTGATGATGAAAAACGTCTACTATTTGGCTTCAAATGTGGAAAAGACGAAATTCAGGCTCGACATAAAATTCCAAAGCGATACTACAGGTGTCTACATTTCATATCTGCCTGAGCAACAGGTGAAAGAGACAACTCTGCTGAGGCTTCTCGGATGCGACCGACTGGACAACAACGGCCACGTTCACTCCAACGGATATTTCGACTTTGTAGAAGGATATACCGTCAGCGACGGCAGAGTGTTTCTACCTTCCGCCGAACCTTTTGGCCGCTACCTGCAAAACTACCTCGTCAGCCACGGCGTAAGCCAGGAGATTGCCGCAAAGTATGCATTCACCGAACTCTACGACACGACACGCACCGCTGCCCGCCAGATGACCGACAAAAACAAATACCTCATAACAGGTCAGTTCAAGGGTACCGCTGCCAATGTCATCTCACTCGGAGCATACAATGTGCCGCAAGGTTCTGTTGTGGTGACTGCCGGAGGAGTGGTGCTGACGGAAGGCTCGGACTACTCGGTAGACTATTCTGCCGGAGAGGTGACTATCCTCAATCAGAGCATCATCGATGCAGGCACAAACGTCAACGTATCTCTTGAAAGCAATACGTACTACGACATGCAGCGCAAGACGATGCTTGGATTGAACTGGGAGTATGACTTCAACAAGAACCTGCAAATCGGCGGTACGCTCCAGCATCTCACAGAACAGACCCTGACTTCAAAAGTAGCCATGGGAAGTGAGCCGCTGCGCAACACCATCTGGGGACTCAACCTTAACTGGAAGAAAGAAAGCCAGTGGCTCACCAATCTGCTCGACAAAATTCCACTGCTGCACTGCACACAACCGTCGCAAATCTCACTGACAACAGAATTTGCACAATTAATAGCAGGACAAGCCAGCGGAACACAAGACCACGCTTCTTACATTGACGACTTTGAGAACGCAAAAAATGCCATCGACGTTTCTGAGCCGAAATCATGGGTTATGTCGAGCGTCCCTACAATGTTTCCCGAATATGCCGACAAGGATTCCGTGACAAGCGGCTTCAACAGAGCACTCCTCGCGTGGTATAACATCGACCCTCTCTTCACCTACAGATCCAGCAGCCTTACTCCTGCGCACATAAAAAGCGATCTCAACCAACTTAGCAATCACTATGTAAGAGCAGTGTACGTCAGCGAGTTGTATCCCAACAGAGACCAGTCTACTTACAGCGGTGCTACAGCAACTCTGCCAATGCTTGACCTCGCCTACTACCCTTCTGAGCGCGGAGCATACAATCTTTCTACCGACGTAAACACAAATGGCACTCTGCGCAACCCACAACAGCGATGGGGCGGCATGATGCGCAAACTGGACACCAACGATTTTGAAACTTCCAACGTGGAATACATCGAGTTCTGGCTTATGGATCCGTTCATATACACCAAACTGCAACCCGATGCGACATCCTACGGCGGCGACCTGTATATTAACCTCGGCGAGGTGAGCGAAGACATACTGCACGACGGCAAGAAATTCTACGAAAGCGGCATGCCCGTAGACGGAACAAACTCTTTCATGCACACAGCATGGGGAAAAATTCCCGTACAGCCCACCCAGACATACGCTTTTGCCACGTCGGCTGGTTCAAGACAACTTCAGGACGTCGGTCTAAACGGCCTCAACGACGACGAAGAGCGTCTGAAGTCTGCCTATGCCGATTTCCTCAGAACGGCAAATGTCAGTGACAGCGTAAAACTGCAGTGGACGCTCGACCCGGCAAACGACAACTACCACTATTTCAGAGGTTCTGATTTTGATGCACGCCAGGCGAGTATCCTTGAGCGCTACAAGCGCATCAACATGCCACAGGGCAATTCGCCCGACTCTGACCAGCAGTCGGAAGGCTACGATACCAGTTACAAGACAACGCCCGACGTTGAGGATATCAACCAAGACTATACCCTCAACGAGTATGAGAGATACTACCAATACCATGTCAGCATCCGCCCAGAAGATATGCAACTCGGCCGCAACCATATCAGCGACATCAGAGAAGCCAGCGTGGCACTGAGAAACGGTACGCGCGAAACTGTAAAGTGGTATCAGTTCCGTATTCCAGTCGATCAGTACGACAGCAAAGTCGGTAGCATATCCGATTTCACAAGCATACGTTTCATGCGCATGTTTCTGACTCAGTTCCAAAAGCCTATTGTACTGCGTTTTGGCTCACTCGACCTTGTCAGAGGAGAATGGAGAGTTTACCAGCAGCCGCTTGGAAACACGGCAGAAACGGGAACAATAGAGGTAAGCGCCGTAAACATTGAGGAAAACAACGACAAGCAACCCGTAAACTACGTTCTGCCGCCAGGAATTACACGAGTTACAGACCCTTCGCAGCCACAACTCGTGGAAGACAACGAACAGGCCATGAATATCGTGGTGAAAAATCTTGCCCCGGGCGAATCCAAGGCTGTCTACAAGACATCTACTCTCGACCTGCGACAATATAAGCATATCCAGATGTTTGTCCACGCCAACAAACTCATTGACGACAACACCAATCTTGACGACAAGCAACTCGCCGTCTTCATCCGCTTTGGCAACGACTACAAGAACAACTACTACGAGTATCTTATACCGCTCAATATAACACCTGAGCGCAACAACTACAACAAATACAATCTTGAGGACTGCCGCGCGGTGTGGCCAGCAGAGAATATGCTCGACATAGACCTCAGTCTCTTCACGCAACTGAAGAAAGCACGCAACAGTTCAAGGGCAATGGGAGCAGCAGCCTACACACAGCCGTTCAGCCAGCAGGACGGACAAAACACCGTAACCATTCTAGGAAACCCATCACTCGGAGAAGTGAAGACAATGATGATTGGCGTGCGCAACACAGCAGGCTCGGCAAAATCAGGAGAAGTTTGGGTCAACGAGTTGCGCCTCATGGAATTCAACAACAAAGGCGGATGGGCTGCCAGCGGAGCGCTGAACATGCAACTTAGTGACGTCGGCACGCTCAACATGACGGGACGCATCGTGACCAATGGCTTTGGAGGACTTGAAGAAGGCGTCATGCAGCGGTCTAACGACGACTACAAGACATACTCCGTAACAGCAAACGTGGAATTGGGTAAGTTCTTCCCCGACAAGGCGAAGGTCACCGCGCCGTTGTATTACTCCGTGACAAAAGAAGAGACAAGGCCGAAATACAATCCGCTTGACACCGACATGTTGCTCGACGACGCTCTGGAAAGCGCAGCCAGCCAATACGAGCGCGACAGCATCGAGTCGATAGCCATCACAAAGACCACCAACAGCAATCTTTCGCTCTCAGGCGTACGATTTGGCATCAAGACAAAACGCCACCCGATGCCCTACGACCCTGCCAATTTTGCCTTCTCCTACAGCCACTCTCACAGATACACCAGTGGCGAAACCACGGTGTACGAAAAGGAAGACCAGTGGCGCGGTTCGCTCAACTACTCATACACACCAGTCTACAAATCCATCGAGCCGTGGAAGAAATCGAAGAGCAAGTCAAAATGGATGCAGTTGCCAAAGCAGTTCGGACTCAACTGGCTGCCGCAGAACATCACGTTCAACACCGAGATGACGCGCAACTACTACGAACTGCAAGAGCGCGATGTTGACGACCTGCAGGGACAGCAACTGCCACTCACCTTCAGCGAGCAATTCCTGTGGAACAGAGACTTCTCGCTCAGATGGGACCTGACAAAAAACATACACTTCAATTTCCAGTCGGCAACACATGCGCAGATAGAGGAGCCATATACGCCATTAAACAAGAACCTTTATCCAGACCAGTACTCAGCATGGAAAGATTCCGTTTGGCACAGCATCCGCAATCTCGGCACGCCAATGGACTACCACCAGACAGCCAGCGCTTCAGTACAACTGCCACTCAACAAGATTCCTGTCTTCGACTGGGTGACAACCGACGCAACCTACAACGGAACCTACAGTTGGATAAGAGGCACGGAACTGGAAGACGGGACAAGTCTTGGTAATACAATATCAAACAACAGACAGATAAACATCAACGGCAACTTCAATCTGGAAACTCTCTACAACCACGTACCTTTCCTCAAGAAGGCCAACGAGCGCTTCAAGAAGACAACGAAGCCCGCCGCAAAGCCCACCGCAAAGAGCAAGGACAAGAGCACAAACAAGACGACACAGAACAAGAAAGAAGAGAAGGCCCTGCCCAAGAACAAGAATACATGGCAGAAAGAGATTGCCCTCGCCGACACTGCCATTATAGTCAAGCACGGCAAGAAAGCCAAGCGCATCATCGTGACGGCCAAGACACGCCAGGGCCGGGTCTATCCCGTTAAGTACAAAGTTGTCGACGCCAATACCATCCGTATTCTGTCGAAAGACACGGCCCACATCATGCTTAGCGTCACTCCAAAGCCTGCACGCGAAACAGAATGGTGGTACAAGCCGACGCAGACTGCCAGCAGACTACTTATGATGGTACGTTCGGTAAGCGTCAGTTACCGCGACCAGTATGCCATGTCGCTGCCTGGCTTCATGCCTAACGTCGGCGATGCCTTCGGACAGCGCACAGGAAGCGTCATGGCGCCAGGATTGCCTTTTGCCTTCGCCCTCACCGGCGACAAATACCTGCAACATGCCCACGACAACGGATGGCTGCTCGAAAACGACAGCGTTGCCACTCCTGCAGCGACCAACCAGACCCACGACCTGCAGATAAAAAGCGTGCTTGAGCCTGTTCGCGACCTAAAGATTGACCTCACGGCAACGCGAACGCTCACGCGCGCACGCTCCATACAATATATGTATGAGAATATGCCGACTACGGAAAGCGGTACGTTCACAATGACAACGATATCACTCAAATCAACACTCGAGGGAATAGGCGATGCCAACAACGGATACCATTCTGCTTCGTTCGAGCGCTTCTGCCAGTCGCTGCCTGCGTTCCAGCAAAAAGCACAGGCACACTACGGCACTGCTGTCGACCAGTATTCTGCCGCCGTAATGATACCGGCATTCCTCTCTGCTTATACAAGCAGTGCCGACGGCACTAAATTCTTCCCTGCCCTGTCAAAACTCCTGCCTAACTGGACGCTCAGATACACTGGCCTGTCAAAACTCCCGTGGTTTAGCGACCATTTCAAGAGCGTCACCATAAATCATGCATACAAGAGCATTTTTGCCGTAGGCGGATACACTGCTACCGATGGTACTTCGTCACAACTCGGATGGAACGTGCCAACTGTAAGCCTCAACGAGTCGTTCTCGCCACTGCTTGGCATCGACCTGTCATTCCAATCAGGCCTGACAGCAAAATTGGAGTATCGCACAACGCGCTCACTAAACCTGTCGATGACGAGCATACAGATAAACGAGAGCCGCTCAAACGACTGGGTGGTCGGACTTTCGTACAAAATCAACGACTTCAACATTTTCGGCACAAAGGTGAACCGTAAGGTGAAGAAGGCACAGCGCGGCAGCAAGAAAAATACAGAGCAGGCCAACAACAAGACGAAGAAGACAGGCGTCAACCACGACCTCAATCTCCGTGGCGACTTCTCTCTGCGCAAGCAGGCTGCCATCACCCGCGACATAGCAACACAGACGAGTGCGGCAAGCAGCGGAAACACAGCACTGAAGATTTCGCTCATGGCCGACTACACTCTGTCGAAACTGCTCACCCTTTCTGCCTACTACGACCGACAGACCAACACTCCGCTGCTGTCATCGAGTTCATATCCCACGACGACCCACGACTTCGGACTGTCGCTGAAATTCAGTCTTACACGCTAAAACAAAAAGGAGAGAATTTATGAGATACTATGCCACTTTGCTTGCTGCACTGATAGCCCTTACAGCCTGCCATAAAAACGGCAGCGATCCCTTCCCCACTCCGTCGCCCGTCGACACCATAGCACAGCGTACCCTCATAGTATACATGGCGGCAGAAAACAATCTGTCATACTATGCTCTGGCTGATATCGACGAGATGAGGAGAGGCGTGAGGAAAATTTCGCAACGCGACAATCTCATCGTTATTGCCGACAGGACTGGCGAAAACGACAAGCCGTGCATACTACGGCTCAACAAGACGGCAAGCAACCCCGTTGACACAGTAAGAAAATACCAGAAAGAATTTCTGACCTCAGACCCCGACAAAATGCAGGAAACTATCGCATGGGTAATGAGCCGTTATCCTGCAGTATCTTACGGCCTCGTGTTGTGGGGACACGCCGACGGATGGATAATACACGATACCGACTCGGCTGGAGTCATCAGGGCTCCGCGAAAAGCCTATGGCGTGGACAACGGAGAGAACAGAGGTTCGATAGAAGGCAAATGGATGAACATACCATCGCTGCGAAAAGCACTGCAGGCGCTGCCAAACCACTTCAAGTTCATTCTGGCCGACTGCTGCAACATGCAGTGTGCAGAGGTGGCGTATGAACTGAAGGATGTCTGCGAGTATTTCATTGCAGCACCTTCGGAAATAACCGGCGACGGTGCTCCCTATGAAACCATTGTGCCCGACCTTTTCATTACCGACGACACAGAGATGTACACAAAGACCTGCGACGACTACCACGCACAGACGGACCCCGTGGGCGGCCATCTGCCGATAGCCACAGTGCGCACCGCCAACATGCCAATGCTTGCCAGTGCCACACGCGACGTGCTGCAGTCTTTCTGGAAGAATGATGCCATCAACACCGACACTCTGGTCTACTACTATCACTTCGATGCCACCGACCCCGACACTCATATCATGTACGACATGCGCCACGTGATACGCCAAATGGCCGATGCCGCGAGTTACAACGCATGGTACGATATTTTCAGGCAAACCGTGGTTTACAGACTGATGAGCAGCAAGTGGCACGCCAACTATGTCAACTTCTCCTACTTCAGTGTGACGGCCGACAACTTTGGCGGCATGAGCATGTTTGTTCCCCTGGAACGCTACAACACTACGGCAAAAAAATACAACGAACTTGCCAAGCAGACGGCATGGTATCACGCAGTGGGATGGCCCGAACTGCTTGACTCAAATCACTGATGGACGACAACCTTCACTTTTGAGATACGCCGTTCTTCCATTTCCTGTATCTCAAATGTGAAGTGCAGATAGTCTATGCGCTCGTGACGCTGTGGGAATTCGCCCTTTATCTCGAGCAGCAGTCCGGCCAGCGTGTCGGCATCGCCCTCGACATCGGCAAACAGAGTGTCGTCGATGTTCAGTATGCGATAGAAGTCGCTGAGCAGCGTCTTTCCCTCGAAGACAAACGTGTTGGAGTTGATGCGCACGTAGTTTTTCTCGTCGTCGTCATACTCGTCGTTTATCTCGCCTACTATCTCTTCAAGAATATCTTCCAGCGTGACAATGCCACTCGTGCCGCCAAACTCGTCGACAACTATGGCAATGTGCACCTTGTTGGCCTGAAACTCGCGCAGCAAGTCGTCTATCTTCTTAGTCTCCGGCACAAAATACGGCGGACGTATCAGCGACTGCCAGCGGAATGTTGCCGGCTTCCCGAGATGCGGCAGCAAATCCTTGATGTAGAGGATGCCGCGCACATTGTCGCTGTTGCCCTGATATACAGGAATGCGCGAATAGTTGTTTTCTACGACGCATTTCAGCACATCGGAGAAGGAAGCCTTGAAGTCGAGGTCGACGACATCCTGACGGCTCGTCATAATCTCCTTTGCTGTCTCGTCGCCGAATTTCACTATGCCTTCGAGCATGCGCTGCTCGTCTTTTATGTCCTCCTTGTCGGTAAGTTCCAGAGCCTGTTCCAGATCGTCCACGCTAAGCACGTGACTTTCCTTCTGCACTACCTTGCCTGCCAGAATGCCCGACTGGATAAGTATCGTAGCGAAGGGATAAAAAATCTTACGGAACAGCAATATGGCATTAACCGCAGTGCGGCAGAAACGTAACGGCTGTTGGCCTGTATATATCTTGGGCATTATCTCGCCAAAGAGCAGCAGCAGGAAAGTCAACAACACGGTAATGCAGAGGAACTGCAGCCAATAGGCAGCACCAAAGTCGATCACGTGTGCAAAGAAATAGTTACACAGCATGATGATGGTGACATTCACCAGATTGTTGGTGATAAGGATTGTAGCCAGCGTTCGCTCCGACTCGTTGCGCAGGCGCATGATATTGCGGTCAGCCTCTGTCTTCTCTTCTTCCAGTTCGCTCAAGTCGGCTGGCGACAATGAGAAAAACGCTATCTCCGAACCTGATGCGAAACCTGACATCAGCAGCAGAACACAAGCCAACACGCCGGCAATGATGGCGCCGTAGTCGGGTGCCATCACGTGAACTTCACTCAAGATCTGCTCAAACGGATTCATGCTTGCCCGGAGGAGTTAGCATCTCCATGTTGTCTGCCCATATCTCCGTGAGATATTTACGCTTTCCCTGATTGTCGTCGTATGTGGAATAGCGCAGGCGGCCCTCGATGTAGAGTTTGTCGCCCTTGTGTACATACTTCTCAACGACTTCCGCCAGTTTGCGCCAAAGGATAACGTTATGCCAGTCGGTGTGGTCGGGCACCTGCGTGCCGTTCTGGAGCGTATAGCCACGCTCGGTAGTGGCAAGACGGATGCGAGCCACGGCAACACCCTGTTCCACATAACGTATTTCGGGCTCTTGTCCTACGTTGCCTATCAGCATCACCTTATTCATAGAGTACGCAAAAAAATCATTTGGCCTTTCCGAGATAGCGGAAGGTGAAATTCTTTCCCTTTACTGAGGGGAACTGGCTACGCTCGTCCACTCGCTCGCGCAGATGGCTCACTATGCGATTGTAGCAGTCGACACCCGACGAAGCCTTGCACTGTGCAACAAAGTGCGTGTCGCGATACTGATACTTGCCTGTGGCAGGAACCAGCAGAACGCGCTTGAAGTCGATAGTGCCTTCGTACCATCCGTACTGCTCTTCGCCGAGGCGCGCCAAACCGTTGCCGCCACGATTGTCCTTGTCACCATACTGCGAGTTGGCGCTGTTGCGCTTCTCCTTGAATTCTGCCATGCTGGCTGCATCGGTCTTGATGATGATGAAGTAAACGCGCTGACGAACCTTGTAGCGTTTCGGGTAGCGCAGGTCGCTTGCTGCATATTCTCGAATGTCGTGCTCCAGATTGGCATTCATCCCAATCTCATCTATGCCGGCAAGAAAAGCGATAGCATCGTCCACGTTGGTAACCAAAACTTCTCTATCGAAATAGCGTAGGTAAAGATTCATTGAAAAAACAATGTGTTCAAAAAAAGGAGCGGAAAACGGGACTCGGACCCGCGACCCCAACCTTGGCAAGGTTGTGCTCTA
>CALFIY010000047.1 GCA_937877595.1 uncultured Prevotella sp.
GTTTTCCAGCCCAACGGCTACACAAAGGAAGAGATGAAGATGTTCAACGAGACGCAGAAGATAATGCACACCGATGCCCGCTGTTCTGCCATGTGCGTACGCGTGTCGTCGCTGCGCAGCCACTCTGAGAGCGTTTGGATAGAGACCGAGCGTCCTATCTCCGTGGAAGAAGCCCAGCACGCAATAGCCGCCGCTCCGGGTTGCACGCTCGTTGACGACCCTGCAACACTCACCTACCCCATGCCAAAGGACACTGCCGGACTGGACAACATCTTCGTTGGCCGCGTGCGCAAAGACCTTGCCGACGACAACGGTCTTACGTTCTGGCTTTCAGGCGACCAAATCCGCAAGGGCGCTGCACTCAATGCTGTACAGATTGCTGAATATCTGATTAAGGTTAAAGGCTGAAAATTAAAGGCTGAAAATCGGGGAAAATACCTATTTTTGGGGATTGCCCCTCTACATAATCAATTATAACTTTGCAGCACAGAAGTTATACATTATTTTTTAATATCTTTATGCTTATGAGAAAACTTTTTACACTAATGTTTACCGCCATGGCATTAGTTGCAGCACAGGCCGCCACCTACACCGTGGCAGGCGCGGCAGCAGTGCTCAATGGCGATGCTTCGTGGGCAGAGACCAATGAGGCCAACGACATGACCACCACTGACAACGTGAACTACACGCTCACTGTCAGCGGCATCAGCGTTGAGGCTGGCTCTTACGAGTACAAGGTGGTGGAAGACCACGACTGGACGAACAGCTGGCCCAGCAGCAATGCTAAACTCAGCATTACCGAGACGGCAAAATACGACATTGTCTACACATTCAATGCCGATACGAAGGCCGTTGGCGCTGAGGCAACCAAGGTCGGTGCTTTCGAGGGCTCTACCGAGAAGACCTACACCGTAGCAGGCGACACTGGTCTGATGGGCAACAACTGGGACATCAGCGACACCAACCACGACATGACAAAGGATGCTGACGGCATCTATCGCCTGCTGCTTGAGAACGTTGCTCTGACAGCTGGTACTTATGCGTATAAGGTTGCTGTCAACCACGACTGGGGCACATCCTATCCAAGCAGCAACGCCACGCTGACTATCGCCACCGACGGCAACTACAACGTAGAGTTCACCTTCAACGAAGACACCAAGGCTGTAGGTGCTACAGCCACTGCCGTTGTAGCATCTACAGAAGCAGAGGCCACATTCGATTTTGAGAACAATCCCGAGGGATGGCCCGTGGGCGAGGGTGTCAACTTTGCCGACGGCAACCTCACCGAACCGCTCACCGTAGGCGAAGTGACGCTTACTAACGTGCAGGGCGATGCTACGCAGCCTGCTCGCATCATGCGCGGCAACGACGGCATCAACACGTTCTACGTATATAAGAACGGCTCTATAAAGTTTTCTGCCGCCGACGGTCGCGCCATCACAAAGATTGCAGTTACCATGAAGAGCAACTCGTTCGACCTCGCAGCCAGCACTGGCAGCGTAGCCGACAACGTATGGACGGGCAACGCCACAGAGGTGCTCTTCACTGCGTCAGCCACTCGCACTATGCTGAAGATTGTAGTCACCACCGACAACAAGAACAGCGAGACCGTGGAGCCTGCACAGGAGACATACGACGTAGAAGCCGCCAACATAGCAGCATTCAATGCCGCAGAAGACGGCAAGGTGGTAAAACTCACGCTGACCGATGCCAAGGTTAACGGCAACTTCAATGGCTACTATGTGGAGGATGCTTCTGGTGCTACTGTCATCAAAGGCATTGCGCTCACTGTAGGCAAAGCACTCAACGGATATATCATCGGAACAAAGGCCACCAAAGACGACATTGACTACATGGGCGCAACACCTGCTCCCTATGAGCCACAACTGCAAGCCACCGATGCTACAACCTTCGAGGAGACAGCAACTACGCTTACCGGAAAAGTCACAACAGTGGCAGAGGCTGGCCAGCAGTCTAACTACGGCCGCCTGATTACACTGGAGAATGTCACCATCAGCGGTAGCGGACAGAACAAGACGCTTACCGATGCAGAAGGCAACACTATCAAGGCTCGCGACTACATGGGCGTACTGTCTGCCGAGTTTACATGGCCAGAGAAAGCCAGCAAGATAACCGGTGTAGTCATCTACTACATGACAGGCTGGTTCCTGCTGCCCATTTCAGCCGATGCCATTGTTGCTGCAGGCGAGCAGTCGAACACTGCAACATTCGACTTCACCACCGACGCTCTGCGCAGCTATGTCGGCACGTCTATAACCGACGTGAAGAGTTACATCATCAACGAGACGTACACCGTAGACAATGTACAGTTGCAAATCACCGGCGGCTCTGCACCTTCGCGCATCACCAATATCAACAACCGCGGCAACTGTCTGACCATGTACAAAGAGTATTCTGTGCTTAAGTTCACCGCGCCTGAGGGCTACGGAATAACAAAGATTGAATTCACCCTTGCAGGCACAGGTTCTCTCGACTTCACGCCGTCGAGCGGCCAACTGGAAGGCCTCGTATGGACCGGCTGGGCTGAAGGCGTTCGCTTTGTCAACAACGCCACGCCTTACATCGCTTCGGCTGTTGTGACGCTTGCTTCTACCGCCGACATGACCACACCCGTCGAACTCAAGCCGTTAGACTACACTCACGTCAACAACATTGCTGAGTTCAACGCTCTCGATGCTGGTACTTATGCCGAAGTTGACCTGTATAATGCCGAAGTGATTGGCATTTCTGCCGACGGCTATTCTACTGTATTCGTGCAGGACGAAACAGGCGGAACACTCATCCAGTATTCGTCACTCAACAGCCTGTTGCAGGCGAACACCAAGGTGAGCGGCGTGTTCTACGTTGTGAAGCGCGTGGCCTCTGGCAATTCGCAGATGAAGGAGACAGAGAACACTCCGTCAAGCAGAATCTCTGCTACCAGCGAACTCAGCAGTCCCACAACCATTGAGGGAACTATCGCCGATGTCAACAAGAGCGAGAACCTGGGTCGCGTGGTGAAGATAACCGATGCTACGCTGACCAAGACCAGCGCCACGGCAGGCACCCTCGCCCAGGGAGACACCACTATTGATGTCAACAACGGCTCAGCCACTGCCAACCAGCAGTTGCACAAGATAGCCGAGTGGACCAAGGATGAGGTGACTGAGCACATCAACATGGTGGCCATCCTCGTTGCCTCTACGGCTACGAAGAACCAGTTGCTGCCTATCAGCATCGCGGACTACGAGACAGCCATCAATGCCGCTCGCATCAACACTACCGACAACAGCCCGATCTACAACCTGCAGGGTGTTCGCCAGAACAGCCTGAAGCGAGGCATCAACATCGTTGGCGGTCGCAAGATAGTGAAGTAAGCACTCCTGGTGGGTGCATGGCGCATGGCATGCGCCTCACTTGAAAACAGCATAAGGTTTCCCCTCTGCGCAAAACGTCTGACAGAGACAGCGCAGAGGGGGAACTTTTTTTTTCATCATCACGAAAAGACTACAAGCCTTTTCGCAAAAATAAAAGCAGTGTTTTTAAAAATTAAAACAGCGCTGGCAAAAATTACAGCAGTGTTTTTAAAAATTAAAACAGCGCTGGCAAAAATTAAAACAGCGCTGGCAAAAATTAAAACAGCTGTTTTGAAATCAGCAGCAGGCAAAGGCTTTCCGGGCGCTCAGAATTCGACGCTCAAACGCACGTTTATCTGACGCCCCGTGAGATAATTGGGTACTGCATATTGCTGATTGGTAACGTCAGTAACCCAGTAATAGGAATTGACATTCGACAGACCGAAAACATTAAGGCCGTCAACTCCGAGCCAAACACGCGGACGTCGCAGAGTGGGCTGCCCCTCTCCGCCCTTCATCAGCAGATAGTTCATACCAATGTCGGCACGCCGGTAGGCTGGCGCGCGAAACTGCTGATATTCCAGTCCGCGGTGGGGCGCGCCGAAGGGAAGACCGTCGGCAAAGGCAAGGCGCAGCGTCATCTTCCATCTTTCTGTGCCTGGGAAGTAATCCGTGAAGTGTAGATTGACTCCCCAGCGCTGGTCCGTGGGCAGTGGAATTGTCTGTCCGTTCAGTTTCTGCCGCGCCGACATCAAAGAGAAAGTTATCCACGAGTCTGTGCCTGGCACAAACTCGCCAAAGAGTTTCAGGTCGAGTCCTGCAATATGTCCCGACGCGAGATTTTCGCCATAGTAGACCACTTTCATGTTCTGCACGTTGTATGGCACAAGTCGCGACAGCGCCTTATAGTAGGCTTCGGCTGTGAAGCGGAATGGACGCTCAGCCATGCTGAACCGATAGTCGGCAGCCGCCACGAAATGCAGCGAGCGCTGACTCTTCAGGTCGCGGTTTAGCCATACCTGCGTGCCGCTGCTTGTCGTGATAGTATCGCGCAATTCCTTGTAGAACGGTGCCTGATAGTACACGCCTGTTGCAAGCCGCAGAGTGAGGCGCTCGTTCCATCGCGGCACTACGGCTATCGACACTCGCGGCGACAGCAGAGTCTCGCCGTTTAGCGACCAGTGGGCAAGGCGCAGTCCGTAGCACAGAGTGAAAAATGACTGACGGCCCTCGGTTCCTGTCTGGAAGCGATACGTGTCCTGCACGTACGCCTCGGTGCGATGGCTGTCCATGGCATTGCGCGACGAGAGAGAATAGATGAGGTCGAGCCGGTCGGCACTGTGCGGAATAGAGTAGCCGCTTGAGTCGCGCATCTCATACTCGCGCGAGTTTTCGTCAATACGCTCCCATTTGTGCGTGAGAGCCGCCTCCCATTCATGGCGGCGCGTGCGATGCTGCACCATGAGTTTCAGACTTTGCACATCGGCCGTCAGATAATTGCGGGCATGCTCCATGTAAGTGCCAACGCCCAGCGTTTCCTGCGTCTGAGTGTCGTCGAGCCAGTACTGACCCTGTATGTCGTATGTCTCTTGCTCTTTGGTATGGAAAGCCGAGGCGAGAAGCCGGACGACAGTCTTGTCGGTGACGTGCGAAGAGAGGGAGACGGTGCCGAAAAGCGTACGGAAGACGTCGCGCTCCTGTCCGTCGAAATACACCTTGAAGTTTTGTACCTGCTCCAGCGTGCCAAACGATGTCTCGCGGTCACTTGGCTTGAACCGATAGTGGTTTTCGGAAATGTTTCCGATAAATTCCAGACTCCACCGCTTGCTTGGCTGATATGTAATGTAGGTCTGGTAGTCAAGGAAGTTCGGGTTGTATTCGCCTTTCGTCTCAAGCGAGCCGAGCAGATAGCGCGTGGTCTTGTAGCGCAGACCGTGGCTCATGGAGAAATGCTTGTTGCCGTAGCCCAGAAAGACGCTGGAGCCGAGCAGCGACGCCTGGGCATTGCCCTCAAGTCGCGTAGGCCGACGGTACTGTATGTCGAGCGCCGACGACATGCGGTCGCCGTATCTTGCCTCATATCCGCCCGACGAGAAACCTATCTTCTCGACCATGTCGCTGTTGATGACCGAAAGCCCCTCTTGCTGGCCGCTGCGTATAAGCAACGGGCGATACACCTCTACGCCATTGATATATACCACGTTCTCGTCGAACGAACCGCCACGTACGTTGTACTGGCTCGACAGTTCGTTGTGGGTCGACACGCCAGCCTGCTGCTGTATCAGGTCTTCCACGGCATTGCCGGTAGCAGAGGGCGAGAGCCGCGCCGACTTGATATCGAGTTGCTCCGTGGCTGTCACCTGTCGGCGGCGCTCAGTCACCACCACCTCGTCGAGGGCCTGCATCGGGTGCAGCGTGACGAGCAACCGCTGATTACTCTTTGGCGAACGCAGCACACGCGTCAGCGTCTGGTAGCCGACCATCGAGAAACGTATTACCACCGAGTCGGCACTCTTCAACTGCATAGAGTATTCGCCCTTCAGCGAACAGACAGTGAAAGCCTTCTGCTCGCTGCAACTAACGGTGGCAAGTTCCACGGCATTGCCTTCCTCGTCGCTCACGCGGCCTGACAGCGTGAACGTCTGGGCAGCGGCGCTCAGCGCAGACAGCAGCATCAATATCGAGAAAACAATATGCTTCATTCCCTTTACTCTATTCTTCATTTATAAACGTTTCTTTCCTCCTTTTATTTTGCAAAAACCCATTTTTTGACTACTTTTGCCCGCTGATGACAATCACAAGTTTACAAAACCCACGCATCAGACAACTGATGCTGCTGCAGCAGAAATCGTCGGAACGCAGGAAAACGGGACGATTCGTCGTCGAGGGACAGCGCGAACTGGGTCACTGCATCGCAGCAGGCTACGAGGCCGACACCATATACGTCTGCACGCAACTCTACGGCAATCAGCCGCTGCCAGAGGCAGACAATGTGATAGAGGTTAGCAGCGAAGTATATCAGCGAATAGCCTATAGAGGAACAACAGAAGGCATCATAGCACAGGTAAAGGCGCGCCAGACTTCACTTTCGGACATTTCCCTCGGCGAAAACCCGCTAATAGTGGTCGTCGAAAGCGTTGAGAAGCCCGGCAACCTTGGCGCCATACTTCGCTCGGCCGATGCGGCGGCAGCCACGGCAGTTGTGGTGTGCGACCCGCTTTCCGACCTGTACAATCCCAACCTTATCCGCAGCAGCATAGGAGCGCTGTTCACCGTACCGACAGTGGCATGTTCCACAGAAGAGTGCATATCATTCCTGAAAGCCCACGGCATCAGCATCCTCACTGCACAACTGCAAGACTCCCACCCCTACTACTCCACCGACATGCGCCGCCCCACTGCCATCGTGATGGGCACGGAAGCCACTGGCCTTACCAACGCATGGCGCAACGCTGCCGACGCCCACATTCACATTCCGATGCAGGGGCGGCTCGACTCGCTGAATGTCTCAGTAAGCACCGCAATACTGCTTTTCGAGGCTGTGAGGCAGAGAAGCACTGCCGTATAGGATGCCACGCGACCTGCGAGACAATACTTCTGCCATTCTCCACAATAAACAGGGGCATCCATACGTTATAAGAAGAAAAAAGAAAAATATGGAAGAGAACAAGATAAAGAACACTGACGTCATAGAACTGCGAGTGGTGGCAAGAAAGATTTGGGACAACCGCAAGGTCTTCTACAAGGTGCTGCCAATAGTCTTTGTACTGTCGTGCATTTTTATTTTAGGCATGCCAAGAACCTATAGCACTCAGGCAAAACTCGCACCGGAGATGGGCAATTCGCTTTCAGGCGGAACCCTTGGCTCCCTTGCAGCATCATTCGGCTTCGACATAGACGAGATGCAAACCTCCGACGCCATCACGCCGCTGCTCTACCCCGACCTAATGGACGACAACGGCTTCGTGACAAGTCTCTTCAATATAAAAGTAGTGTCGGCTGACGGCGAGATAAACACGTCGTACTACGACTACCTCAAAACAAAACAAAAGCCCAATATCTGGCTTATTCCCATCACGAAGATACGAAAACTTCTCAACAGCGACGATGCGAAGGCAACGGGCAGCAGCAAGGGATTCGACCCTTACTATCTGTCGAAGAAAGACAATGAGATTGCAGGCTCCGTCAAGTCGTGCATAAAACTCAGCGTCGACAAGAAGACCGGCGTCATTACCATCACGACGAAGGCCCAAGACGCGCTGATATGCAAAACCATAGCCGACTCGCTCTGCGGCCGACTGCAGACATTCATCACCGACTACCGCACCAAGAAGGCACGCAACGACTATGAATACTACAAGGAACTGACGCGCGAGGCCAAGCAGGACTACGAAAGGGCGCGCCAGCGCTATGCCAGCACGTCGGACGCCAACACTCGCGTGGCTCTGAAAAGCGTGGAACTGATGATGGAGGACATGGAAAACGACATGCAACTGAAATTCAACACCTATACCACCATCAGCAGTCAGATGCAGGCAGCCAAGGCCAAAGTGCAGGAGCGCACACCTGCCTTCACCGTACTGCAAGGTGCTGCAGTGCCCGTGAAAGCCAGCAGCCCAAAGCGCATGATATTCGTAGCCTCCATGCTCTTCCTTGCCTTCTTCATAACCTCGCTGTATCTGGCAAGGAAAGAACTGCATTTCACTTTCTAAACCTTTCTGAAGTGTCGCTACGCACACACATATCGGGCTGGCTGCAGATATCGTCTACAAAAAAGGCAATAATACAGAACCTGCTGTGGTCAATAGCAGGCAAGGTGGTCAGCATGCTGAGCGGACTGCTGGTAGGCATCATCGTGGCGCGCTATCTTGGGCCGGAGCACTACGGGCTGCTGAACTACGTCATCAGTTACGTGTTCCTATTCATGACATTTGCCTCGTTTGGCCTTGATGCCATAGAAATAAGGGAGGAAGCACGCCAGCAGGTGCCATACACCACGGTGATAGGCACTGCCTTCGGACTGAAAGCCGCCTTCGGACTGCTGTTTATGGTGCTCGTCATAGCGACGTCGTGGGCCATGGAAGCCGACGGCTACACCACACTGCTCGTAGCCATCTACTCGCTGACCATCGTGCTCAACTCTTTTTCCGTAGTACGCAACTATTTCACAGCCATAGTTAAGAACAAATATATCGTGCAGGCAGAGATAAGCCGCACGCTGATAGGCATCGTCATAAAGATAGCCCTGCTGCTGATGCATGCTTCGCTGACATGGTTTCTTGCCGCCTACATGTTCGACTTCCTTCTGCTGGCCAGCGGCTACTGCATATCCTATCGCTCACAGATTGGCAGCATGCGCCAGTGGCGTTTCGACCCGGAATATGCACGCTTTCTGCTCAGGGAATCGTTTCCTCTGCTGCTTACCAACGCCGCCGTCATCGTCTACCAACGCATTGACCAGGTTATGATAGGCCAGATGATAGACAATCGGTCGGTTGGCTACTTTGCCGTGGCATCGCGCTTCGTGGAGTTGCTGGCGTTTATACCCATAATGCTGGCTCAGACTATCACACCAGTGCTTGTACGCATACGCGAAGAGGACAGCCATAACCACACAAACCGCTACTCCGCAAAGAGCCAGCAGTTTATGAATCTCTCGCTGTGGCTGTCGATCTTCATTTCTGCAGTGACGTCGGCTATTGCCTATTGGCTGATACGCTACACGTTCGGAACGGCCTATCTTCCTGCTGTTGCCGTGTTGCAGATAATGGCTTTCAAGACGGCAAGCGTGGCTCTGTCGAACACTGCCGGTACTATGCTCGTAACGGAAGGCTTGCAGCGATTTGCCATACTGCGTGACGGATTTGGATGCATTGTCTGCGTTGCGCTCAACTACATATTGCTGCCTCGTTATGGCATCGTGGCCGCGGCATTCGTCGCAATAGCCAGCAATGTTGCCGCTGGCTATCTGGCCGATGCGTTCATTCCGGCATACCGCCACCTTTTCGTCAGCCAGACGAAAGCGCTGCTCTTCGGATGGCACGACATAATACACCTCAAATCAGTCATTGCCAACAAATGATAATTGTCCCGTTCCTGTTCTTCACGCTTCTGACAATATACTGGTGGTACAAGCATCAGGGCTTTGACGTCTGCGTATATATGTCGGCTCTCTACGCCCTGACATCGCTGCTGGCAATTATCATTGTTGCAGGAGAGATGCTTGACGCGGGCGGCATACTGTTTGACAACTACGATTTGGAACTCAACGTCGTTCCAACCATTCTCTACTGTGCACTCCTCACTCTCGGCATGCTGCCTTTTTCCATGATTTACAAGAAGGATATTCGCGACATAACGACCAACAATCCTCTCATCATACATGCCTTGAGCGCGTTACTCTTTGCCGTTGCACTGCTTAATCTGTATCTTATCGCCGACTCTACCGTGGAAATTCTGTCGGGTGATCTGTCGAGCGTAAGATCCGACCACTACAAAGGCATTGAGTCGCCGGCACAGGTGAAATCTGAAAGCCTGCCGTTCATACTGCGGTTTCTCTACTACTTCAATGTCTCTACTCTGCTGGCTCTGCCGCTGGCTTTCTACTACATGTGTTTCAGGAAAAGCCAGTGGTGGGTTGTGCTGATACTGTTTTTCACATCGTTCAGCATGCCTCTTGCAGGCATACAGAGTGCCGACCGCACGGAAATAGTATTCTACGGAATGATGTTCGTGGCATGTCTGATACTCTTCTCGCCTCATTTTTCAAAGAAGATGAAACGGGCAATGCGCATCGGGACTATACCTGTAGCGATAGCCGCTCTTGTATACTTTATCGTAGTTTCCGATGCTCGATTTAACAAAGAAGAGGGAGGTGCAGAAGCCAGAGCCGTGCAATATGCAGGCCAAGGCTATCTCAACTTCTGCTTCTTCTGGGAGAAAGGAAACACTGACTACATTGCCGCCGAAAGAGAATTTCCGCTCATTGCGCACTATGCCTTCCATATAGACAATGACGACAGCCGCAGAGAGATGCGCTCCGGACAACAGGGCTTCTTTATGAGCGTCTTTGCCACCTACATCGGCGACGTCCTGCTTGACCTCACTCCCGTGGGCATGTTTATATGGGCTGGTGCATTCTTTTTCATCTGCTGCTTCATCTTCAAGCGTCCGCATAGAGAAGAACTGTCCGTCGGCGACCTGCTTGCATTTTTCACTCTGTCCATTATTCCGATATTCGGCATTTACTACTATCGGTTTATGAGCATGCCGTCAACGTTTATGATACTTCTCGTGTGCGCAATAATGCTGCTTGACAAATATAAGATAAGACTATGACCATATTCACCATTATCGTCACATATAATGCCATGCAGCGAGGCTGGATAGACCGCTGTCTGAAAAGTTTGGCTGAAAGCACCGCTCCCACAACGGCTATCGTCATCGACAACGGCTC
>CALFIY010000048.1 GCA_937877595.1 uncultured Prevotella sp.
GATGGAGTGGATCGATTTAGTGCGCCCCTTGAAGTGAAATTTCAAGCCAGCCTCGCTGAGACGCTCGCTGATGGGCTGGATAAAGCGCTCGATGTAGGCGTCGCGGCTCTGCTTGGTCTCGCTGAGTTTGTCCTTGATGTGATAATAGGCATCGTGCTCAAGATACTTGAGCGACAGGTCTTCCAGTTCGCTTTTTAGTTTATACAGACCAAGTTTGTGAGCCAGCGGAGCATACAGATAGGCTGCCTCCTGGCTCACGCGCTGTTTGGCATCGGCGTTTTCTGTGTCGCGTATCTGTCGCATTAGGTTGACGCGGTCGGCTATCATTATCAGTATCACGCGCATGTCCTCGGCCAGAGAGAGCAGCAGGTTGCGGAAATTCTCCGTTTCTACAACAGGGTTCTTCTGGTAGATTTGCTGTATGCGCCCGAGTCCGTGCAGGATGCGTGCCACCGACGGGCCGAAGTCGCGCTCCACCTCTGCCACGTCCAGTTGGCCGCATTCCACGCTTGGCCGCAGCATTATAGCCACCACTGCATCGCGCTTCAGACCTATCTCGTCTATCACGAGCCCTGCTGTCTGTAGCGCAAGCAGTATCGGATTGAGCCCGAAGATGTCACGGTGAAGTTGCTGAGTCTCTATGCCAAGCAAAAGGTGGTGGCGCAGTCGCTCCTCGTCGCCTTCCTGCAGCGATGAGCCTATCTGCTGTCGTATCTTGGCATAGAGCGCCAGTGTGGCGTCTCGCTCCTCTATGGTGAAGGTGAACTGCTGCATCACGTAGTGCTTTTATAGGATCTGTCGGCCTTGTGGGGTTTGTTCTTATTGACGGCAAAATTACTATGGGGGAAGCAAAAAACCAAAAAAATAATTCTTATTTCGTAATTTTTATTTTGCATTCCGCTCGCTTAATCGTATCTTTGCCGCAGCGAAGGCAAACATTGACCGTAGACCATCGACCATTTTTTTACACCTTATTAATATATAATATTATGTTTTCACAGCAAGACCTTAATCAGTTGAGTCAGAAGGGCATCAGCCCGGAACAGGCAGAACGTCAACTTGGAGAGTTTAAGACAGGTTTCCCATTTCTCAAATTAGAGGGCGCGGCAGCCATAGGGCGCGGCATCGTGGCTCCCACGGACGCTGAGCGTCGGCAATACGTGGAGGTATGGCAGCAGTACAAGGCTGGCGGACGCCGCGTGGTGAAGTTTGTACCTGCATCGGGTGCTGCCAGTCGCATGTTCAAGGATATGTTTGCTTTTGTAGATGCTGACTATGACGTGCCGACAACTGACTTCGAGAAGAAATACTTTGACAACATCGAGCGCTTTGCCTTCTATGGCGAACTGGATGCTGTCTGCAGAAAGAACGAGGGCAAGGGCATCAAGGAACTGATGGCTGAAGGGCGCTACAAGGCTGTGGCTGCACAGATGCTTAAGGCTGAGGGACTGAACTACGGCCAGTTGCCAAAGGGACTGCTCCTTTTCCACAACTACGAAGATGGAGCACGTACACCGATGGAGGAACATCTCGTGGAGGGTGCTCTCTATGCTGCCTCAAACGGTGAGGCACATGTGCACTTCACTGTCTCGCATGAGCACATGGAACTCTTCAAGCAGAAGGTGGCACAGAAGGCCAACGGCTACGCAGCAAAATATGGCATCACTTACGATATTACATTCTCCGAACAGAAGCCTTCTACCGACACTATTGCCGCCAATCCCGACGGTACGCCATTCCGCAACAGCGACGGCACGCTGCTCTTCCGCCCAGGAGGTCATGGAGCACTGATAGAAAACCTTAACGAGATAGAGGCTGACGTTATCTTCGTGAAGAATATCGACAATGTGGTGCCCGATAGGCTGAAGCCGGAGACAGTGGAGTGGAAGCAGGTGATAGCAGGCGTTCTCGTAAGCCTGCAACAGCGTGCTTTCGACTATCTGCGCCTTCTCGACACAGGCTGCTACAGCCACGAACAGATAGAAGAGATGATTCGCTTCGTGCAGCAGGATCTCTGCTGCCGCAAGGCCGACATCAAAGAACTGGAGGATGCCGACCTCGTAATCTATCTGCGCAAGAAACTAAACCGCCCAATGCGCGTGTGTGGCGTGGTGAAAAACGTAGGTGAGCCCGGAGGCGGCCCATTCCTCACATACAATCAGGACGGAACCGTAAGCCTTCAGATTTTGGAGAGTTCGCAGATTGACAAGTCGAACAAGGAATACATGGAAATGTTTACAAAGGGAACGCACTTCAATCCTGTAGACTTGGTATGTGCTGTGCGCAACTACAAAGGAGAGCCCTTTGACCTGCCAAAATATGTAGACCCTGCTACCGGCTTTATCTCGCAGAAGTCGAAGAGCGGCAAGGAACTGCAGGCTCTGGAACTGCCCGGCTTGTGGAATGGAGCAATGAGCGACTGGTCGACGGTGTTCGTCGAGGTGCCTCTCGGAACTTTCAACCCTGTGAAGACGGTAAACGACTTGCTGCGCGACCAGCACCAGTAATCGTCTGGTGAAAGGTTATAACCAAAGGGGTAAGAGATGCAAATGTGTCTCTTGCCCCTTTTCTCTTGTCGGCGGCAATGCCGGGGTCAATCAGAATGTCCACTTTGCTGCCATGGTAGGAATGGCGTAGAAGCGGTTGTCGCGTCCCTTGTCGTCGACAACGAAATTGTTGCTTATCTCTACTTCTGTGCCTACGCTGAGTTTTATCTTCTCGCAGCCTTTCAGTGCATTGAAGTTAAACCAGAACTGCGGTTCGCCCGACACGATGAGCGAGCCGTTGACCGTAGCGTCGTACCACACGTCGATATAGCCTGAGAATGTCAGCATGCCGTGAGCGAAGGTGTCGCCCCATACGGCTGTTGCCTGAAAACTCTCAAATGCTTCGCGCGAAAAACCGTGGAAGTAGTGCTTGTAGAGAGCCTGCAGGGAGAAGGTGCGCGTGAAGTCGGAGTTTGCCCAGTTCCATGTGCCGCCGGCAAGGGCTGCGTGCTGGAAGCGTGAGGCTATGGTGGTGCGCTCTATCGACGTCATTCCGCCGTTATACTCTGCATGCAGTGCCCACTGCTTGTTGCTGCTGATGTTGAACTCGCGTGAAATTTCCCAGTAGGCGCCTGCTGCACCGTCGGAGAAATAGTCGATGTCTGTAAAAAAGTAAGTGTTTCCCCAATCGTCGGGTTTGAACATCTCGATTGTCGTGGTCACATTGGGCCTGCCTGTCAGCGACCCGTAAAGAGCATGACCAAAATCGTAATGGAATTGCACGTTCTGTGCGTTGGCAGTGAGAACGGCTGTGACGGCAAAACAGGCCGCCCAAATCTTACGTTTCGTCATTGTTTGTTGAGTTTGTGAGTTTTTTAGTCTATATGTTTATGAGTCTTTTAGTTTGCAAATTATGAATTATAAATTACGAATTGTGAATTAAAGAGCCTACATGACCACTTCCACAGTGTGCTGACCGGCAGAGTAGGGGATGAGAGTGCTGTCGAGCAGCGTGCCGTCGAGGGTTACGCTGCTCACACCGCGCTCCTTGCCTTGGGGATTGCTGACGTGGATGGTGTAGTTGGCATCGCGGAATTTGCGCTGCACGGTATAGTCGCGGGCAGAAGTCGGCAGGCACGGGTCGATGAGAAGTCCGTCATACTGCGGTTTTATACCGAGTATGTACTGGCTCACGGTGAGCCACATCCATGCTGCTGTACCTGTCAGCCATGAGTTCTTGCCTTCGCCAGGGCGTGCTGCGTCTTTTCCTGCTACCATCTGGCAGTTGACGTAAGGCTCAACCTTGTGGAGAGTCTGGTATTTTTCCTCTACGTATGAAGGAAGTATCTTGGCATAGTGTGCCCACGCGTCGTTGCCGCGGCCGGCAAGCGTCTCGCCGATGATGACCCATGGATTGTTGTGGCAGAAAATGCCGGCATTTTCCTTGTAGCCCTCGGGATAACTGCTTATTTCGCCGTACTCGTAGATATATTTCGTAAAGGCTGGGTTATTGAGCACTATGCCGTGCTCACATTCCAGGTATTTTTTCGTGGAGTCGAGAGCCTTTCCGACCATGCCTTCCTCAGCGCCAATCTCAGCCATTGTGCACCAGCCCTGCGACTCGATGAAGATTTTTGCTTCGTCACATTCGTGACTACCAATCTTCCGGCCATAGAAATCGTAGGCGCGGAGATACCATTCGCCGTCCCAGCCGTGTTTCTTCACAGCCTCCGTCATGGCGTCGACAGCCTTTTGCATGCGCAGGGCTTCGTCGGTGTAGCCCAACCGCTTGCACAGTCTTACATACTCCTTCCCAGTCACGACGAAGAGGCCTGCTATCATCAGGCTTTCGGCTTTTGTGCCCTCAGACACGTTCTCGGTGGTCTGGAAAGACTCATTTGGGTCCCATGAGAAGCAGTTCAGGTTGAGACAGTCGTTCCAGTCGGCGCGTCCGATGAGCGGCAGCATGTGGGGGCCAAGGTTATTAGTAACGTGATCCATCGAAACGCGAAGGTGTTCAAACAGAGTGACTTCCGTTCCAGCCTCATTGTCGAACGGTACAAGTTCGTCGAGTATCGAGAAATCGCCTGTTTCCTTGAGGTATGCCACTGTTCCGAAAATCAGCCAACAGGGATCGTCGTTGAAACCACCGCCTATGTCGTTGTTGCCACGCTTTGTGAGGGGCTGGTATTGGTGGTAGCATCCGCCATCGGGGAACTGGGTTGACGCAATGTCGATAATGCGCTGACGGGCGCGCGACGGAATTTGGTGAACAAAGCCTACAAGGTCCTGATTGCTGTCACGGAACCCCATTCCGCGTCCTATTCCGCTCTCAAAAAACGATGCTGAGCGTGAGAAATTGAACGTTACCATGCACTGATACTGGTTCCAGATATTTACCATGCGATCCAGTTTCTCGTTTCCCGTGCGTACATTATATATATTAAGCAGAGCATCCCAGTAGGCATTGAGTTCGGCAAAGGCACGATCCACTTTTTCCGACGTGTTGAGTTCGGCGATGAGAGCGTGGGCTCGTTGCTTGTTGATACATTGCCCGTTGGCCATTGAACATTGAGCATTGACCATTGGCCGTTGAGCATTGAGCATTTTTGGACTGACAAATTTATCCTCCTGCGGGTTTTCCACATATCCCAGCAGGAATACAAGGTCGCGGCTCTCACCTGGCTGCAGCGTCAACTCAATGCAGTGGGAGGCAACAGGGCTCCAGCCGTGGGCATGGGAGTTGCGCGGACGCCCTTCAATAACAGCCTGAGGAGCATCGAAGCCGTTGTAAAGGCCGACGAACGTTTCCCGGTCGGTGTCGTAGCCTGCAACTTCTGTGTTAACGTGATAGAAAGCGTAGTGGTTGCGGCGCTCACGGTATTCTGTCTTATGGTATATGGTGGCGCCTGCCTGATTTCCTACAGGAACGTCGGTTTCTATCTCCACCTCTCCTGTGGAGAAGTTGCGCTGGAAGTTCTCCATGTCGGTAGCGGCATTCCAGAGGCACCACTCCTCAAAAGAGAAAATTTTCAGTTGCTTCGCCTCATTGCTGTTGTTCTTCAGTGTGAGTTTCTGCACTTCTGCCCATTTTTTCAGCGGAACGAAGAACAGCACGGAAGCCTCTACGCCGTTCTTGCGCCCTGTTATGCGCGTGTATCCCATTCCGTGGCGGCACTCATAGAAGTCGAGCGGCGTCTTGCATGGTTTCCAGCCTGGGTTCCAGACGTTCTGGCCGTCGACGATGTAGAAGTAGCGTCCGCCATTGTCCATCGGAACATTGTTGTAGCGATAGCGTGTGATGCGGCGGAACTTGGCATCTTTGTAGAAAGAGTATCCGCCGGCCGTATTTGATATAAGCGAGAAGAAATCTTCGTTTCCCAGATAGTTTATCCAAGGCCAGGGAGTCTGTGGGTCGGTGATGACGTACTCGCGATGGGCATCGTCGAAGTGCCCGTAACGTTTTTGTTGTTCCATGAGATAGTAGATATGAAGTGTGTTGTTATTTTTGTGATGGTATTTCCTGTTTTGTGTTCAGAAAGTTGTCGAGGTCTGACAAAATACGCTGGAAGGGTGGCGAAAACATGTAGCCGATATTTTTTTTAAGCATTTGGCGGATGTCCTGCAGCGAGTGCTCATAGCACGACATCTCATTCTGTCGTTGTGTGTAGTGTACTGCTGTGCGCGAAATCTCATTCTGTCGTTCCTGTCGCAGCAGATTGCAGACCTTATTGAGTATTGGCACAATGACATTGTCGAAGAGCGAATGTCCCTGGATGTACAGATAAGTTGTCTGCGGTGTTACGCCAAGCCGGCGCACGTCTTCCTTTGTGCTGATGTATCCCTCCTTGTTGCCGGCAAAGAGTTGCTGCAGTTGGTGCACCTTTGTCTGAACCTTGTGGCGGAGGTGCTTGATGGAAACATCCGGATCTTTGACGTTGAAGCCGCCCGGGTCGATGACGCGGGCCATGTCGGACATGGAGAAATTGTTATGGCGCCCGTTGCGGTACGCCCAGACAGACCATACAAAGAGAGGAAAGATGGCTTCGCTGTATTGCTGGAGGTAACTCTCAAAGTCGAAAATACTATGGTCGTTGAGAGTAACGCCAGTACACACATCATGGAGCGAGGGAGCGTAGCACTGCAGGTTTTCTATGGCGTAGGCATAGGTATGAAACACGTATGGGTTGTCGATTACCTTTTTCGACTGTGGCGTTGCGCCTTGTATAAGAAAATCGTAGTCAGCGTCGACGCAGGCTATCATTGCCGGTCCTAACGAATCGGCTGTTCCCGCTTTCCTCTCGTCTTTTTTGTCGAGCATCTTCATCAGTACCGACTTCTTGCCGCGTTCCAGTTTGCGGTGTGAAGGCAGCATCACCTCGAAGAAGCGTGTCTGGTCTTCAAAACGAGAGAGCACGGTTCGCCAGAAGTAGATATCATCGTAACTCTCCACGTATGCCACGATACGCCGGCGGCTCTGTTTCGACTTCAGTTGATTGGCCGCTTCGAAGTATTGTGAGTTGAGATTGTCGCTAAGACGCTTGCCCATCTCTCGTTGTGCTGTTTATTCGTTCGGCACGGTTATGTCGGAAACCTCTGTTACGTGGTCCATCCATCCGTTCATTATGACGGCAGGCGAGTGGGTTGTGAGAATAACCTGTACGTTTGGATTGAGTTCCACGATGAGGTCTATGAGACGTTTCTGCCATTCTATGTGCAGGCTTACTTCTGGTTCGTCCATGAAAAGCACGTAGGGCTGCTGGTCTTCGACGAGTACTGTGAGCAGGATGGCGAGTATTTGTTTCTCGCCGCTCGACAGTTGATATGGCACGAGTGTTTCGCCAATCTGTGTGAAGCGTATCTCGTTTTCCGTGCGTACTATCTTCTTTCCCGTCTCAAGGAAGAGATCGTCGATGATGTCCTGAAAGCGCCGCTTGGGTTCGCTCAGTTGCTGTGCCAGCGTGGCGTTGCCCTGCTGCAGTGCCTCGATGATGCGGTTGCCGATATTAACCTGATAATCGAGGTACTTGCGCTGCAGATGATAGAGTTGGAAGTCGAGGGCAGAGCGTATGCGCGTGTCTACATGTGTCATTGTCTCGGCGTCGAGCACAGGGGAGTCGAGCGAGCGTATGATGTCGAAGCGCAGATGTGTGGCATCGGCAGGCTCCACAGTGATCTGCACGCCCTTGAGACGATGGTTCACCACGTCGCCATTGGTGTTGACGCTCTTGAATATCTTGTTGAGAATGGTTGACTTTCCCACTCCGTTTATGCCGCTCAGGATGTTGACGTGCGGGTCAAGATTCCACAGAATGTGCTTCTTGCCGCTCCAGAGCGACTCTATTTCTATCTGGCGTATGTAGTTGGCGTATGTCATAACGGTTATCGGTCGCCCTTTTTAGTGCTCCAGAAGTCTACGAGACGTATGTCGAAGATGAGGGTGCTGTAGGCAGGAATGCTGGAAGTGGCAACGACACCATAGCCCAGTTGGTAGGGTATGGTGACGCGCCAGCGGTCGCCGCGGTGCATATGTTGCAGAGCGGTGCTGAAGCCTTTCACCACATTGTTTACTGCAAACTGAGTCGGCACGGCCACTGCGGAGTCGAAAGGCTCGTCGAACGACTGGTCGAACACGTATCCGGCGGAGTGTGTCGCTGACGGCAGCAAGCGTCCGGAGTAGTGGACGGTGACGGTATCAGTGTAGAACGGCGATACCGTGTCTTGTCCCTGTTCCAGTCGCTCTATTAGGATACACTCAGTGTGCTTTGCCGACTCTGCTGCGATGGAGTCGAGAGTCCACGTGGTCAGTATCGATCCGTCGTTGAGCGCCTCGTGAGCCTGGTACTGCTTTTCAAAGTAGGCAGTGTTCTTTGCCAGCCAGTTGGGGAACTCCTCGAAAGTCTCCGTCTCCTCGCTGCATGCAGAAAACAGTGCGCACGCGATGACGGTGAAGGCTATAAACTTCTTCATGCTGTTATTGCAGTTTCTTAAGTAGTGATGTGATGCTCACCTTGTCTTCTATGACTGATGCCAACTCGCTTATGCTCAAGCGCTCCTGTTGCATGGTGTCGCGATGGCGCAGAGTGACGCATCCGTCGCTCAGCGTGTCGTGGTCAATAGTGGCGCAGTATGGCGTACCAATGGCATCCTGTCGGCGATAGCGCTTTCCGATGGAGTCTTTTTCGTCATACTGGCAGTTGAAATGGAATTTCAGGTCGTCCATTATCTCGCGGGCCTTCTCGGGCAGTCCGTCTTTCTTCACCAGCGGCATTACTGCAAGTTTCACAGGTGCAAGGGCATCGGGCAGATGAAGCACTGTGCGTGTCTCGCCGTTTTCCAGTTTTTCTTCGTCGTAAGCGTGGCACATTATAGAGAGGAACATGCGGTCTACGCCGATTGATGTCTCTATTACGAAAGGTACAAAACTTTCTCCTGTCTGCGGATCGAAGTATTTTATCTGTTTTCCGGAATATTTCTCGTGCTGCGACAGGTCGAAATTAGTGCGCGAGTGAATGCCCTCCACTTCTTTGAAGCCGAAAGGCATGTGGAATTCGATGTCGGTAGCAGCATTGGCGTAGTGGGCCAGTTTGTCGTGGTCGTGGAAACGATAATTTTCGGCTCCGAATCCCAGTGCCTGGTGCCACTTCATGCGCTGTTCCTTCCAGCGTGCAAACCATTCCAGTTCGGTACCAGGGTGTACGAAGAACTGCATTTCCATCTGCTCAAACTC
>CALFIY010000049.1 GCA_937877595.1 uncultured Prevotella sp.
GCGCATCAATGCGGCCGGCCGCATGGACGAAATGAACCCGGGCATCGACTGCCTGATCGCCGACGAGTACGGGCAGGCCCTTGCCTGCGCCGAGCAGCTCGACTCGTTCAACATCCAGCGCCGCAGCCTTGAGGACAGCATGCAGACTAAGGCTCTGGAGAGCGTGAAGACCATGGACTGGCAGCACCGCGCCACGGTCACGCTGTTCGACGCAGACTGGCACCAGGGCGTGGTGGGGCTTGTGGCCAGCCGCGTCAAGGAGCGCATCCACCGGCCGGTGATCGCCTTTGCCCCCGCCGAGGACGGCCTGCTCAAGGGCTCGGGCCGCTCGATCGAGGGGGTGCATCTGCGCGATGCGCTCGACCGCATCATGAAGGCCGACCCCTCGGTGATCCACCGCTTCGGCGGACACGCGATGGCCGCGGGCCTGACGATCGCCCCGGAGTGCCTCGAGCGCTTTTCGGCGCTTTTTGAAAAGGCGGTCTCCGAGGTGCCGACGGTAATGCCCTTATCCACCGCCCACTCCACAGGATAGGCGTAATAGTCGCCGGCCTTTACGTCAACAAAGCTGCCGTCGTTTTTACAGATTCTTCCGTGAAGTGAAAGCGGAATTGCAACCCACTGGAATTTCTTAATTCCGCCATAGTAGTGTGTATTGAAATAGCAGATAAAATCTCTCTCCAAAACAGGAATCTGCTTTACATCGAGGCGAGGGCTGTCAATATGTGCGCCCAAAATATTCATGCCGCCCGTCATAGGCTCCTCGCCGATGTGGTACATGACCAGCGCTTTTTTCATGTTTACGGCATAAACCTTCGCGCCGGGCAACAATTTTTCGCCGTTCTTTACAACGTCGGCGAGATTTTTATAGCCTGCGTTTTCCGCCAAGCGTACCGATTCGATGACGCTTTCGCGCTCCGTTTTGCAACGGGAAATGAAATCCTTGTAGTGGAAGGAATACACGCGCTGAACCCGGAACTTACGGCACAAATACCACAGAACCAGATTTTCCGCGTCTACGCCTCAGCGCTGACAACCATACTGCTTGATAATCACAACTATATTCCCACTACAGACAACCGTCTGTTGCGCCGTATCATACGCGACCACAAATACAGGGGTGTCAGCGCACAGGAGACGATACGCCGATGGCCATCGGTGCGCGCAGGAGAAAACAGATGGATTTTCCCATATCAGGAAAATGCCGACTGCATGTTCAACACCGCAATGCTCTTTGAACTGGCTGTGATAAAGAGCCAGGCCGAACCGCTGCTCGAGCAAGTGCCAGAATGTTGTGAGGAATTTGCCGAGGCCTATCGTCTGAGGAAATTCCTGGCCTACATACGGCCAATTCCCGAAACACAGATACCTCCCACTTCGCTGTTGCGCGAATTTCTTGGCGGCTCGTCGTTTGAATATTAGCCTCTCCTACCCTACAGCATTTGTAGTTTAACACCGAGCGACAGGCCGATAATGTCTTTCAGCGACACGCTGCTGTCCTGGAACTTGGCACGGATATAGAGGTCGCAGGTGCTAATCTCATATAAAAAGGTAACGCTCTTGGCGTGCTTGCGGCGGTTCTTTGGTATCTGAAACGTAAGGCGCTGGCCAAAGGCTATGTTCCACCGAAACTTTGTAGACATGTACTGATAATAGTTGCTGGGGTATCGGCTCGGCTGGCTACGCCAGAACTCATGGCCATAGACGGTATTGAGATAGATGCTGGCAGTAAAGGGCTCTATGCTGGCCTCATCGGTGAGTGAGATGCTCCACGGAATAAGATTTTCCTTGAGCGTAATTGTGAGTTTACCGCGGTTGCTGTCGTGGCGCGGAATGTGGCCGAAAAGCAAATCTGTCTCCCACTGGCGCCGCTTGCCGTAATCCCAGCCTATGCCTACAGAGAATAAACCCATGTTGCCGGCATTCTGGACGACAAACTGCGTAGGAATGAGCGATGCCCAGTCCTTGCGATAGCGGTGGACGCGCTTGTCGTAGCGGCTCTCTTCTATCTGCGACGTATAAATGCTGTCGCCGGCCATGGCACTGGCAGCAACTATCAGCAGCATAGCGCTAATAAAAAATCTGTTCCATTTCATAGCCGTCAGGGGTTATGGTCATTATACGATAGTTGCGGTGCATGGCGCAGTCAATGCCGTAGAAAAGCAAATCGTCGTCGTAGATAGCCTCAACCTTGTCCTTGTGGTTATGGCCATAGACACAGCACATCAGCCCAGGACAGAAGTCGAGGTATCGGCGGAAGGCTTTGCATACATTATTGTTGAACTGGTCGCTGTAGGGTGGGGCGTGCATTATTACCACAGAGCGGTCGAAAAGCAGGGTGTTGCGAGTGAACTCCTGTTCCATGAAATCAAAATTGGGCACGGCGGCAACGTAGTCATATTCTGTGGCGTTGGTGTTGAGGCAGATAAACTTTACGCGGCCTGCAATAAAAGCGAAATCCATAGGTCCGTAGATGTGGATGTAGGTCTCGTCGCCTGTGCCGAGAAAGTCGTGATTGCCTATGAGCGCCACGTATGGAGCATGGAGATTCTGCAGAATGTCGCGCGTCCACTTATACTCTTTTATGGTACCTGTGTCGGTGAGGTCGCCAAGATGTACAACAAAGTTGATGTCGCTGCGACGATTGATGTCGTTCACCTCATCGCGCGCATCGGAAAGCCACAGATGGGTGTCGCTTATCAGCGCTATGCGCAGGGTGTCGCGATGAGCACAGGCTGCCTTTATGCGCATGATATTTGCGAAATTGATATGGTCAGAGCCGTCTATATTGACATCATACGGATGGACGTCGAAATAGTCGCACGACTGCAGCGTCAGCATTGCTGCCAGCATGAGCGCAGAGAATATTCGCGCGCGCGGAAAAAATAATTGGTACTTCATCTGTGTCAATATTTAGTGGGCTTCAAGCCAGTTGTCGCCCCATCCGCTATCGGCAATGAGCGGCACGCTGAGCGTGATGGCCTGCTGCATCTCGCCGAGCACTATCTGCTCTACACGCTCACGCTCCTCGGGCAATACGGAAAAGTTTAGTTCGTCGTGAACTTGTAATATCATCTTCGAGCGAAGCCCTTCTTCGCGAAAACGGTTGAAAATACGAATCATCGCCACTTTTATGATGTCGGCAGCAGTGCCTTGGATAGGGGCATTGATGGCATTTCGCTCGGCAAAACCACGCACCGTGGCATTTGCAGAGTTGATGTCGGGCAGATAACGGCGACGACCGAAGAGGGTAGTGACGTAGCCCTGCTGGCGCGCCTGCTCCTTGGCCTGTTCCATGTACTGCTGCACCTTGGGAAAGGTATTGAAATATCCATCGATAAGTTGGCGAGCCTCGTCGCGCGAGATATTAAGGCGGTCGGCGAGCCCCCACATCGTGATGCCGTAGATAATACCAAAGTTGGCGCGCTTCGACTTGCTGCGCTCGTCGCGCGTCACCTCACTGATGTCCTTATGATATATATTGGCTGCAGTTGCGGCATGAAGGTCTTTCCCATCCTTGAAAACACCTATCATATTCTCGTCACCAGAGAGATGAGCCATGACACGAAGTTCTATCTGACTGTAGTCGGCCGAGAAGAAAAGACATCCAGGCTCTGGGACAAAGGCACGGCGTATCTCCTTGCCGTCCTCGCCGCGTACGGGAATGTTCTGCAGATTAGGGTCGCTGCTCGACAGTCGTCCGGTGGCTGTCACCGTCTGATTGAACGACGTGTGGATATGGCCTGTCCTACTGTTGATAAGGCTGGGAAGCGTATCAACATACGTTCCGAGAAGTTTCTTCAGCGCGCGATGGTCGAGAATGAGCGCCACTATTTCGTGCTTGGAGCGCAGTTGCTGTAAAACCTCCTCGCTGGTGACATACTGTCCTGTCTTTGTCTTCTTCGCCTTTTCAACTATTTTCATCTTTGAGAAAAGGATATCGCCCACCTGTTTCGGCGATGCAATGTTGAAGTGCTCTCCGGCCAGCACATAGATTTTCTGCTCTATCTCAAGCATGCGTTGTGTCAGTTGTCGCGAGGTGTCGGCAAGCGAGTCGGTGTCGATACGCACACCTGTGCGCTCCATGTCGGCAAGCACTGGCATGAGCGGCATCTCTATCTCGTAGAAAAGTTTTTCGCAGTCGAGCCGTTTCAGTTCTGGTTCAAGTTTTTCCTTTAGTTGCAGTGTGATGTCGGCATCCTCACAAGCGTATTCGTAGACATCGGCTGGCGAGAGGTCGCGCATGCTGCGCTGATTTTTTCCACGCTCGCCTATAAGTTCTTCGATGTGCACCGTCTTGTAGTTGAGATATACCTCTGCCATGTAGTCCATGTTGTGACGCAATTCTGGTTGAATGAGATAGTGGGCTATCATGGTGTCCCACATGGGACCGCATAGTTGTACGTCATAATTGGCAAGCACCTGAAGATCGTATTTCAGATTTTGGCCAACTTTCACTATTTCCGGATTTTCAAAGAGCGGCTTGAAAATGTTGACTATGCGCTGCGCAGCAGAACGGTCGGGTGGGGTGGGAACATAATACGCGGTGTGGGCTTCTGCAGAGAATGACATTCCTACAAGTTCTGCGTCAATCGGCGATGTACTTGTGGTCTCTGTATCTAAACTTACAATTTTTCTTGACAGGAAAAAATCGCAAATTTTTTTCATTTCCACCTCATTTTCAATGAGTTGATAGTTATGAGATGTTGATTTTAAGCCTTCATAACTCAAAAATTTTGAGTCTTCCGTACTCTCGGGCGCAAATTCTGCAAAGAAATCGAGTTGTTGGTTAACTGGTTTTTTTGTTTTTTCAGTTTTTTTAAGTATTTTGCTTGCGAGCGACTTAAACTCAAGTTTTTCCAAAAGTTTACCAAGTTCTTCCTCGTTTGGTTCCTTAAGGCTCAACTGCTGCATGTCAAGGCTGACAGGTACGTCGGTTTTTATTGTAGCAAGAAATTTTGACATCCTGATGTCGTCAACATGTTCTTCAATTTTGCTGCGAAGTGCTCCCTTGATTTCTGCCGTTCGCTCAAGCAGTTGTTCCACCGTCCCGAATTCGTTGATGAGTTTTACGGCTGTCTTTTCGCCAACACCGGGACAGCCAGGGAAGTTGTCGGCAGAGTCGCCCATCAGCGCAAGAAGGTCAATAACGTGTTGGGGCGATGGAATGGAGTATTTCTGAACTACTTCGGCAGGCCCCATGGTCTCATAGCCACCGCCATGGCGCGGCCTGTAGATAAAAACATTGTCGCTGACAAGTTGGCCATAGTCTTTGTCGGGCGTGAGCATGTAAGTTGGCGTTCCGTTGCGGCCTGCCTGTGTTGCCAGAGTGCCTATAACGTCGTCGGCCTCGAAACCGTCAACCTGGATAGTGGCAATATTCCACGCCTGCAACAATTCCTTTATAATAGGTACAGAAATGCGTATATCTTCTGGCGTAGCCTCACGCTGTGCCTTGTAGGCAGGGTAGGCCTCGGAGCGGAACGTCGGTCCGTGTGGGTCGAAGGCCACGCCAATGTGGGTTGGCTTCTCCTTTGTAAGCACTTCGTGCAGTGTATTGACAAAACCCATTATTGCCGAAGTGTTGAGACCGCTGGAATTGATACGAGGATTTTTTATGAAGGCATAATATGACCGGTAGATGAGCGCATAGGCGTCAATAAGGAACAATTTATCCATAGAAACATTCAAAATTTTCGCGTAAAATTACTAAAAAAACGCATTTCATCAAATTTAATTATTACTTTTGTGGAAAAATAGAGTCATAATATGGATTATCTGAACATTATAAAGTCGCCTATTGAGGCAGAACTATCCCAATTCATCGACCTTTTCAGCCATGCCCTCTCCCACAACGACGGCATGCTTAGCGCTGCATTGAGCCACATTCGCCAGCGCGGTGGAAAGCGCATGCGCCCAATGCTGATATTGCTCATGGCGCGCAACTACGGCAAGATATCCAGCGTGACACAACATTCTGCCGTCGGACTGGAACTGCTGCACACGGCATCACTGGTGCACGACGACGTGGTAGACGAGAGTGCCGAAAGGCGCGGACAGGCATCGCTCAATGCTACCTACGACAACAAGGTAGCGGTACTTGTAGGCGACTACATCCTGTCAACCGCACTCCTCAACGTAGCACAGACTGGCAACAAGAAGATAGTGGAATATCTTGCAGAACTGGGCCGTACGCTTGCAGCCGGCGAGATACTGCAACTGTCAAACATCCAAAACCAGAAATTCTCCGAAGAAATTTATTTCCAGGTAATACAGCAGAAGACAGCAGCACTCTTCGAAGCATGTGCGGCAATAGGGGCGATGTCGGCAAACGCCACAGAAGAAGAGGTAAGAGAGGCTGCCATTTTCGGCAGAAATCTTGGCATCATATTCCAGATACGCGACGACATCTTCGACTACTACGACTCCCACGACATAGGCAAGCCGACAGGCAACGACATGACGGAGGGCAAACTCACACTGCCCGTTATCTACGCTCTGAACAATACCTACTTCGAGTCGATGCACACCTTGGCACGCAAGGTGAAAGCAGGCACGATAAACACCGATGAAATAGCCGTTTTAGTAGAATTCACCAAGCAGCAGGGCGGCATAGAATACGCCAAGAAGCGCATGGAGGAATTCAGCCAACTCTGCATGGACTTTATTCGCAAGAATGTAAAAGAAGAGGCTGTCAGCAGAGCACTGACAGCCTATGTAGACTACGTCATCCAGCGTAATCTCTAATTGTTTTTCCGCTTAGAAGAACTTTGTCTCATGGCCTACTACCTCGCTAAGCAGTAGATTGGCCAGACGGCTTGTTCCCATTCTGAACCACTGGTTGGTAAGCCACTTTTCGCCCAGCACTTCCTTTACTATAGTGTACATTATCACGGCATCCATCACCGTGTTGAGTCCGCCGGCAGGCTTGAAACCAATCTGTATTCCCGTCTTCTCGTAGTATTCCTTTATGGCCTGACACATCACGTAGGCAGCCTCTGGCGTGGCAGCAGGCTCGAGTTTTCCTGTAGATGTCTTTATATAGTCGGCACCGGCATACATGGCGAGGACAGAGGCGCGCTTGATGTTCTGCGCTGTCTTCAGACACCCCGTCTCAAGTATTACCTTCATCTTCTTGTCACCGCATGCAGCCTTAAGTTCAGAGATTTCATCGGCCACGGTCTCGTAGTCTCCGGAAAGGAATTTACCTACCGACATAACAATGTCTATCTCTGTGGCACCGTCCTTCACGGCAAGCGCAGTCTCGGCAACCTTCACCTCTATAAGTGCCTGCGACGAGGGGAAACTGCCGCTTACGCAGGCTATCTCGACGCCATCAACCTCAAGAGTCTCGCTCACCGTCTTGGCAAAACACGGATAGACACAGATAGTGGCTACATGGGGCAGTTCAGGATACTGCTCGTCGAAGTCGTTTACACGCTCTGTAAAGGCGAGGACGCTCTCTTCAGAGTCGGTGGTCTTAAGAGTGGTCAACTCCACGCTTCCCATAAGGAATTTCTTCACCTGCAGCGTGTCGTTCTCGGGCACTTTTTCTGCTATGATCTTTCTCACTGCTTCGCGCACAGCATCGTCGGAGATGTTGAAATCATACTGTCCGAGCACCTGCTGATACTTGTCTTCGCCGCCTTCTAACGGGCGTGGGGTAGGGGTTTTGCTTGTCATAATAGTATAGTTTTTTTTTGTAGTTGTCAATTATAATATAGGTGTATTCCTATTCTCTGTTTCTGCTGTCCATGCATATCGTTACCGGACCGTCGTTGAGCAGACTGACCTGCATATCGGCACCGAATTCACCGCACCCTATGGGTTTCCCAATGACTTCTCCAAGCCTGCTGCAGAAGAGTTCGTAAAGCGGAATGGAGTGTTCATGGCGGGCAGCACGCAGCCAACTCGGCCGGTTGCCTTTCTTGTAACTGGCATAAAGCGTAAACTGGCTCACTACAAGAGCCTCTCCGTCGACATCAATAACAGAGCGGTTCATAACTCCGTTTTCATCGTCGAAAATCCTGAGATTGGCCACCTTGTTTGCCAGCCATTCCACATCGTCTGCAGTATCCTCTTCGCATACACCGATAAGAACGAGCAGTCCGCCGGCAATACTGCTGCGCAACTCTCCTCCTATGGTGACTGATGCACTGCTGACGCGCTGTATGACAAGTCTCATGCTACAAAGATAGTTAGAATTGGGAAACCGACAAATTTTTTTATTCGCTTTTTTGGCTGTGGAAATGACTATATACTGTTTTGGCTTTCGCTGCACCTATTACTGCCGCAAGTTGCTCAGTATCAGCATCTTTCAGACGGCTAACGCTCTTAAAGGCTTTAAGCATGGCGTCGCGCGAAGCAGGCCCGATGCCTTTAATATTGTCCAATTCGCTGTGTATCTGATGTTTAGAACGCTTATCGCGGTGAAACGTGATGGCAAAACGATGCACCTCGTCCTGCAGATGAGTGAGAGCACGGAAGAGTTCGCTTTCTGTCTTCATTCCTATCACCCTTGGAGGAAATCCGTAGAGCAGTTCGTTGGTGCGATGCCTGTTGTCCTTGGACAGTCCCGCTATGGGGATATCAAGATGCAGTTCGTCCTGGACAGCCTTGCGTATTACCTCCATCTGCCCACGTCCTCCGTCTGCCACGATGAGGTCGGGCAGGGGCTGCTGCTCTTCCAGCAGACGGCGGTAGCGCCGATAGACCACCTCGTGCATCGAGGCATAATCGTCAGGACCCTCTACAGTTTTGATATTATACTTGCGATAATCCTGCTTTGAGGGCTTTAGTTTCTTGAAAACTACGCAGGCTGCAACAGCATCGCTTCCCGAGATATTAGAGTTGTCAAAACACTCTATATGATAGGGCATTTTCTGCAGGTGAAGCAGGTCCTGCAACTCCTTCATCAAACGTACCTGTTTCTGCTCAGGATTAAGTTTTTCGGCCTGCTTTAGCCGGTCGAAACGATACTGTTTTCCGTTCATCAGCGACAGTTCGAGCAGTATCTTCTTGTCACCTCTCTGAGGAACAGTGAAGACTACTCCGTCAAGCGACATTCCCACTTCGTAAGGCACTATTATCTCACGCGCCTTGCTGTCAAATCGCTGGCGCATCTCGACAATGGCCAGTTGCAGAAGTTCCTCGTCCGTCTCGTCAAGACGCTTCTTATATTCAAACGTAAAACTCTGGTTTATCTGTCCGTTAGAGACATGAATATAGTTGACGAAGGCCACCTTCTCATCACTCGTTATGGTGACAACATCAACATTGTCGATGGTATGACTAACCACCTCGCTCTTTGCCACAAACTGTTCTACGAGAAGATAGCGTCTCTTCACTTCCTCTGCCTCCTCAAAGCGCAACTGCTCGGCCAGTTGGGCCATTTCAGAACGCATGTCGGCAAGAACTTTGCGCGTGTTACCCTTCAGAATTTCGCGAGCCTGTTCGATACACTGCCTGTAGTCGTCGGCCGACTGCTTTCCAACACACGGGGCAGCGCATTTCTTTATATGGTATTCCAGACAGACATGGTATCTGCCTTCGGCAACTCCGTCAGCAGTCATCGGCTGGCGGCATGTACGCGGACGATAAAGTTTCTTAATCAGTTCGAGGACTGCATACATGGAAGAAATATGCGTGTATGGACCGTAGAAAACACCATATTTCTTATTAATATTCCGCGTATTGAAAACGCGTGGAAAATCCTCTTTTGTGATGCAAATACTCGGGTAGGTCTTGCCGTCCTTCAGCAGTACATTGTATCGTGGATTGTATTTCTTGATAAGAGAGTTCTCGAGCAGCAAAGCATCTTCTTCTGTATTGACCACAGTATAACTGATATCGAAAATTTTAGATACCAGCACCTTCGTCTTAAACCTGTCTACTTCAGTGTGGAAATAGGAAGAAACTCTCGACTTCAAGTTCTTCGCCTTGCCAACGTAGATGATAGTTCCCTCAGCATCATAATACTGATAACTACCAGGCTTCTCTGGCATAGCGCTGACTATAGCCTTTAGTTTGCGCAGTCGCTCCTCGTTCTGCTCCTTTGTCATTTATATATGTTTCACGTGAAACATTAAACAGTAATCAGTGTAGTTACCTCTGTCTCTTTATCAAAGACGTCACGTCCGTGGAGACCTTCGTCGGTAATCTCGATAAGGAAATTAACGAATATTCCTCGCGGATTAAACTTCTTTACAAGATTACATGCAGCCTTCATAGTTCCGCCTGTAGCAAGCAGGTCGTCATGGAGCAGCACTACATCTTTGTCATTGATGGCATCCTCATGTATTTCAATCGTGTCGGTACCATACTCTTTCGAGTAACTTTCCTGAACAGTGGCAGCAGGAAGTTTTCCCGGTTTTCTGGCCAATACAACACCGGCTCCGAGTTTCACAGCAAGAGCAGAAGCCATAACAAATCCTCGACTTTCAATTCCTACTATCTTTGTTATACCCTTGTTTTTGTATATTTCATAAAGTTCATCAACTATTATCTGCAAACAAGCAGGGTTCTTAAAAAGCGTGGTTACATCACGAAAATTGATACCTTTCTGTGGAAAATCAGGGATACACCTCAGATTTGCCATAAGAGTCTTATTGTTCATAGTTTTAATATAATAAATATTTTGTTATGCAATAATATAAAATGTTTCACGTGAAACTTATCGTCCTAACAGTACCAGCATGGCGTTAATGTCGCTTGGTGAAACACCAGGAATTCTACTGGCCTGCGCCAATGTTACGGGTTGGATTTTCTGAAGTTTCTGGCGAGCCTCTGTAGATATCACCGTAAGGGTAGGGTAGTCGAAACGATTTGCTATACGAATATTTTCAAGGCGGCGCATCTTTTCCGCAGCCTGACGTTCACGCTCAATATATCCTTTGTACTTTACACGTATCTCCGTTGCCTCGGTGATTTCTTCCTTTCTATTGGGGATACTGTCAATAATATTCTTGAGTTCAGGAATAAACTGAAGCAGACTATTTAGAGTTATTTCCGGTCGTGCCAGCAGGTCGCAGAGTTTACATCCATACTCCAGAGACTTCGAGCCAATCCTGCTTAGCGAGTCATTCACAGCGCGCGGCTTAATAGGAAATTTGCTACAGAATTCCTCCAAACGTTGTATTTCCGCTTGTTTCTCTTTCCACCATTTTATACGCTTCGTATCGGCAAGTCCTATATTATAAGACTTCTCCGTCAGACGTGCGTCGGCATCATCCTGACGCAACAGAATTCTGTATTCTGCCCTGCTGGTAAACATACGATACGGCTCATCGACACCCTTCGTCACCAGGTCGTCTATCAGTACACCTATATAAGCCTCGTCTCTCTGCAGGATAAAACTGTCGTTTTTCCCATTTCCACCAGCCTTAAGCGCTGCATTTATACCTGCAATAATTCCCTGTCCTGCTGCTTCTTCATATCCTGTCGTTCCGTTTACCTGTCCTGCAAAGTACAGTCCGTCTATAATCTTCGATTCCAGCGAATGTGTGAGTTGCGTGGGGTCGAAGAAATCATATTCTATGGCATATCCAGGACGATAAACCTTCACATTCCTCAACGCAGGTATTTTCTTCAATGCTTCAATCTGCGCCTCTATAGGCAGAGAAGAAGAAAAGCCGTTAAGGTACATCTCGTTTGTATCAGTACCCTCAGGCTCAAGGAACAGCAGGTGTTTGTCGCGGTCGGCAAAAGTTACGAGTTTCGTTTCTATCGAAGGACAATAGCGTGGACCGATGCTCTTTATCTGTCCGTTGTAAAGCGGTGAGTCAGAGAGCGAATCGCGCAGCACCTGATGCACATCCATATTGGTATAGCACACCCAGCAAGGCAGTTGCTCCAAAGGTCTGCGCACGTCAAGAAAAGAGAACTGATAGTAGTCTGTCTCTCCATCTTGTCGTTCCATTTCACCGAAGTCAACGCTACGCTTGTCTATTCTTACTGGCGTACCTGTCTTCATTCTTGCCGAACGAATGCCATGCCTGGTGATACTTTCCGTCAGGTTTTCTGCTGCCGGCTCTGCTATACGTCCGCCAGCCACCATGCGACGTCCCACATGCATCATACCATTAAGGAAAGTTCCTGCCGTTATTATCACCGCACGTGCCTTGATTTCCACACCCCAGATGGTAATTATGCCGGCAATCGTTTTTTTTCCGTCATTTTCCTCCACAATTATCTCCGAAGCCTGGTCTTGCCATATATCGAGATTTGGCGTTTCATCCAGCACTGAGCGCCATTTCCATATAAATTTACCCCTGTCGCACTGCGATCGTGGGCTCCAAACGGCAGGGCCTTTACTACGATTCAACATTCTGAACTGTATGGCAGTAGCATCGGTCACGATTCCCATGTTACCGCCCATCGCATCTATCTCACGCACTATCTGCCCCTTTGCTATACCGCCTACAGCAGGATTGCACGACATTTGCGCCACCTTGTTCATATCCATGGTAACAAGCAGCGTACGCGCACCCATATTGGCAGCAGCAGTTGCAGCCTCGCAGCCGGCATGGCCTGCACCTACCACAAGAACATCATAATGCAGCGTCATACATAAGAAAAATTTTTCTTCAACTGAGTTCCAACATTCTTTCTATAGGCTTCACAGCCTGACGAGCCACTTCAGCGTCAACATCTACCATAGGCCATTCATAGCACAGTGTGTTGTATATTTTCTGCAGTGTGTTCATCTTCATATATTGACACTCATTGCACGAACAACCTACAGAACCCTCGCTGACTTCGGGCGGAACAGGATAGAACTGCGTTTCAGGACACTGGCGCTGCATCTCATGTAGAATACCAGCCTCTGTAGCCACAATGTATTCTTCTTCCGGATGTTCCACAGCATATTTCAGCAGTACCGCCGTCGAGCCTACAATGTCGGCTACTGCCAGCACAGGACCCTTACATTCCGGATGCGCCAGCACCTTAGCCTTGGGATGCTGCTCTTTCAGCGTTGCTATCTCAGCCACCGAGAAACGCTCATGCACATGACATCCTCCATTCCACAGCAGCATCTTACGTCCTGTTATCTCGTTGATATACGAACCAAGGTTGTAATCGGGACCAAAAATCAGTTTAGCATCATGTGGAAATGAATCCACTATCTTCTTTGCATTTCCTGATGTCACTACAACATCGGTCAGCGCCTTCACAGCAGCCGTCGTATTTACATACGACACTACCTGATATCCAGGATGCTCATCACGATATTTCCGCAAGTCTTCAGCATTACAACTATCGGCAAGCGAACATCCGGCATTAAGGTCCGGACAGAGTACCAATTTCTCTGGCGACAGTATCTTACATGTCTCTGCCATGAAGTGCACTCCACACATAACTATTATATCAGCATCCGTCTCTGCAGCCTTACGCGCCAGAGCAAGCGAGTCACCTATGAAGTCGGCCACCTCCTGTATCTCTCCCACAGTATAGTAGTGAGCCAGTATGACAGCATTCTTTTCCTTTGCCAGTCGCCGTATCTCCTTCTTCAGGTCTATCGTCTCTGCTACTGGTTCGTCAATATAACCCTGCTCCAGCCACGAAGTTTTCAACAATGCCATAATAATATTATTTTTATTATTTTTCTTTTTAAAATAAAATATGTTTATGATGATGGTGTGTGTAAAAGGTTAATAACTTTATATGTTTTTTCTTGGTATTTTTTTTATAAACTATGAAAAACGAGTTATCAACATACGTGTTCAATTATTATATTTTGATTTTTAGCGTGATACGTCAGTTATCAACACTTCTCAATTTCGGTGCAAATTTAATAAGTTTATATTTTTTTCCTGCTAAAAACAGTTGAAAAGTGTCTGTTAAGCCCCCTTATTTATCCTCACTTTCCACACGGTTCATTTTTTTCCAGTTTTCAATCCGTGGTTATGAAAAGTTATCCACACTTTTTCCCACGGTTATTAACAGATGGTATTGGAAAAATATATAATTTTCAATATTTTTTTTACCTCTTTTTAGAGTATGTTCTGTTCTTATTACCGCCATGCGCATTCAAATAACCAAACTCAGTAAGTTGGCGCAGGTAACGTTTGGCAGTGGTGAGATTAAACCCAAAATGATTTACAATGTCTTCCGTTGTTATTTGGTCTTTATCGTCCACAAATACTAAAATATCGACCATTTTCTCAGCCATAGAAGGCTTTATCGACCATTTATCGACCATTTTCTGCCTTATTTGGTCTTTATCGACCATTTCTGTCTGCACTGATTTTAAGAATTGGTCGATATCTGCTTGCAGATGTTGACAATGTAATTTGGTCATGCAATCAAGGAAAATGTCAATATTTTCCTGTTCGCGAGTGTCTATCAGCGCCTGAATGTATTCTGCCTTGTCCTCTTTAAGCACTTTTGTCGGCAGAACACCAAATTCCCATTGTAACAGATTCATCAGTAGCCTACAGGTACGTCCATTCCCGTCAGCCCAAGGATGAATAGTTACCAGTTCATAATGCGCCCAGAAACTCAGTTCATAGACAGCAGCCGCATCAGCCGTTTCAATAGCCTTACGTCTACGATTCAGTTCCTCGCAGAACGCCGCCAGATGTGACGGCACCTTCTGAAAAGCCATATATGATTTTCCTCCAGTTCCAGCCGTCACGTTCAGTTTCCGCAGTTCACCCTTTGCTGCAGAAAAATCGCCGCCTATAGAGTGGTATTCACTTCCTGTCCGTGCCATCACTTTCGATGCCAACAGGATGAGCCAATCCACCGTGATAGGTTCATGCCGTCTAATCCACTCACGCCCATAATCGTAGGCTATCTTTAGGTCGAGGTTCATCATCTGCTCCAATATTGTGCGCTTACTGCTGGTGATACCCTCATCAAACAGCAGTTGTGCCTCCACCTCCGTCACCGTCGAGCCCTCAATAGCCGTCGAATGCGTAATGATAGAGTACAAATAAAACTTCTCGAAGTCTATCTGGTCCGATATCGCCAGTTCTTTATGTTGCTGGAGCAATCGCAGTAATTTGTCTTTATTCTCCTGTTTCATATCTCGTATTCCTTTGTCTCTATAACGTTTTTGTCTCCGGCTTTGTTACTTTCAACCTAATCGCCACCATTTTTTTGTTGTCACAGCAGTAACCGCAAATATATATATTATTTTTTGAAAATAGCCGAGAATGGGTAAAAACTTGAATTTTTATTTTTTGCTTTGTATTTTGCTGAAATTGGCTTTGATTTTGCTCTGTATTTCTATTATTTTGTACATTTGCTGGTGTTATGGCAAAGCGTGGAATATGACTATGAGGAAGGTAAGGACAGTGGAGATGAAGCGGCTCACGGTGGAGGAGTATCGCGAGGCTGAGAAACTGCCGCTTGTGGTGGTGATGGACGATGTGCGCTCGATGTACAACATTGGCAGCGTGTTTCGCACGGCGGATGCTTTCCGTGTTGAGGCTGTCTATCTGTGCGGCATCTGTCAGGTTCCGCCGTCGACGGAGATACACAAGACGGCACTCGGAGCCGAGGAGAGCGTCAGTTGGCGCTATTTTGCCACTGCGCTGGAGGCTGTGGAGGATTTGAAGAAATCGGGCTACGAAGTTTACTCGGTGGAGCAGGTGGAGCATAGCACGCGCCTGCATCGTTTCAAGGCACAGCAGGGCAGGCGCTATGCCATCGTGATGGGCAACGAAGTGAAGGGCGTGCATCAGGAAGTGGTTGACGCGAGCGACGGATGTCTTGAGATACCGCAGTTGGGCACCAAACACTCCATGAACGTGGCTGTTACGGCAGGCATCGTGATTTACCGCTTTGCCGAACAACTCATGCTACAGTCTTATTAGTGTGGAGTCAAGCGAACGGCCGTTGCCAGTTATCTGCACGGCATAGACGCCAGCAGGAAGTGCTGACAGGTCTATGGTGTTTGTATTTGCAGCGTGGCCTACTCTGGTGCCGCTGAGCGAATAGACGTCGATGGCGCGAAGTTGGCCTGCGTCTGCTCCTTCCACGGTCAGAGTTTTTCCGGAAAGTTTTATTGACAGGTCTTTAGGCTGATGTGTCGACAGTTGCGGAATGGCTGTCGATAGTCCCAGTATGTACAGCAGTCCGCTGTAGGCGTCTATCTCTCCGTAGCCGTAAGTATTGTTGGGATAAGACACATCGTCGACGGGCCTGGTGCTGGTGTGTGCTATCACGTCGAGCACCTGCTGTGGCGACAGTGTTGGCGAGGCTTGTAGCCACAGCGCCACTATTCCTGCTACGGCAGGTGTTGCCATTGACGTGCCCGACAAGCGAGTCCAGTGGTAAGTCTTGCCGTTAAAAAGTGATGTCGGCGTATCGCTGCTACCGCCGCCGTAGAAACTGTTCATTGCCGACATGACGTCAACGCCCGATGCTGTAACGTCGGGCTTCACGCGATAGTCGATGGTGGCTCCCTGTGATGAGAAATTGGCTATCTCGCCATACTGGCCCGAACTGCTGTTCTGCTGGTAGCACATGGCGCCGACGGTGATGACTTCCGTCAGTGTGGCGGGAAGCATGACGTTGTGGCCGCTCTCTGCACTGCCAAGGCGACTGTCGATGTAGGACAAATTGATGAGTGTGGTGTAATAGTCGGCAAGTAATTGGGCGTCGGCATCGGTCCCTTCTATTATCACGCCAAGGGCCTGCAGTCTGTTGTCGCCCTCCGTGTTGATGCGGAAGGTGTAGATGCTGTCCTGGCGTTCGGTGCGAAGTATGCCTCCGAAGAAACTCGTGGGCTCCGAAGGAAGAAGGTCGCTCTGGACGACCATTTCGTCGTCTTCGTTGCCGTATGGACTGGTGAAGCGCAGGTTGAAACTGCTGTTGCTGAAGATGCGGAACACGATGCCGACGGTGTTGTCGGAGGTGCGTAGTGACGTGCCGGCGCTCTGCTGTCCGGGGAGTTTGTGCATATACTTTCTCTTGCGGTTCTCATTGCCTGCCGCAGCAACGAGGATATGTCCCGGGCCGAGCATGCTGGCCAGTGCCTCTTCGTAGAGCACGGCATCGCCCGGTACGTAGTCGAATCCGATGCTGTAACTGATTGCGCATGGCATCTGCAGACTATCGGCGCAGTCGAAGATGTACTTAAGCAGTGCTGCCTCGTTGGCTGAGAAATATGTATCGTCGCCTGTCGATGACGCAACGGCGCAGATGTCGGCCTCGTAGGCCATGCCGCGGTAGGCTGTGTTGTAGCCGCTGCCGGCAGCAATGCCGAGACAGTGGGTGCCATGGAGTTCGGTAGTGGCATCGGCAGAGTGTTGTTTCTGCAGAATTTGCTGCTGGCCGGAATATTCCGTTCCGAGCGGCGTGGCGCGTCCGGAACTTTCGTCAGTGGCTGTCGACTGGTCGAGAAAGTGGCGAATGCGACAGGTGGTGCCGCCGGCATCGCAGAAAGTAGGGTGGGTGAGGTCGAAGCCGATGTCGCTGATGCCCAGCAGAACGCCTTTGCCGGTGAAGGCTTGCGGCAGGCCAGTGCCGGCGTATGCCTTGGCAACATTGGCATGCTCTGCCGTGGTGTCAAGACAGAGGTGACGGCCTCTGTGGGTCTCTATGCGTATGACTTTTGCCTCTTCTGAAAGCGGCGAAAGGTTTTCCACGGGAATGTCGGCCACGATGACTCTGCCTATTTCCGATATGATGCTGCAGCCGTGCTGAAGAAGCCACTGCGACGGTGTGCCGTCCTGGAGTTTTACCAGCGCGCGAACGGCATGCGGCACGTTCTGTTCGCCACTGCTGTTGTAATTTTTAAAAACACAGCTGTAATTTTTGCCAGCGCTGTTGTAATTTTTAAAAACACTGCTGTAATTTTTAAAAACACTGCTGTAGTTTTCGGCATGCGTGCTGTAGTCGGCTGCAATCTGCTGCAACTCCATCGAGAGTTTGCGTTGTGCGTTCTGTGAATAGCCTACAGAGAATGGCAGCAGCATTACTGCCAGAAGAAGAGAAAGTTTTCGTGTCATTTTATGATGGCAATCTTGCATACGGTGCCTTTCTTGCCACTGCTCGTCGCCGTCATAACGCTATATACGCCTGAAGCCACGCGGTGGCCTTTCTTGTCGCGCCCGTTCCATGTGTATGTGCCGCCATTGCTGCGTCCCTCGTTGATCAGTACTCCTGCAGCATTGGTGATCTTCACGTCGGCATCCATGGTGAGGCCTTTTATGGCTATCAGTCCTGTGTATTCGGGAGTGACGGGATTAGGATAGGCATATACACCGTCTTTTGTCATTTCTGTAGAAGGCTCGGTGGCATCGCTCATGTAGGAGCAGAGTCCTTCTTCGGTGCCGAAGAAAACCTGGCCAGTGCTTGGGTGTATGGCAATCGACTCTATGTTGTCGGAAAGCAGCGGACTGTTGGCGGCGGTGAAGTGGTGGAGTTGCGTCATATTGTCGCTGCTTATCAGATACACTCCATTGCCGTTGGTGCCTATCCATTTGCGGTTGCCGCCGTCAACGGCGATAGCCGACACCATGACCGATGAGAGCAGATAGTCGGCATAATTGGTACCGTCGTTGCGTGGCACCTTGACCTGAGTAAAGCCTGCAGAGGCGTCAGAAAGTTGCTGGGGAGTGTACATGAAGAGGCCGGCATCGGTGCCAATCCACAGGTTTGTCTCCTTGTCTTCCACCACGCAGAAAACGCGGTAGAGAGTGGTGATGGGACTGCCGTCCTGATTGATGAATGTGTTGTATTTTACGAGATTTCCCGTCTCGGTGTTGTAGCAGAATAGTGCTGGGTTGTCGCTGTGAGCATTGCAGAACCACAACAGTCCGCGGCTGTCGAATATCGAGCCTTGCATAACTCGCATGCTCTTGTTCGGCTTGTCTTCAAGCAGCGAATTCATTATGCCGCTCCACTTGCCGCTGGCGTCTCTCTTCACTATGGCATAGTCGGCACCGCTGTTAAGTACGTAGAGACAGCCCTGGCTATCGTAGATAATGCCGTTGCAACGCACGTACTGCGGATTGGGAGTGCTGGTGGCGCAACTGAGATATGCCACATTGCCTTCGGTGTAGTTGTGCTGGTATTTGCCATTGAGAAACTCGTATACGCCGGAGCACGAAGCCACCATGACATGGCTGTTGTCGAACGGGTCGATGGCTATGGAACTGACGTCGAGATAATTCTGTGCAAAGGCTGGTGTAATGTCGTCTTCATAGACGGTCCAGTCGCCGTTCTCATCCATTATCTGTACTGTGCCCGGCCTGTTCTTGTTGCCAAACTGCTCCCATGCACCGCCTACGGTATACAGCAGTCCGTTGTGGACGAGCATGCTGGCAAAATAGTTGTATTTCGGGCCACCCGGGAGGAGTTTCTCCACTGTCGACATATACTCCGTGGCGTCATTGTCGGCATCAAATGACGGCACGCTTCCGTCGGCCTTGTGCCACGCAGACTTGTCAATGAGATTTTGCTTCATGTCGGCAGTCCACACTTCATTATTCTGCGTCTTGATGAATATGTTGCCGTTGGCCGTCGTGATGCCTACTACTACCATGTCGAGCATGTAACTCTCGCTGATTTCCGCAGAGGCCACGTCAATCTTCACCACGCCGAAGTCGCAGGCCAGATAGGCTGTCGTGCCGGTCACGTAGATGGCATTGACGGCCTTGCTGCCCGTGAGCGATTTGAAGAAGATGTCGCTGATGTTGTAGGCATTTCCGTTGGTGGTCAGAAGGTCGATATTGGAGTTCTGATAGACCACTACGAGGCACCGTGCTGCCTGGCACCACTTGATAAGTTTCACGTGGGTGTCGCTCAAGCCGTTTGTCTTGTCGTATGTAGTGATGCTGTGGTCGGTGAGGTTGTATTTGTACACATCGTTTGAGGCCATCACGAAGAGTTCGTTGCCAGCCTTCTCAATCTGCTGTATGTTGTGATACGCCATGTGGTTGTACCATGTGCCTATCTGTGCTTTCGATGTGCAGTACGGCAGTGCGCACATGAAAAAAGACAGACACGAAAAAAACAATCCTCTCACAATGTTTCTTCTCACCATAATATTATCAATTATCGGAACGTGGAAAAAAGCCTGCTATGCCTTCTTGAGGAAAGCACACAGTTTCTCGGTGGCGCGGGCGCGGTGGCTTATCTTATTCTTGATGTCGGCACCAAGTTCGGCAAATGTCTTGTCGTAGCCGTCGGGCTGAAAAACAGGGTCGTAGCCGAAACCGCCGTCGCCGTGCCTCCCGTGGGTTATCTGACCTTCCACGATGCCCTCAAAACGGTGCACAACACAGGTGCTTGCGCAGCCGCAGGGACACAGGTCGCGGCGCTCTATCAGAGTGATGACGGTGCGGAAGCGCGCGCGGCGGTTTGTGACATCGGCCAGTTCGGCCAGCAGTTTTGTCATGTTGGCCTCGCTGTCGTGGCCCTCGCCTCCTGCATAACGTGCGCTGTACACTCCAGGACGGCCGTCAAGGGCTTCTACTTCAAGACCAGTGTCGTCGGCAAAGCAGTTGACGTGGTACTTGTCGCAGACATACTGCGCCTTCTGCAGGGCATTCTCTTCCAGAGTGGCGCCTGTCTCGGGAATATCCTCGTGGCAGCCAATCTCTGCAAGCGACAGTACTTCAAAACCGCTGCCGAGAATGGCACGAATCTCGTCAAGTTTATGCTTATTGTTGGTAGCAAATACTATTTTCATAATTACGTTTTCGGCAGAGCCCTCTATGTTGTCTCCTTCACCTTTACCCTCATCTCGTCAAAGCCCTCGCCATACACGCCGATAACTGCGCTCTGCGAAACGAAGGCCTGCGGGTCGATCATCTTTATCAGGCGGAACATGTTGACGCTCTCGTTTTTCTTGGCAAGGATACAGAGCACCTTGATGTCCTGTCCCGTATACCAGCCATGTCCGTCGAGTATCGTCACGCCGTGGTTCATCTTTGTACCGATGGCATTGGCTATCTCCTGCCATTTCTTGGTGAAAATCATAAACTGCACCGACTGCCTGCGAGCATTCATAACGTAGTCGAGGACAAAATTCTCGAGAGTCATAACACAGAAGCCGAACATCACCTTATGGGCGCGTTCTATGTAATCGCCAAACTGCGGAAAGAACATACATGAGCCGATGATGAGAAAGTCGGCGGTGATGAGCACAGAGCCAAGCGACACGTTGTGATACTTATTGACCGATGCAGCAATGATGTCGGTGCCTCCCGTGGAGCCGTTGTGGAAGAACACGGTGGCCAGGGCAATGCCTGTTATCACGCAGCCTATGATCATCGACATGAAATCCTGTCCCTCGCCAAGCAGTTTTATCGGCATCCCGTTGTCCTGCTTTGGCATAAGGTCCTGTACGATGATGAGCAGGAAATACAGCGTAAAAATGGCATAAATCGTCTTTACCATGAACTTCAGGCCGAGCACCTTAAGGGCTACAAGCAGCAGCATGCCGTTAATGATGATGTAGGTGTTCTCAAGATGGAAACCTGTAGCATAGTAGATGATGGCCGAAAGACCGGTCACGCCACCTGCCACTATCTGGTAGGGCATCAGAAATACGGTGAAGGCTACAGCATACATTACGAGGCCAAGGGTTATGAAGAAATAATCCTTGACCTCATTGAAAACCAATCGGTGGTTGAATGTCATAAGTAGGAAATTATTTTCCAAGCACGATGTTCACCATGCGCTTGGGCACAACAATAACTTTCACAATGGGTTTGCCGTCGATATAGCGCGCTGCGCGCTCGTCGGCAAGTACAGCCTGCTGGATGGTGGCGTTGTCGGCATCGGCAGCAAACTCCATGTCGAAGCGTGTCTTGCCGTTGAAGGCTACGCCCATCTTGACGCTGTTCTCGACAAGATACTGCTCGTCCCACGCAGGCCATGCAGCGTCGCAAACAGAGCCCGTACCGCCAAGAACTTCCCATAACTCCTCTGCTATGTGTGGCGCAAATGGGGCTATCAGCACTACAAGCGTTTTCAGCAGTTCGCGGTTACGGCATTTCTGCTGGCTGAGTTCATTGACGCAGATCATAAAGGCAGAAATGCTGGTGTTATAAGAGAAGGCCTCAATGTCCTGGCTTACTTTCTTTATCAGTTTGTGTACTGATTTCAACTGTTCGGCTGTTGCCGGTGAGTCGTCGACTATTAGCCCATCCTGTTCGCCTTGTCGGCTATTGCCATAATAGAGTGCCCAAAGTTTCTTAAGGAAGCGGTGGCAACCGTCAATGCCGTTGGTATCCCATGGCTTCGACTGCTCAACAGGGCCAAGGAACATTTCATAAAGACGAAGCGTGTCGGCGCCGTATTTCTCTACTATCATGTCGGGATTTACGACGTTAAACATCGACTTCGACATTTTCTCTATGGCCCAGCCGCATTTGTACTTGCCGTCTTCCAAGATAAATCCGGCGTCATTGTATTCAGGGCGCCAGGAGCGGAAGGCTTCGATATCAAGAATGTCGGCCTGGACAATATTCACGTCGACGTGGATAGGGGTCACGTTGTACTTGTCCTTGAGACCGAAACTGACGAACTTGCCTTTGTCGCTGCCTTCATCCTCCACGCGATAAACGAAATTGGAGCGGCCTTGTATCATTCCCTGATTGATGAGTTTGTGGAACGGCTCGTCCTCGCAACTGTATCCGCTGTCGTAAAGGAACTTGTTCCAGAAACGAGAGTAGATAAGGTGGCCCGTGGCATGCTCTGTACCGCCTACGTAAAGGTCAACAGAGCGCCAGTACTCATCAGCGTCGCGACTTACGAGTGCCTTGTCGTTCTTTGGGTCCATGTAGCGCAGATAATAGGCCGATGAACCGGCAAATCCCGGCATCGTGTTGAGTTCCAGCGGAAATACGGTCTTATGGTCTATCAGTTCGTTGGCTACTACGCTATCTGTCTTGGTGTCCCATGCCCACTGCTTGGCGCGGCCCAATGGCGGCTCGCCAGTTTCCGTCGGCTTATACTCGTCAATCTCGGGCAACTGCAGTGGCAGACATTCCTTAGGAATCATATAAGGCATGTCTTTCTTGTAGTAGACGGGGAAGGGCTCGCCCCAGTAGCGCTGGCGTGAGAAGATGGCATCGCGCAGGCGATAGTTGACCTTGACGCGGCCGAGGCCAGTCTCGGTGACGTATTGCTTGGTCTTGGCAATGGCTTCCTTGACGGTGAGGCCGTTGAGGCTGAATTTCTCGCTCGACGAGTTCATAACGATACCTTCCTTTGCATCGAAACTCTCTTCGCTGACATCAGCACCTTCGATAAGGGGAATAATGGGAAGGTTGAAATGCTTGGCAAAAGCATAGTCGCGGGAGTCGTGGGCAGGCACAGCCATTATGGCTCCAGTGCCGTAGCCGGCAAGAACGTACTCGCTGATCCAGATAGGTATCTTTTCGTCGGTGAAAGGATTGACGGCATAGGAGCCGGAGAACACACCAGTCACCTTGCGGTCTGAAATACGGTCGCGCTCGGTGCGTTTCTTCACGTAGTCAAGGTATTTGTCTACCTCGGCACGCTGTTCTGCGGTGGTCAGTTGCTCAACGAGTTCGCTCTCTGGTGCCAGCACCATAAACGTAACGCCAAAGATGGTGTCGGCACGTGTGGTGAAGATGGTGAAATGAGCGTCGGAGCCGGCAACACGGAATTCCATCTCCGTACCTTCTGAGCGGCCTATCCAGTTGCGCTGTGTCTCCTTCAGTGAGTCAGTCCAGTCGATGGTGTCAAGTCCGTCGAGCAGCCGCTGTGCATAGGCAGACACGCGCAGACACCACTGGCGCATCTTCTTCTGAACCACAGGATATCCGCCGCGCACGCTGACGCCGTCGACAACTTCATCGTTGGCAAGCACGGTGCCAAGTTGTGGACACCAGTTGACCATTGTGTCGGCAAGGTAGGCTATGCGATAGTTCATAAGCACCTCCTGCTTCTTCTTCTTGGAGAAGGCAGCCCACTCAGATGCCGTGAAATGAAGTTCCTCTGTGCCGAGGGCATTGCAGTTCTCTGTACCCATCAGTTCAAAATGCTCTATCAGTTTTATTGTAGGCTGTGCCTTGTTGGAACTCAAACTGAAATAACTCTTGAACATGCGTTGGAAAGCCCATTGCGTCCAGTGATAATAAGAAGGATCGCAGGTGCGGACTTCGCGGTCCCAGTCGAAAGAGAAGCCAATCTTGTCCAACTGCTGGCGATACCTGTTGATATTCTGCTCGGTAGTGATAGCAGGATGCTGACCCGTCTGGATGGCATACTGCTCTGCGGGCAGGCCATAGGCATCGTAGCCCATAGGATTTAGCACGTTGAAGCCTTGCTGACGCTTATAGCGTGCATATATATCAGAAGCAATATATCCCAATGGGTGACCTACGTGTAAGCCAGCGCCACTGGGATAGGGAAACATGTTGAGAACATAGAATTTCTTGCGCTTCTCGTCCTCTACGACACGGTATGTGCCGTTTTCAACCCATTTCTTCTGCCATTTCTTTTCAATCTCTCTGAAGTTGTAGTCCATAATATTTTTTGTTTATTCTTTTTTCCAAAGAGGGATAATACGTTGCAAAATTACGTATTATCAGCGTAATAAGCAAAATATTACAATATTTTTGGTAGCGGAAAAGCCGCGAAACAGTAAAAAAAGAAAAGTTATGACAAGGTAAGTCGGATAAAATAAATACCTTTGCCGACAGAATATTATTATGACACGCATCTTCTTTATTGCATTCTATCTGTTGCTGACGGTGTCGCTGAATGCGCAGGACAGACACAGGCGCCGGCAGGCCGACATGGACAGCCCCACCTTTGTGCCCATGGTTAAGGTAGGAAAGGTGATGGAAAACGGCGACAGTGTGCAGTATATGGAGATGAATAATGTGTATGTCTATCCGCCGATAGCCTTCAGCAACCGCCGTCAGCAGCAGGCATACATGCGGCTGGTGAAAAACGTGAAGACGGTGTTGCCGTTAGCCAAGGAGGCGAGAGCGATAATGGTTGAGACTGCAGAGTTTCTGCAGACATTGCCGACAAAAAAGGAACGTGAGGAACACATGCGGCTTGTGGAAAAAAGCATTTACAAGCAGTATAAGCCGAGAATGAAACAACTCACATATTCGCAGGGAAAACTGCTAATAAAACTAATACACAGGGAAAGCAACTCCTCGGGATACGAACTGATACAGGCTTTCATGGGACCGGTGAAAGCAGGAATGTGGCAGGCTTTCGCATGGACTTTCGGAGCATCGTTGAAAAAGGAATACGATGCAGAGGGAATTGACCGCCTGACGGAGCGCGTAGTGCTGATGGTTGAGGCTGGTCAGTTGTAGCGGCCGCAGCACAGCATCTGTGGAAAAAGCAGTTGCAGCATCAGTAACTGACGCTGCAACTGAAGCCAATGGCCTCCACGCGGTCGCGAACGGCGTCGAGCCGTTCGCGACTGGCTTTCAAAAGTCCTTGTGTCGGAGTTTCGCGATCGATGGTATATACCATTACCTGCTGTGGCTTGATTTCCTTTATTGCCTCAAGCCACGGAAGCACATATTGTTCGCCAGTGTTGTCTACCGACTCGCCGTTGGCCTCTCCCTGCATGAAGATAGTCTGAATTATCACATGCCCATTGAATGATTTCAGACGCTCCACGGTTTTTGCCACATCGTATGTGCCGCATGGGTGGTCTACCTTGCTTATGTATGCAGGGTCTACGGTGTCGAGTTTCAGAATATTGTTGTCTACAAGCATCAGGGCGTCGTGTACTTCACGGCGGTGGATCATCGTGGAGTTGCTCAGAACGCTGACCTTAGCCGCAGGACAGTATTTGTTGCGAAGGGCAATGGTGTCGCCTACGATATCGGGGAAATCAGGATGGCAAGTGGGCTCGCCATTGCCGGCAAAAGTGAGAACATCGGGCAGTTCACCTTTCTGCTTCATTTCCTGCAGTTTTGCTTCCAGCGCAGCAGCAACTTCACTACGTGTGGGAAGCGGTAGTTTCGGACGGTGGTCTTCATTGAAACCACATTCGCAGTAGATGCAGTCGAAGGAGCATACCTTGCCGTCGGCAGGCAGCAGATTGATGCCAAGCGAAATACCCAGGCGCCTGCTCCTGACAGGACCGAAGATGGGAGAAGGATAGATGACGGTACTCATTGCTGTTGACGTTATTCTGTGGGAGCGATATAGCGCTCGCCGCTTTCCTTAGCCAACTTACGGGCAAACGGCGTGGGATATCCAGGACGTTCAACGGTGGCGCCAAGTCCTTCTTTGTTGAGAATGAATCGTCCTTCGCTGTCCACGGGTTTGCGCGCCATGTCATTATGACGCACGATGAGGAATACTGCTAACTGGCGCCAGCGCTCTATCATGCGCTGAGCCTGATTTACGCTGTAGTCGTTGAGGAAACGGGCCGCCTTGGCTGGCGATTCGGAGTAGCACTGACGTGCATTAGCCTCTATCATCGGCTGCTGTGCGAGATACGCATTCTGCAGAGAGTCGCGCACTTGGCGTAAATCTGGGAACAGTGCCGAATAGCGTGGATAAACCATATTGCTAACCCAGTTGCAAACCCAGTAGGCGCTCTTGTCTGAAAACTTGACATCGCTGGCATCGGGAGCATTGAAACATTCAGGGCGAACGGTCATGGAACAGTAGACCGGAACGTAGGCCACCATTGCAGCATCATCGTTGCCAAACCACAGGCAGCCTCCTATCTCGCGAGGCAGCCATGAGCGCATTTGCGAAACAAAGGTGAAGGCCGTCTGCTGTGTTGAGATGGGGCGCTCGTTGAAGTAGCGCTTGCCGTCTACTTTAAAATAAAGAGGTGTGGGGCGATAGGGCATCTGCCAGATGCCACCGCCAATGTCGGTAGAGTCTATTTCGAGAGCCGTGCCTTCAAAATGGTCGCGCATGTCGTTCATAACGTCGGCGACGGAGACTTTCTTGTCGGGGACAACCCACAGCGGCATATCCTCAGCATTCGCGTCCTTGCCGAGAACCCACGGCAGGTAGCGGTCCATGCCCTGTTTGTGATGGCGGAAGAAACTCCATGCTCGGGCATCGCAGATGCGACGGCCGGAAAAGTCGGGTGCAGCATACGCTTTCTTCCACGAGAAATCTTCGTCGCGTCCGCTGAACCATCCCATCTTGCGTGCGTAGCGTATGACATTCTTTGAAAACAGGACATTCTTACTGTCCTTTTGGTTGAAACGTCCTATGCGGCTCTGGTTGGCGTGGGCGCAGATGGCATCGTCGGGAATGCGCTGGGCTACCCATACGGTGCGCTCGCGCGACAGTTTGCGGTCGGAAGAGCAGCCCTGCATCTCCATTATCCACGCTTCGTTGGGGTCGCAAATGGTGAATGTCTCTCCCTCGGAACAGTAGCCGTATTGCTCTACAAGCGTTGTCATTGTCTGTATTGCCTCACGGGCATTGCGTGAGCGCTGAAGAGTGATGTATATCAGAGAGCCGTAGTCGAGAATACCGGTAGTGTCTACCATCTCCTCACGGCCGCCGTAGGTCGTCTCGCCTATCGTGAGTTGCCACTCGTTGATGTTTCCTATCACATTGTATGTTTCCGGGGCTTCGGCTATTTGGCCGAGATATTTGTTGGTATCCCAGTCATACACCTTGCGCATTGAGCCTTTGGGATGCTTGCTTGCCGGATAGTGACAGAGTGGCATGTAGGCTCCGTAGGAGTCAGCGTTATAGGAACAGATAACGGAGCCGTCGGCAGATGCTTTTTTTCCTACAATGAGATTTGTGCATGCCGCGGCTTGCTGGGGTGCGAAAAGCATAGCCAGTGCTGCCAGAGTGAAAATGTGTCGTAGCATATCAGTTTGCTTTGGTTCGTTGTTTTATTTCGTAATGTGCACTAAGTTCGCGTATAGGTGTACTTATCCAGCCGTTGCTGTAGCGGCCGCCGATGTCGTGGCCGTCACATTCTATGTAAAGTAGGGACGGGTCTGCAACTTCCTGTCTCAGGGCAATGCTCAGTTCGCCACACCCAAAAAGTGGTAGCGGTTCGGAAGAGAAACAATAGCGCGGTGAGAGAAGTCCTTTTTCTGCCGTGGTATGGATGGCAGTATTGACCGCAACCATTCTGGGTGGTATCACGAGCGTCATGCCTGGCATGGAAACTGTTGTAAGACGATCGCAGAACACAGCAGAGCCACAGCAATAAGGCTGCGCAGTGGCTTTTGCCATTGCAATGTTTTCGCGCTTGCCCACAACGGTAAATGCATAGTGCGACTCATTGCCAAAATAGTCGCGAAGGTAATACTCCAGTCTGTATGGCCTCTCTTCATGGAAGTCGACATATCCGCGATTGCTGTCGGCATGAAGCATGGGCAGCGTAACGCCTGGCAGGATGAACGAGCGCATGTACCAGGTCCTGTTGCGTCGCCAGTGGGAAAAGTCGCCCCATGCGTTGACTTGCCTGTTGTCGTTGGTGGGGATGCGGTCAACATCAGAGCGAAACACCTCGTGGCCGTCAACCAGCAGTATGGTCTGCCGTATGCCGTAGTAATTGTGTACTCCCTGCATGTAGTCGTCGGCCCAGAGCGCAAATCCTACGCGCCCCCATGCCGTAAGCAGCGTGGATGTTTCCGTACTGTCGGCATTGATGCGGTCGCAAGGAAAAGTCTGTATGCTTGATGTACCGCAGAATGTGCCGTGGCCTGCAAGTGGGCAGGCCATGATGCTATGGGCGCGCGGGGCAACACTGTCGCTGATAAGATGGCCGATGAAATCCAGAGGATCCAGCATGTTCCACGTCTGCGTATCGTGTATTTCGAGATGCAGATGAGGCCCTGTGCTATGGCCGGTGTTGCCGCTGATAGCAATCAACTGTCCCTGGCTTACAGGAAAGTCGAGTGGTGTGAAATGAATGTCAATAGTGTCGCGGCCATTCGGGCGCGTGATGTGCTTCTCAAGCCTTGGCGAGAAGCGTTTCAGATGAGCGTAGACGCTGGTGTAGCCTTCGGGATGGGTTACGTAGACAGCATTGCCGAAGCCATAAAGCCCTACTGTTATCCTGCTCACGTATCCGTCGGCTATGGAGCGTACGTGTTTGCCTTCTACATTGTCTGTCTTTATGTCCAGTCCGCCGTGGAAGTGGTATGGCCGCGGCTCGCCAAAATTGCCGGCCAGCGTGATGTCGTAGTCAACAGGTGAAGAATATCTCACCGGAACAATGGCCAACATCACGCTGGCTATAATGGCTGTCAGCATGCTTTGAAACTCATGTCGAGACCCTTCACTGAGTGGGTCAGTGCGCCAACTGAGATAAAGTCAACGCCCTGTTCGGCATAGTCGCGAATGGTGTCGAAAGTGATGCCGCCGCTCGACTCTGTCTCATAGCGATGGTTGATGATGTCTACGGCTTTCTTGGTGTCGGCAACGCTGAAGTTGTCGAGCATAATGCGGTCCACGCCGCCGTGGTCGAGCACTTGCTGCAACTCATCGAACGAACGCACCTCTATCTCTATCTTCAGGTTGAGGCCCTTGCGCTTCAGATAGTCGTGGCAGCGGTCGATAGCCTGTGTGATACCGCCTGCAAAGTCGACGTGATTGTCTTTTAAAAGTATCATATCGAACAGGCCAATGCGGTGATTAGTACCACCGCCAATCTTCACAGCCTCCTTCTCCAGCATGCGCATGCCTGGAGTCGTTTTTCTTGTGTCGAGCACGCGGGCACCAGTGCCTTTCAGGCGCTCTACGTAGCGCGCTGTCATGGTGGCAATGCCGCTCATGCGCTGCATGATGTTGAGCATGAGTCGTTCTGTCTGCAGCAGAGAGCGCACCTTGCCGCTCACCACCATTGCTATGTCGCCAGGGCGTACGTGAGCGCCGTCGCCAATCATCACGTCAACCTGCATGGACGGGTCGAAGTGGTGGAAAACCTGCTTTGCTACCTCCACGCCGGCCAATACGCCCTCTTCTTTTATAAGAAGGTGTGATTTTCCCATGGCATCCTCTGGAATGCAACATAGTGTGGTGTGGTCTCCGTCGCCGATGTCTTCTGCAAACGAGAGTTCTATCAGTTGCTCTACAAGTTCTTCTACGCTGTATTTCATACGTTGTTTATAATTACAGGGTTGTGTTAGTTCTGCGTTTTATCCTTGAAGAGATAAACGCCTACGCCAAGCCTAAATCCTACAGTGCTGTAGTCGCTGTGGTTCTTGAACGACTGTTCGTAGTATAACTCTGGCTCTATGGTAACGGTGCGGCTGACAAAGAAAGCATATCCCACCTGTACGCTGGGGAGCAGGTCTTTATAGCCGCTGAAATGCTGGTTAGAGCCGTTGGCGTACTTGTAATAGTCGCCATTGTGTTTATAGATGGCAGAAGCACCAAGGTATAGACCGTTCTGCTCGATATAGTAGCGTGCGCCTATGCCTGCCTGCAGTTGATGTGGCAGGCTATTCTGCTTTTCGTAGCCAAGTTGTGCGGTAAACATCACGTCGTCAAGGACAAGGTAGCCAACTCGGCTCTGAAACGCGAATTTTCCCTTTTGGTTCCCGTTGTAACTAAAATCAAGGCCCGACAGTGAGGCTCCCATGTAGAATTTTCCCTGCTCAAACTGAGCGTGGGCGGCGACTGTCATCATCAGCGCCATGACAAACAATGCGATTTTCTTCATCGTAGGATAGTTTTTTGAATTGCTGTGTATTTATTTTCCTTTTTCTTATCTTTTCTTTTCCAGACAATGAACCATATCACGGCAACAGCAAGGGCGATGGCTCCTACTATATAGCCTATGGTGATGTCGAATGCAAATGCATTTTTCGATACCATGATAAAACTGGAACATACCACAGTCATAAAGAGTGCTGGCAGCAGGGTAATCCAATAGGGCTTGTTGTTGCGGACGAGATATACCGTGATGGCCCATAGCGTGAATACGGCAAGAGTCTGGTTGGCCCATCCGAAGTAACTCCATATCACGTTGAAGCCGTCAGGATTGGAGATGTTGAAGAAGAGCAGTGCGAGAGTGGCAGCGAACAGTGGGATGCAAATCCATATGCGCTTCATAATGGTGCGCTGCTCAAGATGTATGAATTCAGCAATGATGAGTCGTGCCGAACGCAGTGCGGTGTCACCGCTTGTGATAGGTGCTGCCACAACTCCCAGCAGTGCCAGGATTCCGCCAATGGTGCCAAGCCATCCATTGCTCACTGCAGTCACAACTTCAGGGGCTTGCAGCGTTAGAGGCTGGCCGAGTTCGGATGCTGCTCCGCCATAGAAGAAATACATAGATACCGTTGCCCAGATGAGTGCCACAAGACCCTCGGTAATCATTGCTCCGTAGAACAGCGGGCGCCCCATTCGCTCATCCTTTACGCACCGTGCCATAAGTGGCGTCTGTGTTGCGTGAAAACCGCTGATGGCTCCGCACGCAATCGTTATGAAAAGTGCAGGGAAGATGGGCGATGTGTAATTTTCGCCGTAGATTCCGTCGTAGAGTTCCGGCAGCGTTGGCCATTTGACAAACAGTACAACCATCAAGGCCAGGGCCATGAAGAGCATGGATATGGCAAATACGGGATATATCTTGCCGATTATCTTGTCTATCGGCAGCATTGTGGCAATGATGTAGTATACGAAGATAATGCCACACCAAAGATACACCCATGTCAGTCCGTCGTCCATCATCTTTCCAAGTATCAGTGCAGGGCTGTAAACAAATACTGCACCTACCAGCATCAGCAGGAAAACGGAGAAAACCAGCATCACTTGTTTTGTGGATTTCCCAAGATAGTGGCCGATGATTTCCGGAAGTCCTGCTCCGTCGTGGCGCATTGACAGCATGCCAGAGAGATAGTCGTGTGTGGCTCCTGCAAAAATGCAGCCCAGTACGATCCACAGGTAGGCCGCCGGTCCAAACTTGGCGCCCATTATGGCGCCAAAGATAGGTCCTGTTCCAGCAATGTTAAGGAATTGGATCATAAACACTTTCCACGATGGCAATACTATAAAGTCTACTCCATCGGCTTTGGCCACTGCGGGCGTCGTGCGGTTGTCTGGAGCGAAGACGTGCTCCACGAATTTTCCATAGACAACATAGCCCACAACAAGAGCCACAAGGCTCAGCAGAAAAGTAATCATTTGTTTTATTGACTGTTGTAGTCCTTATTATATATAATGTGTTGGCTGCAAAGGTAGACATTATTTCGCAACTGCCAAAAAAATAAATGCTGAAATACAATATCGGGCGGTCTCCCGTCAGGGGAACCGCCCGATAGTTTCTATGGTGCAAATTCTGCGTGATGCTGTTATTCAGCAACCAGCACGATGCAGAACTGACCTGTAATGTCGTTCAGATAGAAGTCGTACGTGCCGGCAGGAACAGCAATGTTGCTGCCTCCAACAGGAGTATAGTAGACATCCTCGCTGATGGCAGCACTGCCGTCGCCACCCCAGTTGACATCCCACGCGTGGTTGGCGCGGAACTTCAGTTCGGTGTCGCTTGTAAGCGTGTGGCGTGCATACCAGTTGTGAGGAGCCTTTTCAAGTTGCGTCATTTCAACGTCACTGCTCCATTCGTTGAAGCCGCCGATGATGCCAATAGCCTCGTATGTGGCAGGCTCGCCGGCAACGGCTGTCCATTCGTAACTCTTAGTGCCCATGTTGATGGTCAGCGTGTAGTAGCCGCCAGTCTCGCTGGCTCCGAAAGCACCGGCATTGCTGTTGACAAGTGTTCCGGTAGCATCGGTAGAGCCGTCAACGCCGCCCCATGCAGCATCCCAGTTGCCGAAGGTGTCCTCGTCCCATATTTTGAGGCTCCACTGGTTTGGCCAGTAAGTGGTGTAACTGTACTGGTTGCCGCCGAGAGCATAGAACAGGCAGTTCTTGTCTTGGTCGCTCCAGCCGTTAGGTACGCCAACGACATAGTACTTCTTCTCTTTCAGTTCATACTTGTAGTAGAACTTGTTCATATCGAGAGTAACAACGTAGGCTGCAGCACCGGCGATAGTCGGAGTCTGGAAGCCGCCGAAACGTGGGTCGCCGGCCCAAACCAGCAGGTTGGGCGAAGTGGCGTCGCCGTTGACAGCGCATCCCAGTGCTACGTCATCCCATGGGAAACTGGCCTCGTCGAAGCCTGAGCCTTTGTAGAACTTAAACCAGTTTTCCTCAGCCGTAGTAACGATTTCTGCCTGATATACGCCAGGCTCCACCTCGGTCATCCATGTAGGATTGCTCGGGTCCCAGCCTTGCCATTGTCCCAGCATAGCGTATCCCTTGGCATCCTTCTCGGGAATGTTGGCGGTGAAAGGAGTGAGTGTGGCTGGCGATGTGATGGAGAGCGATACGGCCTCGCCAGTAGCAAGTTGTGCATTGATGTCTGCCACAATGTCTATTGTGTGAGGAGTAGCAGAGCGGTCGAGGGTCGTTATCTCTACGATAGAGTCGAGTTGTGCGGCAGACACGGTGATTACGCCGTCAGCAAGTGTGGCTGGCAGTGTAACGCCGTTGACCGTCACCTTCTTTATGCTGACGGAAGCCACGTCTTCGCTGCTGGCAGCAATGTTAGCGATGTCTACAAACTCTGTGGTGTTGTCCATCACGATGTTGGCCTGAGCCCCTGGCGTGACGGTGATACCGTATGTGGCAGCATCAGAGCCCTGCTCGTTGGCCTGTGGGCTTGCCCAGTCGTCGAAGTCCTCGTTACAGGAGGTGGTGAATGCTGCTGCGCAGAGCAGCATTCCACCTAATATTATATGTTTCTTCATACGATTCATTGAAATTACGTTTATTAAAGTTACTGAACGCTACCTGTGTTGCGGTCGAAGTTGATGCTCACCGTCTGTCCGGTAGCCACTTGTACAGAGTAGTCATCGCCGACATCTGAAGCCCAGTTGCCTGGAATATCAACTGTACGCCAGTAGAGTTCGCCGCCGAAGAACGTAAACTCTGTGCGCCACCAGTCTTCGCCAGGCACAACGATGTAGGCACGCATCTCACCAGCACCTTCTGCTGTGTATGTCCAGTTGCTGTCCTTGTCGGCACCTGGAGTGAAGAGATGGTCATTGTCCCAGTCTCCGCCGGCAACGGCACCGCGTACGCCAGCAGCGCCAGGAGCCACAACGAGTTTCACCTGAACGTTGCTGCCAACAATCTTGGTGATGAATTCGAGAGTGTACCATCCGGCCTTGTCGAATACGATGTTTCCATCGCTTGCGGCAGTGATGGTCAGACCGTCTACCTGGTTGTCAATCTCGTCGATGAGGTCGTAGCCAAACCAGTCGTTCTCCTTATAGCCCCACTTGAAGCCGTCGGCATTATTATATATTAATGTGTAGAAGCGACCGTCCTTGCCATATACAGGAGCCAGCGGCTTCCATGTGCTCCATGCGTCGGCAATGGAGTTGCCGCATACGTAGACTGCTGTAGGCAGTGTGGCGTCAGATGGAGTGTCGTAGCACAACACGCGAATGGTTACAGCGTTAGAGTAAACCTCGCCGAAGTCGTTGCCAGAATCGGGCAGGAAAGCGCGCAGACGCACGAATATATCCATTTCTCCTTCTGGGTCAGCGTCATCGTGGGCTGCGCGATACATGTCGAGCAGAGCCAGGTTTATTTCCTCTGCCTTCACATTGATTTTTGTCGATGTGTAGGTGGTGCTCAGTTCGCGCCATCCCTCAGCGTCGGTATCGTCGAGCGACAACTGTACGGCATAGCCAACTGCGGCAGGCCAGCCACCATAGTTAGGCTGTGTGGTAGTGAAGTTCACGTATTGAGAGGATGGCAGGTCGTAGACATTATTGGCTGCAAACTCCGGACGGTTCAGCACGAAACTTTCGGGAACAGTCAGCGTGGGATTGCTGTCGTTGTCGTCTTCACATGCGGTGAAGAGCATGGGCAGCGCAGCCACCATCAGCAGCATCAGGCTTTTATATATCTTTTTCATACTTTTCGTGATGTTTTTTAGTTGATAGACTTTAGTAGCCGGGGTTCTGTACCAAGTTAGGATTATTGGTAAGGTCGTTCAGAGGAATTGCGAAGATGTTGCGGTAGGCAGGGAACTGCGAACCGGCGGCAGAGTTGCCCATCCATCTCCATGTGTATACAGACTGTCCGCCAAAGTTGTTGAAGCGTACGAGGTCCATGCGGCGACGTCCTTCAAACCAGAACTCCTTGGCCCATTCGTCGCGGATGTCCTCAAGTGTGTAACTGGTCTTCTGGGTAGCGTTGGCGCGTGAGCGCAGGTCGTTGATCTTTGCAGCGGCGTCGGCAGTCTCGCCGTTGAGGCGTGTCTCAGCCTCAGCATATGTGAGGTAGGCTTCGGCAATACGCATCAGAGGCAGGTCGGTGTCGACAAACTGGTCGACGATTGACGTTGCCTGTCCGTCAGAGCGCACGTTGCGGAACTTGGCGCAAGCATAGCCATGCTTCGCGTCGGTCTCGTCTTCGATGTAGCGGGTGTAGCCACCGCCGTCGTAGAAGAGGGCGCGGTCGTCGTTGGCAACAGTGATGATGTCGCTGAGTTTGCCAGTCTCCGGAGCGTTGACGCCCTCGCCAAGGAAGATGTCAATAAGTTTGCCCTTCACGCGCATACATTTGCCCCATGCGTTGGTGGTGCCCGATGGAATGAGGTCTGCCATGTCGCTCTCGCTGGTCTTGCAGTATGTGGAGAGAACGAGGAAGTGCATGCCGCCGTAACTCTGTGTGCGAATGCCGTCGTGCAGAATTGGGAAGATGTCTTCATATTGTGCGCCGTTCACGTCGTTGTCGGCAAGGAACAGCATCTGATATGGCTTGTAGACTTCTCCTGTTACAGGATTGGTGGCGCCAGTAAGGTTCAGATGGTAGTATCCGTTGTTGATAACCTGGTCGGCGTAGTCTTTGGCTTCGCTCCAGCGTGGAGTTCCAGTGTAGACAGCAGCGTTCAGGTAGAGGCGGGCCAGCAGCAGTTGTGCAGCCACGCGGTCTACGCGGCCATACTTCATCGAGCCGGCAGTGCCGAGGTCGCTGATGATGGCTTTCAGTTCGCTCTCTATGAAACTGAAGTACTGGGCGCGTGTGTAGCGCACGCCTGGGTCGACACTAACGTGTTCCACGAAGGCAGCATTGCCGTAGAGGTCCATCACGCTGAAATAGTTGTAGGCGCGGATGAAGCGCACTTCAGCGCGGCGCTTGGCATTTTCCGGAGTGCCGTCGGCAGGATGCTGGTCAAGGTAGTAGTTACAGAGAGTAATGGTGAAGAACATGCGGTAGTACAGTCCGATGGTGCGAGCATTGCTTGCGTCGTAACTGTTATGCAACAGTTCTGGAATACCGGTATCGTTGAGCCAGACCCAACTTGCTTCGTCGGTGGTAAACTCGTTTAGTTCCCACATCATTCGGTAGTAGTTGGAGCGGCCTTCGTCTTGGTCGGCGATATCCTGATTGCCGCTTGGGCCCTCCTGTCCTGTAAGAGTGAAACTGCTGTATATCTTGTTCAGCAGTTGCTCTTCGGTATATTCTGCCGTCTGCTGCGGGTTGATGTTGTCAACGTGCAGGTCGTTCACGCAGGCGGTGAAGCCCAGCGAGCAGGCCAGTGCTGCAGCAGGAATTATGGTTTTTATGTTAAGTTTCATAGTTGTATCCTTTTTTTAGGTTTAGAAATTCAAACTCAGACCAAGGATTCCCATGAACGGACGTGGGTAGATGCTGCCATCGTATCCGCCGTCGATTTCCGGGTCGATACCTTTATACTTCGTAATAGTGAGCACATTCTGTGCAGTGAGGAATACGCGTCCGTTGATCTTGCTGTTGAAGAGATTGTCGAACGAATAACCCAGAGTGACGTTGTCGAGTTTCAGGAACGAGGCGTTCTGTATGAAGTAGTCGCTGAGTGCGCTCTTCTCGTTGGTAGCCTGCCAGTTCTTCTCTGCAGCATCCTTGTATACGTTGTGCCATGCATTTCCTACATACAGACCGGTTATCGAAACGTTGGAGATGCCTCCGGCCTCTATGCCGTTGTAGACGTAGTTGTTTAGATTGGCGCGCATGGAGAAACTGAAGTCCCATTTCTTGTAGATTACCTTCGAGGTAAAGCCCATGGTGACGTCAGGAGTTGATTTCTTGTAGAAGTAGCGGTCGCTGGAGGTGATGATGCCGTCGCCGTTGCGGTCTACATACTGTCCGAAGATTGGCTGTCCGTCAGCGTCGTAAACCTGCTGGTAAACGTAGAAAGCCTCTACGGGTCGTCCCACATGGTAGGCCTTTATTCCGTCAGAGCCGGAGTCGCCTACTGCCATTCCGCCGTGCAGTATCTTGTAGTCTTCGTCGCCGCCTACGAGTTCATCAATCTCGTTCTTGTTCCAAGTGATGTTGTAGCCCAACTGCCATGAGAGATTCTTCTTCTGGATGGCGCGCCAGTTGACTGCAAATTCGAGGCCGGTGTTGTGGAGCGAGCCGATATTCTTGTTGATCTTGTTGGAGAAGTTGGTACCAACAGGCAGGACGACGCTGTTGATAAGGTCGGTGGTCTTGCGGTGGTAGAAGTCGAGATTGAACGACAGGCGGTCGTTGAGAACGCTGAGGTCGATACCGGCATTCCACGTTGTGGTTTTCTCCCATGTCAGGGCCTGATAGAAAGCATCCGGGCGGGTTGTCTCACCACTGCCGAAGACGTCATAGTAGGCTGCCTTGAGGTTTGGCGTGTATGTCGGGATATATGTGTAGTCGCCTATACCTTCCTGCTGACCAGTGATACCCCAGCCGAGGCGCAACTTGAAGTCGGACATCCACTTGACGTTCTTCAGGAAAGCCTCTTCGTTGATCTTCCATGCCAGTGCCACGGATGGGAAAACGCCCCACTGCTGGTTGTCAGCATCGTCGAGCCAGTTGAAGCGCGACGAGCCGTCGGCACGCAGCGTAGCGGTGAGCATGTAGCGGTTGGCGAATGTATAGTTGAAGCGTCCGAAGAACGAGACGAGGTAGTTTTCTGTCTCGTAGTTGGCCGGTTTCGACTCGTTATAGTATTCTCCCGGAGTCTCAGTGTTTGTCATCGGATAGAGACCGTAACTGTGGTATTCGTTTTTCTTGTGGAAGTGTTGCCACTCGTAACCAGCCATCAGTCCGATGTTATGTTTGCCCAGTTCCTTGGCATAATCGGCATACATATTGAGCAGCAGGTTGTAGGTATTGGTCTTGCTGTTGGAGTGGTAGCCGTAGTAGTAGTTGTCAAAACTGTATGGGCTCTGCTCGGCAGTCGACTTGCCGCTGGTGATGTCCATACCGCCGTTGACATGCAGTTGCAGGTCTTCAAAACCGTGCACCTTGTAGATCATTTCCACGTTGCCAACGAGCGAGTTGGTCTTTCCGGTATTTTCATACTGCTCAAGAGCAGCGACAGGGTTCTGCGGTGCGAGCGAGTTCTTGTTGGCTGTCCACTCAGTGTCGGCCCACGTTCCGGTGCTGTACCACTGCCAGTAGCCGCCAAATGCATCGTGCATCTGTGCTGTCGTGGCGTGGATGGGCTTTGTGGGATCCATCGAGAGGGCATTGTATATGGCACCGCCATTGTTCCAGTTGGTCTTGGAATACATGCCCTTGGCATTGATATTAAATGTCAGGTGGTCGTTGAGCAGTGTCGGAGCAACGTTGACACTGGCTGTATAGCGCTGATAGTCGCTCTTCTTGACGACACCGTTCTGGTCGGTGAAGCCTACGCTGACGCGGTAAGGCATGTTTTTCAGTCCGCCGGTGACAGTGATGTTGTGGTCGGTGGAGATAGCCGTGCGGTATATCTCTTTCTGCCAGTCGGTATTGGCGAAAAGGTGATTGCCGTCCTCATCGTAGTATCCGAGATTTGCATATTCGGGACTTGCCAGATAGGCTGCCTCGTCATATCCGCGAGCGCGCATCACAAGGTCCTGAATGTATGGCAAATATTCGTCGGTGTCCATCACGTCGAGTTTCTTGGCCACTACGCCAATGGAAACATTGCCGTTGTAGGACACCTGTGCTTTCTGTCCCTTGCGGCCCTTCTTTGTGGTGATGATGATAACGCCGTTAGATGCGCGGCTACCGTAGATGGCTGTTGCCGAAGCGTCTTTGAGCACAGTGAAACTCTCAATATCGTTAGGATTGATTAACGAGAGAGCATTGCCAGCGCCTTCTTTTCCGTAACTGTCCATCGTCAGGCCGTCGACAACAATCAGAGGGTCGTTGGAGGCATTGAGCGACGAACCGCCACGAATGCGTATTGTCGCGCCACCGCCTGGAGTACCTCCCCCGTTAGTAATATTGACACCGGCCACCTTGCCTTGCAGCATGTCCTGTGCTGATGTCTGCAAGCCCTTGTTCATGTCGTCGGGCTTGATAGCAGTTACCGATCCCGTGAGGTCGTTTTTCTTTACTCGTCCGTAGCCGATGACCACCACGTTCTCAAGCACTGTCTGGTCGTCGCGCAGAGTGACGACTACGTTTGGTGCTGCTTTCACCGTAGAAGTCTGATAGCCAACAAACGAGACTGTGATGTCTTGCCCTTGTTGAGCCTTCAGGGTGAAGTTGCCATCGAAGTCCGACACCGTGGCGGTCTGCGTTCCCGCTACGCGCACTGTGGCTCCAATGATGGGTTCTCCCTGAGCATCCTTAACATGGCCCTTGACAGTGATCTGTGCAAAGGCTCCTACCGATAGGAACAGGCCCAGACAGAGAGCCAGCATCCTAAGAGGCATCTTAATGTTTACCTGCTTCATCATTTTTGTTTTAAGTTAGTAATATGTATAAATTTTTGTGTTGTATGTTTTGGCGGATTAAGGTAAATTGATTTATATCAAGTGCAAAGATAGGAATTGTTTTAATTCGTTAGCAAATTTTTTATAAAAATTGTTTTCTGTCTAAATGCAAACGTTTGCATTTCCTTCTTTCCCTCGCGCGCGTAAATAATTAAAGGTGACGTAATCCGCAAGTCGTAGCAGATTGCCGGTATGCCGTGTGGTTTCGCTGGTAGCAATGCGTGGCGGAAGCGCTGCTGTTTTTAAATCTGCCAGCACTGCTTTTAAATTTGCCAGCGCTGTTTTAATTTTCGTCAGCGCTGTTTTAATTTTTGCCAGCGCTGTTTTTAAAATCGTCACAGCTGTTTTTAAAAAAATTAAAACTGCGCTGACGAAATCTGGCAGCAGCATTGGCGGAAAATGCGAGTTTTCAGGCTGGGGAAACGGCTGTATTGGCGGAATTGGCGAGTGTTGTGCAAACGTTTGCACTGGCTCGTTTCGAAAAATAATGCTTCGTGATGCTCACGGATAGCCATTTTTTGATATTTTTGCAATAAGAAGCCAACTGTAACCGATGAACGACAACACGCCACTCACCATGAAGGACATTGCCCGCGAACTGGGCATATCGGTAGCCACCGTTTCGCGTGCGCTGAAAGACTCGCCGCGCATCTCCAAGGAGCGGCGGGAGATGATACAGCATTATGCCCGCGAGCACAATTTCACACCGAATGTGCTGGCCGAGTCGCTGCGCCATTCGCGCGTCAAGCCCCAGCGGCTGATAGGCGTAATAATCCCCGACTTCGTCCACTACTATTTCGCCTCCGTGCTGACAGGGATAGAGGAGGAGGCGTCGGCTCGGGGATACAGACTTCTGGTAGCGACAAGTCAGGAGCGCTACGAGCGTGAGGTGCGTATCTGCCAGTCGTTCTACGAGAACAAGGTGTGCGGCATCATCGTCTCGCAGGCCAAGAACACACAGCAGTACGCTCAAAAGTCTACACGCCAAAGGATTTGGAATGCCAAAACACGGATAAGAGTGCAGCAGGAAAAGCCTATTTAAGAAAACACTCTAAATAATCATTGTAAATCATTGGTTGTAATAGCGTTTTATATCTCTAAACTACCCCTTTTCGGCGGATATTCAGAAATGTATATCAAATACACCGTTTACTACTACAGCAATGTTTTATTAAATAAGCATAAATGTCAGGTTGCTATACGTTTATTACTTGTCCTGAATCGAGAATGAATATTCATCCATCTATACGAATCGGTATATTCATGTTTAGCAATCGTTTATTCGAAACTGCAAACTGCCAAGTGGAGGCAGATGATTTAGTTTTTGAAATCCGAACTCGTAGTTTTCGGGATCGGGAATGCCGAATCTGGGATTCGGAAGTGTGAAATTTAGAGATTTGAAAGCCGAATCGCCAAAGAGCTAAATTCGGCGATTTTTGAATCCTTGCGATATTTGCCGACGTAAGGGCGAAAGAGAAATTCTGCGCAAATCTCAGCGCATGAGATTCCAGGGCAAGCCCTTTGGACATAGGGCTTTATGCGAAAAAAATTGCCTCGCGAGGGCGAGGCAAATAGAACAAAATTCAATGAAGAATGAAGAAAACGAGCTCTTTCAGGAGGTCGCCAGACGACGTTTTACACCCTCCTACCCCCTTCGATTTGCCGTCAGTTTTGCGTATTTC